>JANPCL010000176.1:0-4601 GCA_031430915.1 Hyphomicrobiales bacterium
CATGGTGCGCCCCCCATGTTCGACCAAGGCTGTTGCCGTCAACAGTCCGGTATTGACGTCGATCTTGCGGACAAATTTCACGTTCAGATCGATGGTGCCGAAGCCCGTGCCCTCCGGCAGTTTTGTTGCCACGGCAAAACCCATCACGGTGTCAATCAATGTCGCGACAAAACCGCCATGCGTGCGGCCCTGTGCATTGTCAAATTGCTGCTCAGGAAGTGCCGTCACCGTCGCTGATCCATCAGCGAGGGCTATCACGTGCTGGTTCATCAGCTTCAGCATGTGTAGGTTTTGGCCATGCCCGGTGCGATCAAGCAGGTGTTGAAAATCTGTCATGGCTTGCTTGCCTTTGTGGTGGAGACTTTGGCTTCTGGCCGGGGAGGAAGTGTGCTGGCAAAATCTGTTGCGGGGAAGCTCGCAAGTATAGCCATTCTGATATCACTTGCCACTTGGCCTGCTTCAAACACATCACGCACAAAGCCGTTGGTTTCAAAGTCGAGGCCCTGATGGGTGATCTGTTGCAGCTGTGCCGTGGGCAGTGGGTGGCGCATGACCTTGGGATGCTCCTGCACCAGCGACAACAGTTTCTTGCGGACCGCCTCCACATCCACACTATGCACAAAACTGACGGCAACGCCAAAACGGCCCGTGCTGTCGCGGTGCGTCCAGTTCTTTACTGCACCAGAGATCAGGTTGGAATTGGGGACGATGATGCTGCAACTGTCAAAGGTTTCGATCTCGGTGGAGCGCACATTGATTTTCTTGACGATGCCTTCACCCGCCGTCGTTACTACCCAGTCACCCACGCGTATCGGCCGTTCAGCAAGCAGAATGAGGCCGGAGACAAAATTGTTGGTGATGGATTGCAGGCCGAGACCGATACCAACGCCGAGAGCACCGAACACAATGGCGAGGCTTGAGAAGTCAAGGCCAGCAGCAGTGAGTGCAAAAAGACCGGCGAGCAGATATCCCGTATACCCCGCCATGGCGCGCAGTGAGTTTTGCACGCCCTTGTCGAAATGCGTGTCAACGAGTACCCGTCGATCCAGCCATCGCGTGACGTAGCGCGTTGCCGTCAGGCCAACGACAAGAACCACAAGCGCCATGGCAAGGGCCTTGGGCGAGAGCGTGATGTTGCCAATGGGAATGCCCTGACTCATGCTGGTCAGGAAAGTTGAGACATCGAACAGAACAACGGTCCACAAGGCTATAAGTGCCAGGATTCCGAAGATCACAAGTACAGCGTCGGCGAGGGCGCGGAATGAAAGGATGACCTTGAGTATGCCTTGCTCGCTCCAATGCGTAAGGCGACGCAAGGTGTGGCCAGTGCGGGAATGCGGATCAATCGCCGCGGTTGCTGAGGCATCGATAAAGGCGTGCAATATGCCCAAGCCCACAACCAGAATGGCTGTGTCGAGCAGATTGCCCGCGATGAAATAGGAAAGTGCTATAAAGCCGAACAGCAAGGCGAAGGTGGCGATCAACAGCAGCAACCACCACACCGGCATGAAGGACATGAACCAGGTGAGGAAGTAAGGCGTCTCCTGCCCGGCAAGGCCCTTGCCCGCCTCGCGCCGCACCAGCACAAGTCCGATCCCGATCAACGCAATCAGGGCCAAGGCAGACAGGGCTGACTGGCCAACAGCAAAGCTCACGGGCAGATTGATACTGGAGGCAAAATCCGAGATCTGGTCGCCAAAGCCATAGACAACATAGGCCAGGGTAACGATGGCAAAAACCAGTTTCGCAGCAACTCCGCTGAGTGCAACCAAGCGCCACTCAGGCTGGCGGGGCGAGACTACAAAATAGATGAGACCGCCGTAGAGAAGTGCGGGCTGCAATGCGTCGACCACAACAGTCAGCAATCTGGAGAGTGGTGCCGACAACAGACCCGTCGCATCCAGCGCGGCGTTCAGCAACAGCACACCAGCGACAAGCAGAAGCAGATACTTGAAATAACTCCAGATCACATGCCAGAGTTTGAGAAGGCCGGAGGGCTGTTCATCGGGTGTATTGAGTTCACCAAGGCCGACACGCGCCATGAGATTGGGCAGCAGGCGGAACAGGAACATGCCCACAAGAAACAAACCAAGCGGCAACAGTAGCAGGCCGGAGTAGCCGGTTCGGCCTGTCGTATTCGTAACGCCGCTCGACAACATTTGCCCGACGCGTTGCTGCAGAAGCGCGGCCCCGTTCCACACATCAGTCCAGAGAGCCGGACTCAGAATTGATTTGTCGGCTTTGAACACCCGCTGCAGAAACTGGCTGCGCTGCAGGTTGGTAAGGCGGGCAAGAACCTGATCAGCTTCAAGCCCTACCAAAATGAATTGCTTCTGTGCAGCTGTGGCACGGGCAAGTTGTGTGTTCAATTCCTTGCGCTGGGCGGCAATGCTCTCAGCTTCAGGCACGGCATTTTCTGGCGGCGGACCAAGGCCTTTGACTTGTGTGCTGATCTCGTTCAGCGGTCCCGACGCATTGTCAGCACCCACACCGGCGGCGGCTCGAATTTTTTCGAGGGTTGTGCGTTGGGCACCCAGTGCTTCATCTTGCAAGGAATTGGAATCGATGCGCCCGGCGACACCGCGCAATTGCGCTTGCAGCAGGATAGCCAGTCGCTCCGCATCCTTCAGTTTGACTTCGTCATAGGCGAGTGTCGGCGCGATGCTGCCCAGCAGCAGAAAAACTGCACAGGCAAAACGAATGAAAAATCGCCCCGTCACACCAGACGACTTTGCACCACGGCCGCCTCAATGAAAGATGCAAAGAGCGGGTGGGGCTCAAAGGGTTTGGATTTCAACTCAGGGTGATATTGCACGCCAATGAACCAGGGATGGTCAGGATATTCGACAGTTTCCGGCAGCAGGCCGTCCGGCGACATGCCGGAGAATTTCAGGCCCGCCGCTTCGAGCACCTTACGATAGGCAGTGTTGACTTCGTAGCGGTGGCGATGGCGTTCAGAAATGTGCGTGCCGCCGTAAATCTGGGCGATGTGGCTGTCCTTGGCCAAGGTTGCGTCAAAGGCTCCAAGTCGCATGGTGCCGCCAAGGTCGCCGCCGGAGGCACGGATTTCCAACTCGTTGCCCTTCATCCATTCCTTCATGGTGCCCACCACCGGCTGTTTGGTTTCGCCAAACTCGGTCGAACTTGCATCGGCAATGCCGCAGAGATTTCGCGCTGCTTCGATGCAGGCCATTTGCATACCAAAACAAATGCCAAAATAAGGCACGTTGCGCAGCCGGGCGAACGTCGCGGCCTTGATCTTGCCTTCCGAGCCCCGCTCTCCAAAACCGCCAGGAACCATGATACCGTGGACGTTTTCAAGGAAAGGGGCGGGGTCTTCGTTCTCAAACACTTCCGACTCAATCCATTGCAGGTTGACTTTCACCTTGTTGGCAATGCCACCATGGATGAGGGCTTCCTTGAGCGACTTATAGGCATCCAGCAGACCGGTGTATTTGCCCACCACTGCAATGTTCACTTCGCCTTCCGGATGGATGATGCGATGCATGATTTCGGTCCACACCGACAGGTCAGGCTTCTTCGCATCAACAATGCCGAAAGCATCCAGCACTTCCTGGTCGAGGCCTTCTGCGTGGTAGGCGCGGGGCACATCGTAGATTGAGTCCACATCCAGAGCCTGAATGACGGCGGATGGCCGGACGTTGCAGAAGAGCGCAATCTTGCGGCGTTCGTTAATGGGAATTTCACGGTCCGCACGGCACAGCAGAATGTCTGGTTGAATGCCGATAGAGCGCAATTCTTTCACCGAATGCTGGGTTGGTTTGGTTTTCAACTCGCCTGCCGTTGGGATCCAGGGCAGTAAGGTCAGGTGAATGAAGATGCAAGTGCCACGCGGCGCTTCCTGGCCAAACTGGCGAATGGCTTCGAGAAAGGGAAGCCCTTCAATGTCGCCCACTGTTCCACCGATTTCCACAAGCACAAAGTCAAAGCCGTCATTGCCTGAAGCGATGAAATCCTTGATGGCATCGGTAACGTGGGGAATGACCTGTACGGTGCCGCCCAGAAAGTCGCCCCGGCGTTCCTTGGCGATGATGTCCTGATAGATGCGCCCCGTGGTAATATTGTCTTCCTTGGTGGCGTGGCGACCGGTAAATCGCTCGTAGTGGCCAAGATCAAGGTCAGTTTCCGCGCCATCATCTGTCACGAAAACTTCGCCATGCTGATAGGGACTCATGGTGCCCGGATCTACGTTGAGATAGGGGTCAAGCTTGCGAATGCGGATCTTATATCCACGCGATTGCAAAACTGCTGCGAGAGCCGCCGCCGCCAGTCCCTTGCCAAGGGAAGACACCACGCCGCCGGTGATAAAGATGTAACGCGCCATGGGAGACCCTTCTAACTGTGCTCAGGTCCGATTCGAAGCGCTGAATGCGACACTTGGTAAATAAGTGTGGAAGGTGTGTGTCCTCCCCCTCGGTAAAGAGCCCCCTCCCCACAAGGGGGCTACCAGATTCACACATCTGGTTTTGCCTTCATGGCTTTGATACCTCGTTTTGCGGCCATGAACTCGAACCATCCCTGAAGCATGACGATGGGGCCGGGTTTTCCGTAATAGCCTGTCCATCCGCCGAGTCTGGCGC
>JANPCL010000177.1:0-2253 GCA_031430915.1 Hyphomicrobiales bacterium
GCGCCAGACTCGGCGGATGGACAGGCTATTACGGAAAACCCGGCCCCATCGTCATGCTTCAGGGATGGTTCGAGTTCATGGCCGCAAAACGAGGTATCAAAGCCATGAAGGCAAAACCAGATGTGTGAATCTGGTAGCCCACAAGGGGGAGGGTGAAGAGTACATGTTTTCATTCTTCAATGAAGTTAACCGGACAGCAGTGGGACAAGCCCGGTAATGATAGACTGAGTTATGTCACCTTAAGTCAACGCCTGTGGGTATGCGTTTCCCTGGTTTTTTCTTTGTTGTTCTTGCTCTCTACTGCCTCACGAAAACGTGGTTCGGCAACGGGCACCGTGGTTGGTAGCGTTTATCGACGCTTCGTAAATGCAAGGAACTCCACGCATGAAATCAGTCATTCAGATTGGCGTAAGTCTGTTCTTTTGTGGCATGATTTCTGCACCTGCGTTTGCTGTCGAGATCATTTCAGTCTCCGTTGCAGCACCCGGTACGTTGAATTTGTGCCGCTCCCTTGGCGGGCAGGATGTTGATCCTGTCATTACCATCACCCACGCGAAGAAGGCCGGCGACCGGATTATGGTGCGGATGTACGACGTGATTTCCAACGGCGGTGTGGTGGAACACCGGACCAAATCCGTCATCTCGGAAGCCGACGGCAGCACCAGACTGGTTGCGGCCTTCATCGCACCCTGCAACCGCACGCGTGGCCGCGTCAATTCATTCTACCGGTTTGACGCAACATCAAATGGCTCGGCGAAGAAAATCGTGAGTTGGTTCAAATTTGACAGCGGCAACAAGAAAATCAGCCCGCAGTAGGGGGGCGCGCCTTCGAGCAAAATGTCGGACGTAAAGTTTATCTGGTGCCATCACGCTGCACTTGCGTATATTGTTCCGAAAGGAACGCCACCCCATGAGCCTGATGCAGTTGATCTATGCTTCCACACCGTTTGGTTTTGACAATCCGACTTTGAACCAGATTTTGTCGGTGGCGAAGCGGAATAACCTTCGGGACGGGATTACCGGGTGTCTGATCTGCCGGGCAGATTTTTATTTGCAGATGTTGGAGGGGCCCCGTGGCGCTGTGACGACAACATTTCAAAAGATAATGGCTGATGACCGTCATCTTGATGTGGTGTTGATTGGCTGCGGTGATGCGAAGGTGCGGATGTTTGCCGATTGGTCGATGCGGGATGATCCGGCGCGGTCGTGGATGTGGACGCAGGATGAGATTGCGGATGGTGCAATTGAGGCGGCTTCCGAGGCAGATGTGCGGGCGGTGTTTGCGCGGGTGCGGGGCGAAATTTAGGGTTTCTCCCACAGAAGCGGAAATTCATCGCCTTGCATTTTTGCGCCTGCGGGGAGTCGTTGTTCAAGGCCGGGGAAGGGTGGGGAGGTGCGCCATTTCCGTGGCGCGTGGGTTGTGTCTTCGCCCATGAAGCGAAAGGAGACGACGCGGCGGCGGTTGCCGTTTCCAACGCCGCCTGCACCGTGCAGCGTCAACATGTGGAAGAAGACGGCGTCGCCGGGTTCGAGGGCCCAACTGAGGATGTTGAACTTATCGGGGTTGTTGTCGATGTCCGGCAAGTCTTTCAGCGTGCCTTCGGGGAACCACTTGGCTTCATTGTTCATGAAGGAGCGCGGCATCAGCCAGCCTTCGCGGTGTGAGCCTGCAACGAGGCGCAGGCTGGATTCTTTTGCGACGGGATCGACGGGCAGCCACATGCTGATGTTCTGAAAACCGTCGATGTTGTAATAGGGCTGGTCTTGATGCCACGGGGTTTTCGCCTGTGTCTTGGGTTCTTTCACGAGGAGATGATCGTGGTAGAGGCGAACTTCGTTTGATTGCATGAGATGGCCTGCGGCTTCGGCGGCGCGGGTTTCAAAAATGAAGCGTTTGTATGCGGCGATGCGTTGCCAGTTGCAGAAGTCTTCGATGAAATAGCCGGGGTCTTCGGGGCGGCTTGCGACGATGGAGAGAGGGCTGGGGGCGGCCATGTTTTCGGCGATGCCCTGTTCGAGGAGCGCGATTTCGGTGGGGGAGAAGAGTTGGCGGACGACGATTGCGCCATTGGTGCTATAGTTGGCAACGTCGTGGGCGGTGAGCATGGCGTTTCGTTCCGGTTTAGTAGAGTTTGACTCGCGGCCCCTCATCCGCCCTTCGGGCACCTTCTCCCGCCAAGAGGGGCGGGAGAAGGCTAGATCATTCGCCTTCTCCCGCTTCTTCCAGCGGGAGAAGGTGCCCGAAGGGCGGAT
>JANPCL010000178.1:0-7228 GCA_031430915.1 Hyphomicrobiales bacterium
GGCAATCGACGTTTCCACCAGCCTCTGCATCAACAGCGCATACCATGGCGGATTCTCAACCGCCACTGAAACAGCATGACGGCGCGTCGAACCCTTACCCTCAATCATATAACTCGCAACAGTCCAAGGCGCACCGCAAAATCCGATAAAACCCACGGAGGGATCAAGCGCGGCCCGTACCCGCGCCACAGTTTGCCAGACCTTTGAAAACTCATCGCTGCCCTCACCACTGGAAAGCCGCTCTACTTGCGAAAGATCAGATACTATCTCTAATTTCGGCCCCTCGCCTTCCAGGAAATCGAGTGCCAGCCCCATGGCATGTGGTACCACCAGGATATCCGAAAACAAAATAGCGGCATCGAGATCAAACCGCCGCAACGGCTGCAACGTCACCTCTGCCGCCAATTCCGGATTGTAGCACAACTTCAGGAAGGAACCTGCTTCGGCCCGGACCTCCCGGTATTCCGGCAAATAACGCCCAGCCTGTCGCATCAACCAAACCGGTCGTCTCAACGGTTTCACACCCGTCAAGACATCTAGCAGCGCAGAATTCCCCATGGCACACCAATCAAAAGTAAATATTTAATTAAATTGTAGAGTCTGTTGTCCTGTGGGAATCGCGAATAACGTGCATAACCCCCAAAACCCATTCTTTCTAACATGCTCCTAGGCAAACCGTCACCGCCTGCCAACTGAGATTCTTAACCTTTTGTTAGTATCTGCACATCCAAAAATCCAAACCGACGTTTTGTGGACAAGTCTGAAGCTTATCACCAGCCCCCTGCTTCACAACCAGTGAAACCCCGCTTCTTCTCCACATCTGTCCACAGCGCAACACGAAAACTGTTCAAACCAATCGCAAAGGCCGACTCTCCGGCTTCAACCTGCTAAACCACACCAATGATCATACTCGCCTCTCAAAGTGAAGCCCGTCAGCGACTGTTGACCCAAGCAGGCATTAGCTTCACTGCGCAATCCCCAATTTTCGATGAGAACAGTCTAAAATCCAGCAACTGCGATGCAACTACACTTGCCCGAGACCTTGCAACAGCCAAATCGCTATCCCTCAACACCAGCAATCCAGATTCCTACATCATTGGCGCAGATCAAACCCTGTGCTGCAACGAAATCCCCATGAGCAAGCCAAAAAACCCCGAGGCCGCATACATCCAGCTCCAACAGCTCCGCGGCAAGCGCCATACTCTTGTGTCTGCGGTATCTGTCAGCAAGAACAATCAAGTCCTCTTCCAACATTGCGACAAGGCAACACTCACCATGCGCAATTTTTCCGACACCTTCCTCAAAAACTATCTCACCACAGCAGGTCCAGCGATTCTCCATTGCGTTGGCAGCTATCAAATCGAAGGGAAAGGTATCAACTTGTTCTCAGAAATCGACGGAGATATTTTCACCGTTCAGGGCCTGCCGCTGCTGCCACTACTTGCCTTTCTGCGTCAAGTGGGCGAGCTGCCGACATGATCAAAGCCTCAGTTATTGGCTGGCCCATCAGCCATTCCCGCTCACCCCTCATCCACAGCTATTGGCTGAAGCAAATGGGCATAGACGGCATCTACCAAAAACACGCCGTCGAACCGCAGGATCTCGGTTCTTTCATTCAGACCCTCCGGAATGGCGACCACGTCGGTACAAACGTCACTCTACCCCACAAGGAAACAGCACTCGGCCATATCGATGAACCCGATGACCGCGTCCGCCGCATTGGTGCGTTGAACACCATCTGGCGTGAAAATGGCCGCCTGTGCGCCACATCAACGGACGGTCCGGGTTTTGTCGCAAATCTACGTCAGACCCTGCCGAACTCTTCACCAGCAGCTCAGCCAGTCACAATTCTGGGCGCGGGCGGATCAGCGCGCTCCATTATCGATGAAATGCTGCGCCAAGGCGTGGATCGCATCTATATCGTGAACCGCACCTTTTCTCGCGCCGAAACCTTGGCTGAACATTTTGGTCCCCATGTTACCGCCATAAACACCAATGAAATTGCAAGCGCTCTCAGCCAATCCGGTTTGCTCATCAATACCACATCTGCAGGCCTTTCCGAACAAAGCGAGTTGGCCTTGCCCTGGACGAGCCTCAAGGCCACCGCACTTGTTGCGGATATTGTTTACACTCCGCTCATCACACCTTTCCTGCAGGCTGCAAAAGCTCACGACCACCCAATTGTGCCGGGCCTTGGCATGTTGCTACACCAGGCCGTGGTCGGATTTGAAAAGTGGTTTGGCCAGCGCCCTGTGGTGACACAAGAGTTGCATGATCTTGTCGCACGCGACATAGACCCCGATTACAAACCATGATCATTATTGGTCTCACAGGCTCCATCGCCATGGGGAAATCCGAAGTGGCCAATATCCTGCGCGGTGAAGGCCTGCCAGTCTTCGACGCCGACCGTGAGGTTCATGCCCTCTATGACAGCAGAGACGGTGCCATCCTTCTGCGTGATCTGGCACCCGAGGCCATTGTTGATGCCCACGTTGACCGCCAGCGTCTGTCAAGCCTGATCGTGGCAGAACCCCAGCTCCTGGAGCAACTCGAAAAAATCATTCACGCTGAAATCGCCAAGCGACGAAAATCCTTCGTTGCTACGGCAGAAGCGAAAGGCCACGCTATGGTCGTAGCTGACATACCCCTGCTGTTCGAGAAAGCCGGTGACAAAGAAGTCGACGTAACTATTGTTGTCTCAGCGCCATCCGGGTTACAGCGCAAACGTGCTTTGGCCCGCCCCGGCATGACAGCAGATAAACTTGCACTAATTCTGAAGCGCCAGATGCCCGATGCCGAAAAACAACAACGTGCCGATCATGTCATTCACAATACAGGTAGTCTTGCTGATCTGCGCAACAAAACCTTGGCCGTATTGGCGGCCATCCGGAAGGAGCACCGGCTATGACCCGTGAAATCATTCTCGACACCGAAACCACCGGCCTCTCACCCCGCGATGGACACCGCATTGTGGAAATTGGTGCCATAGAACTCATCAATCATATGCCCTCGGGCCAGACCTTTCATGTCTACCTCGACCCAGAGCGAGACATGCCGAAGGAGGCCGAAGCTGTACACGGTCTGTCATCCACTTTCCTCAAAGGCAAGCCACGCTTTGCCAGTATAGCCCAGGACTTTCTGACATTTGTCGGCGATGCCGTGTTGGTCATCCACAATGCAAGTTTTGATATGGGCTTCATCAACTGGGAACTCCGGAATGTGAATCTCAATCCCATCGACATGAGTCAAGTGATCGACACGCTGGCCATCGCCAAACAAAAATTCCCTATGGCGTCCAACAGTCTTGATGCCCTGTGCAGGCGCTTTGGCATAGACCTTGCGCGCCGCACCAAACATGGTGCCCTGCTCGATTCGGAACTTCTGGCGGACGTTTATCTCGAACTCATCGGCGGCAGACAAACGGCCCTTGGTCTTGCGACACCAGACACAATAAAAAAACCACGCGTTACCTCAAGCCCAAACTTGATAGCGACCAGACCACAGCCGCTCCCCTCCCGCTTGACGGTGGAAGAACGAGCGGCCCACGCAGCTCTCATTCATGAACTTGGTGAAAAGAGCCTGTGGCCCCGATCAGAAGCCTAAGCCTGCTGGTTCTGTTGCGCCACACGCCGCTGATACATGGCAGCAAAATCAATCGGGTCCAGCATCAAGGGTGGAAAACCGCCATTGCGCGTGGCTTCCGCCATGATCTGGCGCGCAAACGGAAACAACATACGCGGGCATTCAATTAGCACCGCAGCATGAAGCAAATTCTGCGGGAAATTTTCCAGCCGGAAAATCCCGGCATACAAGAGCTCTGCCGCAAACATCACCTTGCCATCACTCATGGCTTTGGCATCAAGATGCAGCTCAACTTCAAAATCATTGGTGGCAAGGTTGCGGGCGTTGACGTTGACCGCGATATTGATATCAGGTTGCTTGGGTTGCGGCGCAAGCGACTGCGGTGCATTCGGATTTTCGAAGCTGAAATCTTTTGTATATTGTCCAAGGATCTTCATCGAAGGCTGTGATCCGGGTGCAGGCGGAGCTGCAGTCAGACTTGCCGCAGGTGCTGCCGCGGCAGCAGGCTTTGCACCGCCATTGGCCCGGGGCGGAGCCGCCGGAGCAGTGCCCACGGCCTTGCGGGGAGCTGGTTTTGCCGGTTTGGTAACTTTCGCCATGGGGTATCTCCGAATCTGTGTTTACGGATGTACCGCATCCGATCAATAAGCGAAGCTTGCCATACAAGAAGCGACCCTGCGCCGCAAGCTTGCCAAACATACTTTGATTGCAACAGCTTCTTGCCTATATAGGGTGGATACGAAAGACGCAGCGCACCTCGCTGCTTCTCCTGGAAAAGGTTTCTTCAATGTTATCGGTCATGGACCCGCTCAATCTGGTATTGTTGGCGATTGCAGCCATCGTGGCGTGGCGGCTCTGGGCCATGCTCGGCACCCGCACGGGGCTCGAAAAGCCCCCCCTCGTCCTGCGCCCCTCGGCGGAGAGACAAAGTCGGTCTGAAACGCCCACTTCCGTGGACGGTGAAATCCTCGAACCAGAAAACCGTCCCCCCGTATGGAAGGGGCATGCCACAGAAGGCAGTGAGCAGGCTCTGGGGCTTGAAGCCATCGCTGAACGTACTCCGGATTTCACAGCGTCGTCCTTCATTCGCGGTGCCAAGGCGGCCTATGAAATGGTGCTCGAAGCCTATGCCAAGGCTGACAAGCCCACGCTCAAACCCCTGCTTTCGAAGGAGTTGATGGATAGTTTTGCCTCCGCTATCGATGCCCGCAAGGCCGAAGGCCAATCCATGACCTTCCAATTCGTTGGCGTCAAAACCGCTGATATCAAACGTGCCAGCCTTGTCGGCAACAAAGCCCAGCTTGATGTATCATTTGCAGCAGAAATGATCAGCGCCACACTCGACAAGGCAGGCGCAATGGTTGACGGCGATGCCAAGTCCATTCGTACTGTTACCGATCTCTGGACCTTCGAGCGTGATGTGACAGCGCGGGACCCAAACTGGAAGCTTGTGGCAACCGACGACAATGCCTGAAGCCTTGCGGCCCGTAGGATTTAATGATCTGCTCGATTGGCCGGGGTCTGACCTCGCTAGCGCAGCCCAGGCCTTTCGGCGCTCAGCCCGGGAAATTCTCGAAGACGGTTCAGGTTTTCGCCGCAATGCTGCCTATGGCGGTGAGCGGGCGGATTGGCTGAAACTCTGCGAAGCAGCGCTTGCGAGCAATGACGACCGGCACTTTTTCGAAAGCCATTTCCATGCCGTCCGCGTTCAAGATGAGACAAGACCCCAAGGACTTTTCACCGGCTACTATGAGCCTTTGTTGCGGGGTTCCGTCACGCCGTCCCCCGACTATCCCGTGCCAGTCTACGCCAAGCCAGCCGATCTCATTTCTTTCACCCCTGGCGAAACCGCAGCAACAGGCCTGAGTTACGGCAGACGGTTGGCTGGAATTGCAAAGCCCTATGATACGCGGAAACAGATAGAACTGGGCTCACTCCAAGGAAAGGCAGATGTGATCTGCTGGCTCTCAGATTGGGTTGATGCCTTCTTCATGCATGTGCAGGGTCAGGGCCGCGTCGCCTTGGCTGATGGCCGCTTCATCCGCCTGAGCTACGCCGGAAAAACCGGCCAACCGTACACCGGCATTGGCCATATACTTATTGACCAGGGTGTTGCTCCCCCAGAAAAGATGTCCATGCAGGTCCTGCGTGACTGGATGCGCGACAACGCCACTGAAGCACGCAAGCTCATGTGGCAGAACAAGTCTTACATTTTCTTCCAGAAAGCCGAAGTTACCGACGCTACCCTGGGCGGAATTGGTGCGGCCAAAGTTTCACTCACCCCGTGCCACTCCCTTGCTGTTGATAGGGCCTGGTGGATGTTTGGTACACCGCTGTGGATCGAAACTGCTTTTCCTCCCGAAGCTCCTGAATCAAGCAAAATCATTCGCAGGTTGATGATTGCGCAGGACACTGGCACTGCCATCAAGGGCCGGGTGCGCGGCGATTTCTTCTGGGGTTGGGGCGACGATGCTGCAGTTATAGCTGGCCATATGAAAAGTGCGGGCACCATGACGGCACTCCTTCCAAAAGCAGTCTTCAACAAACTGGGTCTGACGCCGTGAGCCGCAAACCCTTCGACCTCGCTGACCACGCCCTGTGGGACGAAATCAAACGTGGCATCACACCACTGTTGCGCAAACAGCCGCGCTCCACAGTCAAGACTACAGCCATTGCAACGGTCGCTAAATTATCGGCTCGTGTAACGCCGCTTTCCCAACCTGCACCTTCTGTCAGACGAAGGGTCATTTCTGATGCTCCACCACCACTCGCCCAGTTGGACCGCCGCACGGCACAGCGCCTCAACCGTGGCCAGATCGAACCGGAAGCCCGGCTTGATCTCCACGGCGAAGGTTTGGAGACTGCGCGTATCAAGCTACTGCATTTTCTCGCCAGAGAACGCCAGCATGGCAGCCGCCATGTCCTCGTCATCACGGGCAAGGGTGCGTCGCCCTATGCCCGCCATACCTTGCACGGCACAAGCCATTTCCACACACCAGAACGCGAAGGCCGCCTGCGTCGTGAAGTGCCCTTATGGCTGCATGAGGAAAGTTTCCGTCAACATGCCGTGTCCTTCCAGCCAGCACACCCCAAGCACGGCGGGGGCGGTGCTTTTTATGTTCGTCTGCGCAAGTCAGTAGCCTATCCATGACCCCTTTTGGCGAGAGATTACGAAAGCTCAGACTAGAAAGAAAAGTAACGTTAAAGGATATGGCCAAAGCCCTTGGTGTTTCCTCGGCCTATCTTTCCGCCCTTGAACACGGAAAGCGGGGGCGGCCCTCCTGGCATCTTGTGCAAGGTGTCATTGCGTATTTCAATATCATCTGGGACGAGGCGGAAGACCTGCTCAAAATCGCAAAAATCTCTCACCCCCGAATCACGATTGACACATCGGGTTTAAGTCCAGCTGCAACAGAATTGGCCAATCGATTGGCACAAAATATTTCAAAACTCGATGACATAAAAATTCAAAATATCATCAAAGTCATGGAAGTCCCATAAATTTGAGAAGTGACAATGCGGGATGATGGTGGAGCCAGGCGGAATCGAACCGCCGACCTCTTGCATGCCATGCCGTTTTTCATGATTCCCGCACATTCATTGAAATACCTTATCTTTAACAAATTCAATAAGATAACTTCCCGCG
>JANPCL010000179.1:0-21246 GCA_031430915.1 Hyphomicrobiales bacterium
TGAATCAACGGTACATCGCCATAGAGGATCAGGACAGTGCCGTCGAAATCCTGCAAGGCAGTTTCCGCCATCATTACAGCGTGGCCGGTGCCTTTGCGTTCGGCCTGTTCGGCGAACCGGCAAGTGGGCAGGATTTTTGATGATTCCTTTATGACCGTGTCATGGCCGGGGCCGTGGACGACGACGACATTTGCTGCGTCAATGGCCTTGGCAGCGTACAACACATGCGCCAGCAGACTGCGGCCTGCGGCTTTGTGCAAAACCTTGGGAATCGACGACCTCATGCGCGTGCCCATGCCCGCCGCCAATACAATTACCGCCACTTCCGTCATGATACCCCGAGCATTTGCCGTCCCATTCAGGACTCTTCTAGCATTTCAGGCGTGTTTAGACGGTTAATTGCGGCAATTTGGTGTGAGTTGAAAGCTTGACCCCCGAAGCTGAGCCGCCTATGAGGCAGCTTCCAACGGACTCAACACAGGTCCGGCGTGGGCCCATAGCTCAGCGGTAGAGCATCTGACTTTTAATCAGAGGGTCGTGGGTTCGAATCCCGCTGGGCTCACCAACAAATTCAATGACTTAGAAATTTTACCGCACTGGATTATCGCGCTTGGGTTCCAACACTTCAGAATCTCGCATTTGTGCCTCTAACTGGTGAAGACCAAACCAAAGGCGCCAGAGATTACCCCACCGCCGCAAATCACAAGGTCATTCCAGAAACCTTAAAACATCCACAAGCTTTAGTGATAAATTCCATGGTCGTTCAGGATGAAATGCGCACCAGCCTCCCGCAAATGCAGTTTTGGTGACTTGCCTCAGAACAACAACAAATCCAGATTGGTGATATTGATGTTGTTGGACAGGTCTGCGACCATAACCGCAGAAATTGTGTTTGTGGAGCCGTCTCCGTCGAACCACAATTGGTCCGTTGCCTGATCAAAAATGAAGCGGTGGTTTGTTGTCGTGGCGGCGTGGCCAGAGGCGACTGACAGGAAGTTGATGGCGGCGACGTTTGCACCTGCAAGGTTTCCGAAGGCAGCACGGGTGAACTGGAAGTCGTCAACCGCTTCGTAATTGGTGATGTTATCACCGACGTCATTGAGGGCGGTGAATTGAAACTTGTCGGCCCCCGCGCCGCCATTCAGTGTGTCAGCGCCGGTGCCGCCACGCAAGGTGTCACCACCGCCTCCGCCATTCAGGAAATCAGCGCCGCCATTGCCAAGAATGGTTTCAGAAGCCCCACCGCCGGTAATGGAATCGGCTGCCGTGCTTGAACCGAATATCAATTCGAAATTCATCAATATGTCGCCAAGCGCCGACCCGGCATTAAGGCTCTGGTCGACTAGATTGATAATGGCTGCAACTTTTTCCGACGAATAATAGGCCGTGTCACTACCAGCGCCGCCATCCATCAGGTCAGATCCCACACCACTGTAAATAAGGTCAGCCCCCGCATCGCCAAATTGCTCGTCATCACCGAAATCACCATAAATGCGGTCATTGTTGTTGCCGCCATGGCTTGTATCATCGCCACGACCACCAAAGATCAGATCGTTACCATTGCCGCCCACAATGCTGTCGGCACCTGCTAGGCCGTATATCGTATCGCTACCATCAAAGCCCGAGATGTCGTCACCTGCGGAATCATGGCCATAGAGCGTATCAGCGTCGAACGTACCGTTTACGATACCATCGCGTGGATCAATAATCTGCATGCGGACGTCAGCGTTGCCGGAACTGAAATCCGTCCAACTTACCGCGACACGACCATCACTCAACGCGGCGAGAGAAGGTGAAACTTGGTTTAAGGACGTTGAAGTATTTACTAGGATTTGCCCACCGATTTTTGATGCGCTTGAATCAAATGCTTGAAATGCAATGGCGCTGCCTGACCCGTCGCCTCCAGCACCGCCATGCACTTCCCAGCTAACAACGAACTGCCCGTTGGGTAGTGCAGTTATTTTTTCATTGTGAGAATCAAGGTCATTCCAAAAAGCAACAATGGTTTTAGTAACTGGCACGGTGAAAGGATATGGCGCTACTTCAGGAATTCCATTCCAATATGTCCCGTCAGTGTCAAGAACAGTGACTGACAAGCTATATCCTGCAGTCGTCTGATCTGGACTTGTCTGCATTATTGCATCTACTGCAACACTTGCAAGATACCTGTTGTCCAGCCACACTAGATCGGTGCCGACCGGAAACTTTTGAATTTGTGTTTGACTGCCGTTAGCGTTGAAAAGTCTTCCGTATCCATCTGGATAATTCGACGCGATGACAAAACGACTGCCATCGATTGATGTGGCAATAAATGGTGCGCGATTTGTAGCACCCAGCGTTGTATTTAGGATACTGGCGCCGTTTCCGTCTGCATCAAAAATTCTAAACACGGTATTATTACCGACGGATTCGGGATCATACCAAGTCACCACAGAACCGGAGCCAAGCTGTGCGACCTTGGAATAAGTATCCTGCCCAAAGGCAAACGCCACGGGCTGGAAGCGAACGACTACGCCATTTGCATCCCAAACCGAACCGACAATATAATTGTCGACAGCATGTTGCTCGGTTGCAGTGACATAGAAGCTGCCATCCGCAAGCGCCGTTACATCTGGTAAAATATAGTTGTTTCCCGCAACGTCTGCGATGGGAAATTCTCCGCCAACTGGCTTTCCGGCACTGTCAAATATTTGTGCGCGAATTGCTGCGTTGCCACTGCTGTCGTCCTGCCAGACCACCACAAACCTACCTTCGGTCAAAGCAGCGATTTTCGAGTTGTGCTGCGGTCCGCCGAGCGTAGTGTTGACCTGTGACTCCAAACCCCATTTGCGTGTTGGCATGACTCGACTCCATCAGTTAGATCGCCACGCCTGCTTACGAATGCCATGCGAAGAAATCAGATTTTGCCCACCTGTAGTGTCAGATTGCACAGATAAGCAAAATTTAGCAATCCTGACGAAAAGCGGGCGGACATTTTCACCTCCGGTTATGGCGTCCTGTTTGTACTCAAGCGCATAAGCCAACAAATATGCTATGATTGTTGGCCCTTGTATAAGTTGTATGGCGTCGTTTTGTTCGACGAGCGTGCTAAACAATTCGCCCTCATTTACGCTTATCATCTGGTCTGGCGTGGGTATTATCTGCATCACGTCTGTTCCCTGTGGAAACAAATTTGCAGCACAATTTTCATATGTATCGAACATTTTCTAGACCCTCAAATTCTCAACGTTTGACGTTGCACATGTTCTGTCGATAATTCGCTCCACTTCGCTGCCCCGCGCTATCACTGCCAGCGCTTTTTCCAGAAACAATCCGTGCAGCGCGTAAACGCAGGCTGTGATTGCGCAGATCAACTTCAGCCAGGTCTTTGTCGGCCAGCGCGTCAGCCACAAGCAGGTCGAGGACTGCTTGTGGCTCGTCACATTCATGGACTATGACTTGGGATACTTCGATGACACAGAATGCAGACTTGACCCGATCTACAACGCATTCGGCGCAAAAGTGTTACCCATGTCTTAAGAATAAAGTGTCATCCATGTCTCAGGAAGGATGTCAAAGACTTACCCAGACCCGCAAAAGGGGTTTCCGGGTCAAAGCCGTCAAGATCGACGTTTCAAATCAGTCGACGTACCCGATTGCTTGCAGCCACGGCAGCACGCCCGAGCATTGTTTGATTGCTTTTTAATTTCCAAGAATGGTTGGCAGACGCAGACCCTGTTCTCCGGCGCATTCAATTGCGGTTTCGTAACCTGCATCGGCATGACGCCAGACGCCGGATGCGGGATCGTTCCACAACACGCGCTCTATGCGTTTGGCCGCTGCATCCGTGCCATCGGCGACGATCACCACGCCTGAATGTTGCGAGAAGCCCATGCCCACGCCGCCGCCGTGGTGGAGTGAAACCCATGTGGCACCAGAGGCCGTGTTGACCAATGCATTGAGCAACGGCCAATCCGAGACTGCATCTGACCCATCCTTCATACTTTCAGTTTCGCGGTTGGGCGAAGCGACAGAGCCTGCATCAAGATGATCTCGACCGATCACGATCGGCGCTTTGAGTTCGCCGGATTTTACCATCGCGTTGAACATCAAACCCGCACGATGGCGATCACCCAAACCAATCCAGCAAATGCGGGCGGGCAAACCTTGAAAGGCAATACGTTCAGCCGCCATATCCAGCCAGCGATGCAGATGCGCATTTTCAGGAAACAGTTTTTTCATCGCAGCATCGGTCTTGTAAATATCTTCCGGATCGCCAGAAAGGGCCACCCAACGAAACGGGCCAATGCCTTTGCAGAACAGGGGGCGAATATAGGCGGGCACGAAGCCTGGGAACGCAAAGGCGTTTTCCAGGCCTTCATCCTTGGCCACTTGGCGAATGTTGTTGCCGTAATCCAGGGTCGGCACACCCGCACTCCAGAAATCCACCATGGCGGCCACATGCGTGCGCATGGAAGCGCGGGCGGCTTTCTCCACAGCTTTTGGATCGCTCTCGCGCCTGGCTTTTGCTTCGGCCACAGTCCAGCCCTGTGGCAGATAACCGTTGAGAGGATCATGGGCCGAGGTTTGATCCGTCACAATATCAGGCCGTGCGCTGCCGGCATTCATGCGTTTGACAAGTTCCGGGAACACATCTGCCGCGTTTCCCAAAAGGCCAACTGATTTTGCTTCTCCTCTGGACGTCCATTCGCCAATCATCGTTAAGGCTTCATCAAGTGTTTTGGCTTTGGCATCGACGTAGCGCGTACGGATACGGAAATCGATGCGGGTTTCATCGCATTCAACGGCGAGGCAGCAAGCGCCCGCCATCACTGCTGCAAGAGGTTGGGCACCACCCATGCCTCCAAGACCACCAGTGAGAATCCATTTGCCTTTGAGTGAGCCGTTGTAATGTTGACGGCCAGCTTCGGCGAAGGTTTCGTAAGTGCCCTGCACGATGCCTTGCGTGCCGATGTAAATCCACGAGCCGGCCGTCATCTGGCCATACATCATCAGGCCCTTTTTATCGAGTTCGTTGAAATGATCCCAGGTTGCCCAATGCGGCACAAGATTTGAGTTGGCGATCAACACACGCGGCGCATCCTCATGGGTTTTGACCACGGCCACCGGGCGGCCGGATTGCACCACCAACGTTTCATCTGCGTCCAGAGTTTTGAGCGTGGCCACGATCTGATCAAAATCTTTCCACGTGCGGGCTGCACGGCCAATGCCACCGTAGACAACCAACTCATGCGGATTTTCTGCCACATCCGGATGAAGATTATTCATCAACATGCGCATGGGCGCTTCAGTCAGCCAACTTTTGGCAGTAATGGTGGTGCCTGTAGCGGGGTAGACGTCGCGAATATTATGGCGTGGGTTTGTCATGTCATGCGTCCAGACTTGGGAGTTGCGTTGCAGCCGCGCGTGTAATTTCAGCAGTGGAAATCAGTACGGAAGCTGTTTCGAGATCAGGCGCCAAATAGCGATCTTCGCCAAGCGTCAACACATCTTGCCGCAGACGCATCACAACGCGGGAAAGTGGCGCACTGGTTTTAAGGGGCGCGCGGAATTCAATGCCTTGGGCGGCACAGAGAAGTTCCACACCCAGAATGTGATTGAGATTATCGACCATGGGTCCGAGGCGCCGCGCGCCATGTGCTGCCATGCTGACATGGTCTTCCTGGTTGGCACTTGTAGGTGTGCTGTCCGTCACACACGGGTTTGCGAGATGCTTGTTCTCGCTCATCAATGCGGCTGTGGTGACTTCGGCAATCATGTAGCCTGAGTTCAAGCCGGGGTTTGGCGTGAGAAAAGGTGGCAGTTTGAAACTGAGGACCGGATCAACAATCAACGCCACGCGGCGCTGCGCAATCGCACCAATTTCTGCAATTGCCAACGCGATCATATCCGCTGCGAAACCCACAGGTTCCGCATGGAAATTTCCGCCAGACACGATCATATCCGCATCAACCAGTACGAGCGGATTATCGGTTGCAGCATTGGCTTCAATTTCCAGTGTGCGTGCGGCCATGCGCAACACATCCATCGCAGCCCCCGTCACCTGGGGTTGGCAGCGGATGCAATAAGGGTCTTGCACGCGGGCATCATCAACCAGATGACTGGCGCGAATTTCAGAACCTGCCAGCAAGTCGCTCATGCAGCTTGCGGCAGCAATTTGGCCAGCGTGTCCACGCAACGTGTGAATTTCGGGCTGCAAGGGTGCTGTTGATCCCATGATGGCATCAGTAGAAAGTGCAGACGTAATCAACGAGGCTTGGGCCGCTCGCCACGCGCCAAACAAACCAGCAAGAGCGAAAGCAGTGCTGAACTGGGTGCCGTTGATCAGCGCCAGACCTTCTTTTGCACCAAGCTCGATTGGGCTCAGCCCGGCATCTTTTAACGCTTGCGCGCCGGGCAGAACTTTTCCTTCAAACTCCGCTTCGCCGTGCCCCATCATCACGGCAGCCATATGAGCTAGCGGTGCCAAATCCCCTGATGCACCGACAGAACCTTGTGCCGGAATCGCAGGTGTAACACCCTTCTCCAACATGGCTTCAAGCAATGCGACAAGCTCGAGCCGCACACCTGAAGCACCGCGTCCCAGGCTTGAAAGTTTCAGCACCATCATCAACCGCGCGACGCGGCGGGGAATGGGAACACCCACACCACAGCAATGCGACAAAATCAAATTGCGTTGCAGCGTGGCCGTATCTTTGGCTTCAATTTTAACACTGGCCAGTTTACCAAAACCGGTGTTCACACCATAAACCGCCACTTTTCCAGAAGCTGCAGCGGCGATCTTGGCCTGCGCTGCTGCCATGGCGGGGTGGCATGAGGCATGCAGTTTGACCGGCAGCTCTTCCCAATAAATCCGTTCAAGATCAGCGAGAGTAACATTTCCGGGTGTCAGTGTGAGCACAATTAATGTCCGAATAGACGTGAATGAAGCGGATTAAAGCCAATGCGATAGGCAAGTTCGGCCGGGTGTTCGATGTTCCAGATGGCGAGATCAGCACGCATGCCAATTGCAATTGTGCCGCAATCCCCAAGGCCAAGGGCCCGCGCTGCATTGGCGGTTACACCTAGCAGCGCCTCCTCCGGCGTCATCCGAAACAAGGTGCAACCCATATTCATGGCGAGAAGCAATGATGTCATGGGCGATGACCCTGGATTGCAATCTGTCGAAAGCGCCATGGGAACATTATGTTTGCGCAAAAGCTCAATCGGTGGAATCTGTTTTTCACGCAGCGTATAAAAAGCTCCGGGCAGAATAACCGCCGTGGTGCCAGCCGCAGCGAGAGCCACAACACCCTCTTCATCCAGATACTCAATATGATCTGCCGATAGTGCGCCATAGCTTGCCGCCAGTTTGGCACCACCCAGATTTGAAAGCTGTTCCGCGTGAAGCTTCACGGGAAGGCCAAGCGATGTGGCCATTTCGAACACGCGGGCAATCTGTGCCGGCGAAAAGGCTATGCCTTCGCAGAAACCATCAACCGCATCCACCAGACCTTCCGCATGTGCAGCACGCAAGGCCGGAATGCAAACATCATCAATATAAGCATCACTACGATCTTTGAATTCCGGCGGAACGGCGTGGGCACCCAAAAAACTGGTGACGATGTGGACCGGCCGCACTTGTGCGATAGCGCGCGCGGCGCGCAACATGCGCAGCTCGGTTTCGATGTCGAGACCGTAGCCCGATTTTACTTCGATCACACAAACACCTTCTGCCAGCATGGCATCGATGCGCGGCAAGGCACCCGCGACAAGTTCATCGACCGTTGCCGTGCGCGTGGCCTTTACAGTCGAAATAATGCCGCCGCCCGCCCGCGCCACGTCTTCATAGCTGGCACCCTTGAGGCGCATTTCAAATTCCGCCGCACGGTTGCCACCAAACACCACATGGGTGTGACAGTCGATGAGACCGGGCGTGACCAATCTGCCCTGTAGCGGGATTTTTGCGTAGTCGGTAAATTCGTCGGGCATGTTTGCTTCTGCCCCCACCCACGCAATATGATGATCTTTCAAAGCAATGGCGGCCCGATCAATCAGGCCATACCCACCTGCCATGGTGGCAACGCGGATATCCGTCAAGAGTTCGTCTGGCATGCAATGCTCGCGCAAAAATTATCCTTGCATCCTAGCAAGACCGGAATATTATGTCTATACATAAAAAGAAGAGGCCACAGATTTGATTTTTGCCAAAAGAACATTGCTGCAAAGCGGTTGGGCCGAAAATGTGCGCATCGGCGTTACGCATGGATCAATTTCTGCGATCACGACAGACACCAAACCGCTGCCGTCTGACGTGAGTGTTGACACGCTTCTGCCCGCTCTTTGCAACTTGCACAGCCACAGCTTTCAACGCGCCATGGCTGGTATGACAGAGTTTCGCGCAGCCGGGCGCGATAGTTTCTGGACGTGGCGCGAATTGATGTATCGCTTTGTCAACCGCATCACACCAGAGCAAATGCAAGCGATTGCCGCTTTGGTGTTCATGGAAATGCAGGAAGCCGGCTATGCCGCTGTGGGTGAATTTCATTATGTGCATCATCAAAGCGACGGTACGCCCTATGATGATATCGCCGAACTCTCCAACCACATTTACGCTGCCGCACAATCCACCGGCATTGGCCTCACACATCTTCCGGTGCTTTATACGTATGGCGGAGCAGGAGAAGTCTCTTTGGCAGAAGGCCAGTTGCGCTTTGGCAATTCCGTTGACCGTTATCTGCAGTTGCTGGACCGCGCCCGTGGTGAACTGCGGCACTTGCCTGCAGATGCACGCATTGGCATGGCGCCCCATTCTCTGCGTGCCATTTCACCCCGGGATTTGAAAACTGCACTGGCCCAACACAAAGCTGGCCCCATTCACATTCACATCGCTGAACAGCCGAAAGAAGTTGCAGATATTCAAACATGGCTCGGGGCCAGACCTGTTGAATGGTTGCTGCAGAATGCGGACGTCAATTCCTACTGGTGCCTGATCCACGCCACGCACATGATGCAAGGCGAAACAACAGCCATGGCAAAATCCGGTGCTGTAGCGGGTCTTTGCCCCATCACAGAAGCAAACCTTGGCGACGGCCCTTTCAACGGGCCCACCTTTCTCAACGCAGGTGGTGCATTCGGAATTGGCTCTGATTCCAATATAAACATCTCACTTACAGAAGAACTCCGCACACTCGAATATTCGCAACGCCTGAGAGATATGGCTCGCAACGTTCTGGTGGTGGGCGAAGGCTCAATCGGGTCCACCCTTTACCAAGGTGCCGCCCGTGGTGGCGCGCAAGCACTGGATCGAA
Organism: Hyphomicrobiales bacterium; assembly: GCA_031430915.1. Taxonomy (GTDB): domain Bacteria; phylum Pseudomonadota; class Alphaproteobacteria; order Rhizobiales; family Aestuariivirgaceae; genus Aestuariivirga. The sequence goes on from JANPCL010000179.1 coordinate 9,291, forward strand.
AGTCTGGTGAAATCGCGTTGGGAAATCTGGCGGACTTGTTGGCCATCGACAGCAACTCCCCTGCCCTATGTGCTTTGCAATCAAACCAGCTTCTCGATGGTTTGGTTTTTGCCGCGAAAGACAATGTCGTGACTGATGTGTGGTCCGCCGGGCGTCATGCAGTTAAACAAGGTCAGCATATGCAGCGTCAGCACATCACTGAAAACTATCGCTCTGCCATCACTCAGTTGTTGGCTTCTGTTTGAATGGTGATCACCAGCACATGGGAACGTTCTTCCACAGCGTAGCAAAATGATTGGCCTTCAATAAGTGCCGTATCGCCTTTGTGGAGCAGTTCCGCTTCACCAAGTGCCACAGAACCCGTCATGCAATGCAGCGCCACGATGCGCCCCGGCCTGGCTTCAATGGAATATCCTGCAGCCTCCGTTATCACCCGCGCCCGGCCTGTGCAGTATGCAGGATCATAAATCAGGTTCAGATCCCGCAGCGGTCCATTTTTCAGGTGTGACTGAATTTCCAAGGCACCATCAAAACCGACGGGCACCGCATAGTCAGCTTGTAGTATGGCATTCTGGCCTATCAACTCCATGCCTTCGCCCTCTATCACCGTGAGAATTCTGCTCAGGCCCTCGAACTTGGAAAATGGCCCGTCGACACCAACATCCGCAATACTCAAACGCCAGATCAACGCGTCGCCGGAGCGTGCAATTGCAATCTCACGGGTGGTGCCACCACCGTTTTTCCACGTTGTCTGCTGAAGATCATTAAACTTGATTATCCGCATGATGATACCTGTTTCGTTGGGCTGTGCTATCCATTATGTATAGTCATAAATAGAAGGGCAATTGAGCTATGGCTGAAAAACTTGGATTCCGCGAGATCAAGCGTGAAGTTTTTCGTCGCATTCGCAGCAATGAATGGGGGCCAGGAACGCTGTTGCCGGGTGAAGTTGATCTGGCTGCTGAATTTGGTTGTGCCAGGGCGACTGTCAATCGCGCCATGCAGGAACTGTCTGACGACGGTATCATTGAACGCCGCCGCAAAGGTGGCAGCCGCGTCAAACTTGCACCATCACGGCAAGTGACTTTTGAAATCCCGCTGATCCGTGCTGAAATCGAAGCACGCGGCGCTGAATATCGCTATGAACTCATGTCAAACGCCGTCGAAAAAGCGCCTGCATGGCTTGCAGTCCGATTGGGCCTTAAAGCCAGCACGCGCGTCCGCCACGTGGAATGCCTACATTCCGCCGACCGGACGCCGTTTCAATATGAAGATCGGTGGATCAACCTCAACGCTGTACCACGCGCCGAAGCAGCTGATTTTTCATCGTTGAGTCCCAATGAATGGCTGGTGAGCGAAGTTCCCTATACCAATGCCGAAGTGCGCTTTTCAGCGACGGGTGCGGATGCCAAAATAGCAAAACTTCTGAAAACAGGTGTTGGCGAACCGATATTCTTGAGCGAACGATCCACCTGGCTGGTTGAAACACCTGTCACCAATGTGCGGTTCTATTTTGCCCCCGCCTACCAGATGATCGCACGTTATTAGTGAGACAGCCCGCCCCTCACCTTCCCCACTTGCCGCGCAATTTCCCCGATATGCCGCCCATCGGTTCCGCAACACCCACCCCACACATTTACATGTGGAAATCGCCGCGCCAAGGCCGCCATCTGCCCCCCCAGTTCCACCGGATCGCCATCCTCCAGATGCCCAAGCTTGCACAGATCGAGTGTTTCCATCGCCACGGCATTCGGCAAAAATCCGCCCAGCCGCGCAGTCCACGCACCTTCATTCAGACCCGGCGTAAACTCCGTGGGGTGAGTGCAGTTGATCATGTAATATACGGGTGCTGAACCAGTTGCCGCATCCACGCGGCTTATGGCCTCCTCCATTGTCTCACCGCCCATCAGCCTGCCGCCCCGCGCCACAATGAAAGATATGACCACAGGCATCTCCGCCGCCTTGGCGGCGCGGGCAAGGCCAATCGCTTCTTCTACGCTTGAGAAGGTCATCGCTGTAACGTGGTCAGCTCCAGCCTTGCGGAAGCTCTCAATCTGTTCGGCGTGATAGTCTTCTGCTTCCGCGGCATCTGGCGTGCGACCGATGTTATAGGCATCGCCGCGTGGACCAATGGCACCGCCGACAAGCATTGGCGCACCAGCGCTCCCATATTCACGCGCAAAGTCCTTGTAGAATTCAATGCCGCGGATATTGATCTCTTCCAGACCTTCGCGCGAAAAACCCGTCAGCGCCCCCCAATCGCGGCTGGCGCGGTAATGCAGGCCTTCATTGATGACGCCAAAGCCGTTTGCCACCGCTGCCTCTACTATCTTGCGATGATAGTCACGCAGACAGGAAACGCCGCGCTTGTCGTTCAACAATTCAAAGCCGCAGAAGTGCCGCAGCGTGAATCCATCGACATATTGCATCCAGGTTTCAAAGCCGCCGCCACTCGTCATGAGGTGACCGTTCAGTTGTGAAAGATTGGCATGTGTTGTCATTGCTTCGCCCTCCGCAAGTAATCCTCTCCCTCCGCAATACCACTTTCCGCCCGGATTGTCAGAGCCGTCGGCTGCGGCTTCCACGCGGCAATCAAGCTCTGCGCTTTCGCAAGCTCTGATTCCGACAGGTTTGCCATCATGTCCTTGAGCATGGTTTGTGAATTGGCGTCAGACTCCATATTGGAAACTTGCACGGCACGCTTCAAATAGACAAAGGCCATAACGTCATCCCGCGGCACGCCGCTGCCAACAGAGTAAACCCTGGCCAACAGATAAAGGGCGCCCTCATAGCCCTGTTCCCCTGCCTGCTTCAGCGAGATCACAGCCTTGTCGTAGTTGCCCTGCCCGGCGTAGATAAGCGCCACATCATGCTGGGCCAGGGAATAGCCCGCCTTGGCCGCAAGCAGTTTGTACTTCAGGGCCGCAGTGTGGTCAGTGGTGACGACCCCGGCAAACTGCCCCGCATAGTAACAGCCCAGCTTGTAGGCGCCGAGTGGATCATTTGAGCCAGTAGATTTCTCGAACCAGCCAAAGGCCTTTTTGGGGTCCTTTTGTGTGCCGATGCCGTTATTGTACATCATGCCCACATGATACTGCGCCTCAGCGTCACCCTTGTTCGCAAGTGCGAGCATGCCATTGAACGTCGTTGCATCATCGGCACAGGCGCTGAGCGAAAATAACAAAAGACACGAAAAAATCAGGCCAATGAATTTCATGTTGGTCCTCCACAATCGCGGAACGGCCCCTGACCTCATAACAATTTCAGAATGAGGCGCAATTATGATGTCACGTCACACGACCAAACCACTAACTTGTTTTGCGGATAAGGCACCGCAAGCAATGGTCCTGCCTCAAACCGCAGGCTTCAGGCAGGGTGAATTCACCGCTGGCATTGGCTGCGCATAGGCATCCGCCACGATCTGGTCGCTGATCAGGCCAAAGTCATACTGGTGTTCGAAATATCCCTTGGCAATCAGGTTGCGAAGCAGGTCGGACAATTCCAAATTCTGTTGCCGCGTTGATGGGTCCATGACTTTTTTCTGGAACAGTGCAACACTTTCAACAATGTCCATCTTTTTCAGGTACTGCTTGCCAACAGGCTTTGCAGGTTTCTTTTTGATCTGCGCGGGCGAATAAGCGGGTTTGTCCTGATTGTCGAAGTTATCGATGCTCTTCTGGATATCGGCCATGATCTGCTTTTGATTGAACGTGACGTCATGCAGCGCTTTCGCTTTTATCAATTCGGAATCCACCCGATAACGACGAAGCAAAGACACCAGGTGGGTACGTTCTCCTTCGTCACAAAGCCGCTCCGGCACTTCAACCATGTAACAGGCCAGTGCATTGTCATTCCAGCCGGGAGACTGCCACAAGGGCTTGCAGAATTTATCTGCCTTGGACGCAAACTGCACCGCGTCCTTCGTGAAGCTCCAGTTGAATATCGAGAACCCGCCACCCATCATGAAAAATGTACCAAGCCCGATGGCAAGGCAGGTGGCCACTGTGACAAGAATGAACCCCAGGCTCATGCTCTCATCATCATCGTCTGCCTGAACCACATCATCATATGGCTCATCGTCATAGCCTGCATTTTGTGGAGACTTGTTCATGACAGCACCCAGGCGGCGATTGATCATGTCCGTCGAAATTTTAGCAGCCATAGGAATCCCCAAACCTGATTACTCCAACACTAAGGGCCTGCGCTTAATCCGCCATTAACGAGAACCAGCACATCGCCACAATTCGCCCCTGTCTCGCCGCATCCCCGCCCGATTGACGCGCGAGTCTCGGATTCGACGGCGACATGTGAAATCGGGCTCACCCCCTCATAAGGAGTAACCAACGATGACCATGCCGCAAAGACAGTGGTGGCACGAACTGAACACCTGGGAACCGGAAGCGGCCTTGGCGTTCTATGGCCGCACTTTGGGTTGGCAATTCGAACCAACCACCCTGCCCGATGGTGCCGGCTATTGGATCGCCAGAAAAGACGGAAACCCCGTGGGCGGAGTTTTTGAACTCACGGCACCGGATTACGAAGGCATACCCTCGCACTGGATGACCTATCTCTCCGTCGCCGATATCGCCGAGGCCGAAGATGAAACCGCCAGATCCGGTGGCGAAGTCATGCGCCCACCCGTGCGTGTTCCCGGTGTGGGCAAGCTGGCCGTCGTCACCGATGCAACAGGTGCCATGATCGGCCTGATCGAACCCGACAGCGCCCACGCGTTGGCCGCGGTACACTGATTTCTACCCCACAGTGAGTGTGTGAGTAACTGAGTTTCCAATATCGAGGCCACAGCACCGGGAGCCTCCCTGCGTATCAGGGAGGCTTCTTTTTCGACGCAAACAAAAAGGCCCGCGAACCGAAGTGCGCAGGCCAAAGTCCCCTACTTGAAAATGATCAAGCCGCATTGCGCTTGCGCAATCGCCGCATTCCAGCCATGCCGCCGATCGCCGTCAGCAACAACGGCAAAGCCTCAGGCATTGGAACGACAGAGACTGTCGTGGCACGAAACGCATAATTCACGCCAAAAACATAGTTGTTCCGCACGAAAGCCGACGCCGCACTGCTGGGAAAATCGCCAGAACCCAGATAGTCATATTCAACAACGGGACCGTAAAACTGCCCGAGATATTTGTTGAAATAGTCTTCTACCAATTCTGTTCCACCAAAACCCACAACATCATACCAAGCCCGATGATTGATCAGCGCAGGGTCTGCACCCGCCGTCGAAATCAGATAATCCGAAGGCGATCCACCAAACAACAAGGCCGCCGCCTCTTGCGCGGTATAGGCGAAAGGGCCATAGCCGCCACCATCATTCCAAAGAGGCGCACTACGGTCATAAGGCTGCCAACTGCCGACAAAACTGTAGGTTACCGTCACAGCTAACACTTGCGCAGTCGATGCCATCAGCACGCCCACAACAACAGCAATCGCCACCATCAAATTTCTGAACATCATTCCCCAACACCATGATTTATTGTCGCAACCGCCCTATCGTTAAAGTTCTAAATTTCAGATTAAGACCCGCTTAACTCTTGGGAATGGGGTGGCAGATTCTGCCCTTTTGGCCCTACCCCGAAGCCACACTTTAACCGGACTGTGCCTGATGACCTGGTTGCCCCTAGCCTATGCCTGCGCCTGCATTTTTCTCGCAGCCATTGTGCGCGGCTTTTCCGGCTTTGGCTTCTCGCTTCTCGCCGTCAGCGCCCTGTCGCTGGTTTACACGCCAGCCGAGATCATACCCTCGATTTTCATGCTGGAGCTGGCCGCCAGCCTGCATCTGCTGCCGTCCATTTGGAAAGACATTCACTGGAAATCCCTGGGGCCCCTGACACTTGGCTGCTTCATCGCAACACCGATTGGCGTCTGGCTTCTCGCCCATGTTCCCGCAGCCCCCATGCAAATCGCTTTGGCGATATTCGTATTGCTCGCAACGATTTTACTTTGGTGGGGCTTCGCCCTGAAAACCATGCCGGGCAAAATCGGTGCAACACTTGCTGGTACTGCATCGGGCTTGAGCAACGGGGCCTTCGGCATGGGCGGACCACCTGTCATCCTGTTTTATTTCGCTTCACCATCAGGAGCAGCCGCAGGCCGGGCCTCCCTCACGGCATTCTTTCTCGCAACCGACGTGATTGGTCTGGCCAATCAGTCCATGCACGGGCTGGTAACATGGGATGCAGCACTTCGGGCCCTTACCTATCTCCCTGCCCTGCTGGCAGGCGTATGGGTTGGCGCCCGCAGTTTCAACGGCACCAATCCCGAAACATTCCGAAAGGCTGTTCTGGTGTTGCTGGCAGTTCTGGCGATGATGATAGGCGCAAAAGCGGTCCATAGCTTTTAAACGTAAAAATCTTAACAGGAAACAATACCTTTATTGCCTTATGTTGGAAGTAGTGCCAGGATAAATTTCTGTAACCCGCACAGCTTAAAATAAGATCAAAAGCTTTTTGAAGGTGCAGACCATCGCTTGAGACCAAGGTATTCCTCAAATCCCGAAAAGTCACGGTCAGCGTGGAGGAGCGGGATATCGTTTTCTATGCACCAGGTCGCGAGAAGTAGATCAACCGTTCCGCGGATGGTTATTCCCTTCGATCTGAGAAAACGATGATGAGCGACTGCTGTTCTTGATCTTTCAACACTGCAAACACAGACATGTTCAAAGTCATTCATTTTGGCAGCAATAAGCCGCGCTTCAGCGTTGGTCGCTGCACCTCTTACGACTTCAACGTAGACCAGGTCCGCAACCAACATCCTTCTATCCAGAAAAACCTTGGTTGTGTATTCGGCGGTCCACGGGGCTAACCCCCTCAATATGGCGATCCAGACACTCGAATCGACAAGAACGCTTAGTCTCGACGCCATGCATCGATATCCCAATCACCCTTTATTTTGCCCTGCAAATCAAGAATTCCAAGCTGTTTGTGTCTGCGAACGATGTCTTCCAAGGCAATCATCACAGCTTCTTTCTTGGTTTTGGCTTTGGTGAACTTCATGGCCTCAGCCATCAACGTGTCATCAATATCAATATTCGTTCGCATCGCAAACCTCGTGTGTATAAATTTTAAGTAGCATACACATGAAGGCAATCGTCCGCAAACAAAAAAGGCCCGGGATCACTTCCGGGCCATTTGATTTCACTCCGCTGCCGCTTGCGGCAACTGCGTCTTCGATTGTTCCTCGATGATCAGCTTGTCGCGCTTGACTGCGATCTGCCGCAGCCTCGACAACATGCCGCCCGTACCCGCCAGGATCAGGCGACCCACGATGAAGTTTTCCTTGAGACCATCAAGCGTGTCAATCTTGCCCTACGTTGCCGCATCGGTAAGCACACGGGTGGTTTCCTGGAACGAGTCTTCCATCACTCTGGAAAGACATTCACTGGAAATCCCTGTGGCCGCTGACGCCGGGCTGCTTCATCGCAACACTGGTTGGGGTCCAGAAGTCTCAAAAGCACCAACCCCGAAACCTTCCGCAAGGCCGTGTTGGTGTTGCTGGCAATGCTGGCCGTGATGATCGCGGTGAAAGCAATCTTCATGACGGTAATCTGTTGTCACCATTCACGTTCGAATTTGACGTATACGCCTCATGCGAAACCATGGTAAAAACGTCCATGTCACACGTCAGCAAAGTCATTCTATCAGTTGCTGTTTTTTTCGCAGCGTCGGCAGTCCAACCTGTAATCGCAAAGCCTAAAACCAGCGATGTCTTGATTTCGTCGACCCCGCTTTCAGGAGCTCCGGTTGGTGCTTCGGCCTTTCGCATAAAATACCGGTCACAAGCAGTTGGTGGCGGACGCAATGTGGTCACCGGTGTTGTAATTGTTCCCAACGGCAAGACACCAGCTGGCGGTCGAAAAGTGGTAGCTTGGGCACATGGAACGTCGGGCGTCGCGGAAAGCTGTGCTCCATCGCAAAGCAAAGAGCTTTTCAGAAGCATCGCGGGCCTCAACGCAATGCTGTCGGCAGGCTATGTTGTGGTCGCCACCGATTATGCAGGGCTTGGCTCACCAGGCCCGCACCCTTATCTGGTTGGCAATGGAAGTGCCTTTTCGGTGCTGGATTCAGTTCGTGCCGCACGTGAATTCGGTCGCGGCAGCATTGGTAGTCGCTACGTTGTCTGGGGTGAATCTCAAGGTGGGCATGCTGCCCTGTGGACTGCGCAATATTCAGCGCGCTATGCACCAGAATTACAATTGGCAGGGGCGGCTGCGGCTGCACCGCCAACTGACCTGAAGAAAAATCTGACGGGCGGCACCAACCCTCTGATCAAGGCATTGCTGACGGCCTATACAAGTGCAAGCTGGTCACAGACTTTTGGCATACCTTTATCCACAATTCTGAAACCCATTGGACAGGACTTGGCGCGGCGGCTGGCGCGCAATTGTGTCTCGACCGATCCGGTGGCGCTTAGAACCAAGATCGGGTTATTCCGCTTCTCCCGTTCGCTTGCAAATGTAGACATCAGCAAGTCGCCACGCTGGGCAGAACAACTGCGGCGAAATTCGGTGCAGACAACAGGATTTTCGGTTCCGGTCTTCATCGCACAAGGGTCAGCTGATCCGATCGTCGCACCTGGCGTCACGCTCAACTTTGCGCAATCCCTGTGCCGCAATCGGTCAGTTCCGGTTCGTTATTATGCGGTCAAGGGTGGCGATCACTTCTCGATTGGCAAACGCAGTGCAGACGCCACCGTCGGCTGGATAGCCGACCGCTTTGCCGGGAAGTCTGCGCCCAACAACTGTGGAAAATTCTAATGCCTCTTAAATGGAGACGATCAATGACTCGCAGCTTTCTTCTTTCCGGCTTTTTGGCTGCAACGCTTGTTACAGCAGCCAACGCAGCCACTACCCGTTCTTACGCAGCACTTGATCGGCAAACCTCTGCTGCCTGCATTGCGGCATCGGGCCTGCGCGCGGCAACCGTAGGACCGGTCGTCCGTTTTTCTGACCGCTTCCTGATGGATGTGCGCACCGTAACTGGAACCTATCCCCAGCCTCACATGAAGGGGGCAAAGGGAACTATGCTATGCCTGTACAACCGCCGAACCAAGCGCGCAGAAACGCAGGAAATGGCTCCGGCCCCATAGCCGCGGGCGACGTGAAACATATCTGGTGGCGCGGCACACACGCCTTCTGCCAAGTTCAAAGCCATGCTGCGCAAGGTTTCTGCCAGAACGGTCAAACTGTTGTGGTCAGAAATAACAAGCACACTGCACCCATGCGCATCGCAAGTGTGCCGCGCTTGTCTCAAAAACTCTAGTCATTCAAATAAATAGGAAATGCTCTGGATAGAAAAAGGCCCGGATCGCTCCGGGCCTTTTGATCTCACTCCACTGCCGCTTGCGGCAGCTGTGTCTTCGACTGTTCCTCGATGATCAGCTTGTCGCGCTTGACTGCGATCTGCAGCAGTCTCGACAAGCGCTGCAGTCTTGACTTACGCAGCAACGTCCCGTGGAGTCGACTTCGCTTTAAACAGTTTCACCTTAATCTCCCCTGCCCGTCCCCGCGCTTGCGCAATGTCATAGGCATTTTGCATTCGCATCAAAGTGTCCATCAAAACCCCAAAAGCTTTTTCAATCCGCAGCGCCATTTCTGGAGAAAGTGATACACGTTCATTCAAGAGACCCGACAGAGCAGGCCGGGTAACACCCAAGGCTTGCGCAGCAGCTGTGACGGTTAGTCCCAACGGTTCGATAATTTCAGTTTTCACAAATCCACCGGGATGGACGGGGTTTTTCATACGAATGCCAGTACTCATACTTTTATCCTCAATGGTAGTCTTCATAATTGAGATCAATGATTTCAATTTCACCTTTGTCGATACTGAATGTGATGCGCCAATTCTTTGTTACAAAAAGGCTCCACACACCCTTTCGGTCCCCAGTCAGTTGATGGGCTTTCCAGACAGCAATTGACCACAGCGCATCCTCGTGTTCCATTTCCTGCAAAAATGAAACAATCTTGCGAAGCTTATCCGCGACAGCGGGTTGCAGGCCAGCTGCATTGTCATCTTCGATTAATTTGCGCAATCCCTTGTGGATCACGTTTCGAATTCTCATGCGACTATCTACCAGAAACGTCGTGCGGTGTAAAGTAACGCATAACACTCCTTTGCAAACAAAAAGGCCCGGAATTTCGTCCGGGCCTTTTGATTTACTCCGCTGCAGCTTGCGGCAACTGCGTCTTTGATTGTTCCTCGATGATCAGCTTGTCGCGCTTGACGGCAATCTGCCGCAGTCTCGACAACATGCCGCCAGTACCCGCCGGGATCAGGCGGCCCACGATGACGTTTTCCTTGAGACCATCCAGCGTGTCGATCTTGCCTTGCGTTGCCGCATCGGTAAGCACACGGGTGGTTTCCTGGAAAGAGGCTGCCGACACGAATGAACGGGTCTGCAACGACGCCTTGGTAATGCCCAAGAGCACAGGCTGTGCCGTTGCCGGACGCAGGCCCTCCGCTTCGAGCTTGGCGTTTTCACGGTCAAACTCTTCACGGTCCACTTGTTCACCAATCAACAGCGTGGACTCACCCACATCGGTGACTTCCATCTTTTGCAGCATCTGGCGCACAATCACTTCAATGTGCTTGTCGTTGATGCTCACGCCCTGCAGACGATAGACTTCCTGGATTTCGTTGACGAGGTAAGAAGCAAGTTCTTCCACGCCCTTGATCGCCAGAATGTCATGCGGCGCCGGGTTGCCGTCCATGATGTATTCGCCCTTTTCGATGAGGTCACCTTCCTGCACAGGAAGATGCTTGCCCTTCGGGATCAGGTATTCAACGGCTTCCGACTCGCCCTCTTGCGGCACGATGCGGATGCGGCGCTTGTTCTTGTAGTCGCGGCCAAATTCAATCTTGCCGGAAATTTCGGCAATGATGGCAGCATCCTTCGGACGGCGCGCTTCGAACAACTCGGCAACACGTGGCAGACCGCCCGTGATGTCGCGTGTTTTCGCACTTTCCAGCGGGTTACGTGCCAGCACGTCGCCAGCGCCGATCTTGGAGCCAGGATCAACCGACAGAACCGCATCAACTGACAACAGGTAACGCGCCTCGCCACCGCGTGGCAGCTTCAGCACTTCGCCATTCTTGTCTTTGATCACGATGGCAGGCTTGAGGCCTGTACCGCGCTGGTTGGTGCGCCAGTCGATGATGACACGGTTGGTGATGCCGGTGGCTTCGTCGATGATTTCGTTGACTGAGATACTGTCAACCACATCTTCGAAGGCAACAATGCCTTCCACTTCCGCCAGAACGGGGCGCGTATAGGGATCCCATTCCGCGATGCGCATGCCGCGCTTCACGGCGTCACCTTCGTCGACCAGCAGCTTGGAGCCGTAGCCAATCTTGTGTGTCGCGCGTTCGTTGCCCTTGGCATCCTTGATCACCATGGTGATCGCACGGCCCATGACCACCAACTTGCCATTGGTATCCTTGGCAAGGTTGCGATTACGGATTTCGATGGTGCCCTCCATGTTGGCTTCAACATAGGAGTCGTCCATCACCTGTGCCGCACCACCGATGTGGAAGGTGCGCATAGTGAGCTGTGTGCCCGGTTCACCGATGGACTGTGCAGCGATAACGCCAACAGCTTCACCCATGTTCACAGGCGTACCACGGGCAAGGTCGCGGCCATAGCAGGTGGCGCACACGCCGAACTTGGTTTCACACGTCAGAACTGAACGGATCTTGATTTCCGAGATACCGGCCTTTTCGATCAACTCGACATGGTGTTCGAGAATCTCGTTGCCTGCAGCAAGGATGAGTTCGCCTGAACCGAGATCAACAAGATCTTGTGCCGTAGTACGGCCCAAGACGCGGGTGCCCAACGATACGATGACTTCACCGGCGTCGATGATCGGACGCGTGGTGATGAAGTGTTGCGAGCCACAATCCTCTTCCGAGATGATCGCGTCTTGCGCCACGTCAACCAGACGACGCGT
>JANPCL010000180.1:0-3204 GCA_031430915.1 Hyphomicrobiales bacterium
ACAGACGCCGAGTTCCTGTCCCTCACCTGGCTTGAGAGTTTCGCCCGTTCAGGTCGCCAATTGCTGGTTTGCCATGCCATGCGATTGCTGGAAGTCTGGTCTGCAAAACGCCGGTCCGGCAACAGCCTTGCGGACGAGACCGCAATCCTCAACCGACTGTCCCTCAGTGCCGGTCAGTGCGCCAATCTTTTGCCTGCCGACCAGTTGGAACTCCACAGCGCGGCTTTGCACACCCAAATCCAGCGCGTCCTGCGGCTGAAGGCTTTGTCGCCTGTGGACCTGCGCGCCAAGGCCATGGCGCTGTTACAGGCAGCTGATGTATTGCAACAGGGCGAAGCCGTGCGAACCGAAGCACGCAACCTGCTCGACCAAGCCTTGCCTCTGTTGATCGCCAGTGATGGCGGTCCGAAGCTCGATGATATCGCCAGCCACATTCGCATGGTGCAGGAGTTTTTGAGCCGGCCCGATCTCACGTTTGGCGACGCCTCCCGCCATGCTTTGGACCGCGCCCGCCCCTTCCTCGCCATGCTGCTGAATCCTTCGGGCGGATATGACGTCGAGGACACACCAGCGCCGATCGAAGCCGTGCGTCTGACTGCAGCACTGCGCTACGCCCCCCAGTCTCACGTGGCGCGGCTGACGCTCGGCAAAACCGTGGCTCTTGCCATGCCAGCCCAAGGCGAAAACGCCACTTGCCTCAGCCTCTTTGCCAACCACCATATCCTTTGCAAGGCTGGCTTGTTCCGCCATGCCCCCGACGACAACATCGAAACGCTGTCCATGACCAGTGACGCAAGCAAAGGTGGCCAATGGCTGCAACACACAACACCCCTGCAGCAGCGCACCGTCTACATGTCAGCAGCAGGAGATGACCTGCGCATCGAAGACCAGATCACCCACATGGGCAAACCCGCGTGGATGCGGTTGACCCTTCCAGACACGGCAAAAATTTCCGTCGCCCGCAATGGCACACAAGCCACGCTCGCCCTCGATGCCCGCAATCTCTGGCAACTCTCTCTGCGGGGTGGCGTATTGCTGGCACCGGACGACGGTCACCAATTGCTGATCAAATCCAGCGGACCCTGCGTCAACTGGGCCCTGAAACGCATCGTCAAATCAGCCGCAAAACAGCAGCGGGAAAACCTGCCCGAATTGCCCTTCTGACTGGCAATCACGTCTGCATGGCGTTAAGAGCAGCCACCGCAATCTTGAGGCTGCCATACCGCAATGTCCAACCGCCAGATCAAACGCGCCCTCATCTCCGTGTCGGACAAGACCGGGCTTGAAACCCTGGCCCGCGCATTGGCTGGCATGGGTGTGGAACTTGTCTCTACGGGTGGCACAGCAAAAACCCTGCGCGGATTTGGCCTCACGATCAAAGACGTTTCAGACGAAACCGGCTTTCCCGAAATCATGGATGGCCGCGTCAAAACCCTGCATCCCAACATCCACGGCGGCCTTCTCTCGATCCGCGACAACGCCGAACACGAAGCACAACGCAAAGCCCACACCATTGGTCTCATTGATCTGCTCATCGTCAATCTCTACCCCTTCGAAGAAACCCTGGCCCGTGGTGGCAAACGCGACGAGATCGTCGAGAACATAGACATCGGTGGCCCCGCCATGATCCGCGCTGCCGCGAAAAACCACGATGGAGTTGCGGTCGTCGTAAGCCCCGCCGACTACGTTTCACTCCTCACAGAAATGAAATCCAATAACGGTGCTACTTCATTGGCATTGCGCAAGCGTCTCGCGGCCACAGCCTATGCCCGCACTGCCTCCTACGACGCTGCGATTTCACAATGGATGGCGGAAGAAGTCGACATTCCCTTCCCCGCGTTCACGGGCTTTGGCGGGCGCAAAATGCAAGACCTGCGCTATGGCGAAAACCCGCATCAAAAAGCAGCCGTCTACAAAACCTCAGATGGCCGCATCGGCGTACTTGATGCAACACAAGTGCAGGGCAAGGAGCTCTCCTATAACAACATAAATGATGCCGATGCGGCCCTTGAAGCTGTCAGCGAATTTGGTGAAGGCACCCCCGCCTGTGTCATCGTCAAACACGCCAATCCCTGCGGCGTTGCCGTCGCGTCTTCCGTTGCCGAAGCCTATCGCCGCGCCCTGATCTGCGATCCCGTCAGCGCCTTCGGTGGCATCATCGCTGTCAACCACACACTCGATGGCGAGGCAGCGGAAGAAATCGCAAAGATCTTCACCGAAGTCATTCTCGCCCCTGGAGCGGACGAAGATGCGTTGCGCATTCTTTCCACAAAGAAGAATTTACGTTTGCTGTTGTTGCCCAAACTTCCAAACCCATCAGCGCAAACCACCCTCGTCAAGTCCATTGCAGGTGGCCTGCTCACCCAAAGCCGCGACGCTGAGACCCTCGATATGTCTTCCCTGAAAATCGTCTCAAAACGCGCGCCTTCTGATCAAGAGATGCAAGACCTGCTCTTCGCCTGGAAAGTGGCCAAGCACGTCAAGTCCAACGCCATCATATTCGCCAGGAACGGCCGCACCACGGGCATTGGAGCCGGGCAAATGTCACGCATCGATTCAACCCGCATCGCCGTTTCAAAAAGTCTGGACGCCGCAAGGGCCCAAGGCCGCCATGAGCCCGACGCGAGAGGTTCCGTCCTCGCATCAGATGCCTTCTTTCCCTTCGCGGATGGAATAGAAGCCGCCGCAGAAGCAGGCGCCACCGCCATTATCCAACCTGGCGGTGCCATGAAGGATCAGGATGTGATTGCCACCGCAGACGCACGCGGTCTGGCGATGGTCTTCGCGGGGATCAGGCATTTCAGGCATTGAGGAAATTGGCCGCGTGAAAAGTCTTGGACAATGGTCAATACCGGACTTGTTCCACTGCTGTCCGGTTAAGGAAAATGAATGTACGTTGCGATCACTGCTCTCACCAAAATGTCATTACCGGACTTGTTCCACTGCTGTCCGGTTAAGGACTTGCGGGAAGCGAAGTTGTATTTTGAAGCGTCAGATCGTTTGAATTTCTGATGGATTGAGGCTCGAACATCCTCTTGGGGTTCTCCACTGTTCTAAAACACCCAAGTCACCAAGCCACATCCCACTCACGGTGTCATTGCCGCACTTGTTGCGGCAATCCATGGTTCAGCACGCGTGAATTATCAGGAAAACTCCACTCCCGTTGAACCATGGATTACCGGAACAAGTCCGGTAACGACAATT
>JANPCL010000181.1:0-12286 GCA_031430915.1 Hyphomicrobiales bacterium
TACTGTGGGCACATCATCAAACCCGGTCCATGCCGTTTGGGATTGCAGTGTTACGCCCAAACTATCGAGCCGTCGCAACCAAGCCCGCAGTAACGGCGATGCGCGCAAGCCTTTCGGAAACACGCGGTTCGAACTTCCCACAAAAGTTTCTATTCCAAGACCCTGGCACCAACTGCGGAGCGCTTCCGGCGGAAATGCCCGTATGGCTGGCTCGAGCAGCGCGCGACCAAAGCTGTAGTGAGCCAGAAATTGCTCCAGCGGTTCATGGTGGGTGAGGTTCAAGCCACCTCGACCCGCCAGCAAAAATTTGCGAGCGGGTGAGCGACGATGATCAACAAGTGTTACGGCGTGTCCAGCCTGTGCCAAAACCTCAGCCGCCATAAGTCCGGAAGGTCCGGTGCCGACAACACGGACCTGCATGATTTGGTTTCGCTTTTAAGCAACAGTCAAAGTTCGCGACGGCAGAACGCGTAGTAGTCTCTGTAATATTGGTTCCACTTGGACCCGCCAACAGCCATGCCGGTGGCTGCGCCGCCCGCCGCACCAAATGCAGTGGTTCTTTTTCCACCCAGAATTGATCCTAAAATTGCACCTGCCCCGGCGCCAATCAACGTGTTGCGAAGTACTTTCTTGTTGGTTTTTTTAGTCGCCTTGCGCTCAGCATAGTCTTGGCAATACCCCCTGCTGGCGGCTTCGGCAGTGCCGGGCAAGACAACGCCATTGGACATGACCAAGGTACTGGCCAACATGGCGACAGCCAAACCACTGGATACAAATTTCATCGTGACAAACTCCCAATAGCGATGATTTGGTATTGCCACAGACTGTGGCAAAAACCAGTCAAAAACCAAACTAACTACATTTTGCGACACTTCGCCAGTGACGTTGCGTAGTCTCGCTTCCACTGGATTTTTGCACCTTTGCCTGCAATCAACCCACCGCCAAACATGCCGCCTGCCCGAACGTCGCCGCTTTTGTTGTTTTGGCTGATAATGCCGCCAATCCACAAAGCTGACATGCCGCCAAACAGAACCGTTTTGAGAATGCGCTCCCGGGCCATGTTGTTAGCACCCTGCCGGGCAACCTCGGCGCAGCTAGTTTTGCTCGCCGCCTGAGCAACTGTCACCGCAGGAATGTTGGCGGCTGCAAAGGCAGCGGCCAATACAAGGGTAGTCAATTTTCGCATGGGTTTTCTCCAGAATCTGGCTGCACAATCCCCCGCTGGCAGAATGAACCATGGCGGGCGCAAGTCAAGCCACCTACTCCAGCCGGGCCGGAAAGCCAGCAGCGCGGAGATCGGTTCCCAAGGCATCTTCCAACAGCTTGGCGATTTGCGTGGACTGCGCACCCCCACCATAGGCCGCCTTGCCCTTGACAAAAGTCTGGTTTGTCATCGACGCCAAGTCCAGCGGCACACCAAACTCCCGCCCGAAATTCATGGCAAACCCCAAGTCCTTCAAGGCAAGGTCCATGCTGAAAGCGATGTCATAGCTGCCGTTGAGAATAAGCTGGCCTTCGGTTTCATGCACAAAGCTGGTGCCACTGGATGCGGCGATAGCAGCCCAGGCCTGACCCAGATCGAGCCCGCCACGCTTGGCCAGCATCAAGGCTTCGGCGTCTGCCACCAGATGGATGAAGGCCAACATGTTGGTGATGACCTTGATGATGGCCGCAGTGCCGATGGGTCCCATATGGAACATCCTGTTGCCGATGGCCTCGAGGGCTGGCTTGTGAAGTTCGAACAGATCAACATCACCGCCCACCAGCACAGTGATTTCGCCACGCGCTGCCAGATGCACGCCGCCTGTGACAGGTGCCTCCAACACGCGAATGCCTTTGGCCTGAGCCATTGCAGCAAGGCGCTGCATTTCATCACGGCCCAGCGTGGAATTTTCAATCCATGTGCCACCGGGTTTCAAGCCTTGCAGTACATTCACGAGAACTTTTTCCGATACTGCCGGCGACGGCAAACAGGTGACCACATGGTCCACTTGCGCCGCCAGTTCCGCAGGCGTTGCAGCCCAAATAGCACCTGCTTTGATATGACGTTCGGCAAGCGCCTTGTCGATGTCATTGACAACAATCTGAAAGCCCGCACGTTGCAAACTCGCAGCGATGTGACCGCCAAGATTGCCGAGACCGATGTAACCGTATTTCATGTGAGTTCTCGCTTGTGTTCAGCACCCCCTCCCCCCTTCGGGGTACTCCCCCGGCCAAGAAGCTGTGGGAGAAAGTGCGGTATTTTCTCCCTCGGCTCCTCTTGGCCGGGGGAGTACGGCGAAGCCGGGAGGGGGTGTCAGACTATGGGATGGTTTGTCATTTCGAGATGCAGTTTAGTACCTGTATAAGGATGCGCCAGCGCCACTTCCTCATTGAGTTCAACACCAAGCCCAGGCTCCGTTGGAGGGATCACATAGCCCTGCTCCCAGCGGATCGGCTTTTTCAGCAGCTTCGAATAAAAGCCGCCGAAAGTTTCAATGCTTTCGAGGATGAGGAAATTCGGCAGCGACGCGCCGTATTGAATATTGGCGGCGGCCTCGATTGGTCCCGCATAAAGGTGCGGCGCAATTTGCGCGTAATTGACTTCTGCCATGCCAGCAATTTTCTTGGCCTCCCAAATGCCACCCACACGTCCCAGCGCCATTTGCAATATCGAAGCCGCGCGTAATTCCAGCACCCGACCAAATTCATACTTTGTGGTGAGCCGTTCTCCTGTAGCGATGGGAATGGATGTGCCACGCGCCACCAGCGCCATTTCCTCAGGACGATCCGGCGGCGTTGGCTCCTCAAACCACAGCGGATTGTAAGCTTCAATCTGCTTGGCAAAGCGAATCGCACCCGACGCGGTGAATTGCCCATGTGTTCCGAACAGCAAATCTGCCTTGTTGCCCACAGCCTCGCGGATCAGTTTGCAAAATTTCGCGCACAGTTCCATCGACTCGAGCGACGGCTGGCGCGGATCGAACGATGAATAAGGTGCCGCCGGATCAAACTTGATGCCGGTGAAACCCTGGCTCACATAATGCGCGGCACGCTCAGCCGATTGTTCGGCATTCCAGTAAATCGAGTCGTCCTGGCCCTTGGCAAGGTCCGGATAGATGTAGGTGTAAGACCGCAACTTCTCGTGCACCCGCCCGCCGATCAGTTCATAGATCGGCTTGTTGAGCGCCTTGCCGATGATGTCCCACAATGCGATTTCAATGCCTGACAGCACCCCCATCAAGCTCACATCCGGCCGCTGCGTGAAGCCCGAACCATAAACCTTGCGCCACAGGCTTTCGATATGAAACGGATCCATGCCCTCCACGTAACGACCAAAAGTGTCCTCGATCATGGCCGTCATGGCCTTGGGGCCGAAGGTGGCGCAGTAACATTCGCCGTAGCCCACAATGCCGGTATCCGTCGTCAGTTTCACAAAAGTGAAATACCGCCCACCCCAGCCGGGCGGCGGATTGCCAACGATGAAGACTTTCAGATCCTTGATTTTCATGGCCTGTCCCTTTTGTCGCAGTTTGCCAAGAATTCACAGAAACGCAAATACTCTGGCACCTTGCCGCCCGCGCAAATTTCTCACCCCGTTTAACACTTGAAAATCACCCCTGCGCCGACGCACTGTCTCCCCATGACTTATGACTACATCATCATCGGTGCCGGAGCTGCGGGCTGTGTGCTGGCCAATCGTTTGAGTGAGAGCGGCAGACACACCGTATTGCTGTTGGAAGCGGGTGGCCACGACAAGCGCTTTTATGTGCAAATGCCATTGGGCTATGGCAAAACCTTTTATGATCCCGCCGTCAACTGGATGTATGCCGCCGAACCCGACCCCGGTCTGAATGGACAGTCCGACCACTGGCCACGCGGCAAGATTATCGGCGGTTCCAGCTCCATCAATGCGATGGTATATATACGCGGTCACCAGGACGACTACGAAACCTGGGGCAAAAATGCCGGGCCAGATTGGGGCTGGGACTCCGTTCTTTCCGCCTACAAGCAAATCGAAGATACAGAATCTGGAGGCAATGCTTGGCGTGGCTTAGGCGGACCTTTGCGAGTCAGCGACACATCACAGCGTGTGCATCCTCTCACGCAGAAATACATCGATGCCTGCACAGCCGTCGGCCTGCCATTCAATTCAGACTTCAACGGCGAGGCTCAAGAAGGTGCTGGCACCTATCAATTGACCACCCGCAATGGCCAGCGCCTCAGTTCCGCCCGCGCATTCCTCTGGCCCGCAGCAAAACGTAAGCATCTCCGAATCGAAAAGAATGCCCACGCGTCGCGTATCTCTTTTGATGGTTCGCGTGCGACGGGGGTTGTCTATGAACAAAATGGTGAAACCAAAACTGCATTCGCCGGACGGGAGATTATTATTTCCGGCGGGGCCATAAACTCGCCGCAACTGCTGATGCTGTCAGGCATCGGACCTGCACAACAGTTGCAGTCGCTCGACATTGAAGTGAAGCAAAACAACGCCAACGTCGGGCAAAATCTCGAAGACCATGTGGGCCTCAACTACACCTACCGCATGAAAGTGCCGACGTTGAATGACGCGCTCAGCCCCTGGCACGGCAAGTTGAAAGCAGGCTTGCAATATCTGCTCTTCCGCACCGGCCCTTTGAGCCTGTCCATCAATCACGGTGGCGGTTTTTTCAAAACCAGCCCTGACCTGCCCCGCCCCAACATGCAGCTTTACATGCAAGCCTTCTCCACCTTGCTGCCCCGCGCAGGCGAACGGCCAATCTTGAATCCCGATCCCTTCTCAGGTCTATCCATAGGCCTCTCCAACTGCCGTCCCACCTCACGCGGCGCAATCACGTTGAAGTCCGCTGATCCCATGCAACATCCAAAAATCATCGCCAATGCCTACAGCACGGAACATGACGTTCGGGAAATGCTGGCCGCCGTAAAATTCATCCGCCGCATAGCGTCAGCATCACCATTCGCCGAACTGGTGGCCGAAGAGTTGCGCCCCGGTCCGCAAGTACAGTGCGATGCGGATTTGATCCATGATTTCCGCCAGCGCAGCGGCACGGTTTATCATCCGTCTTGCACGGCGCGCATGGGTCGTAATGCTTCAACATCAGTGGTGGACGGTAGATTGCGCGTGCATGGCGTTCTGGGTTTGCGTGTGTGTGATGCGTCGGTATTCCCAAACCTTATCGCGGGGAACACCAATGCACCTTCAATGCTCGTGGGTTGGAAGGGTGCTGAGATCATTCTTGCCGATGCGAACGGCTGATTTTCCAGTTTGGCGTGTAACGGCCCTTCCATTAAGCTTTGATTCGCCGTGACTGACACGGCATTTTAAATCGGGGGATTTCCTATGAAAAAACTGAGCGCCGAATTTTTCGGCACATTCTGGCTTGTCTTCGGCGGCTGCGGTAGCGCCGTTTTGGCTGCGGCCTTTCCGGACGTTGGTATCGGTCTTGCTGGCGTATCACTGGCTTTCGGCCTGACCGTACTCACCATGGCCTATGCTGTCGGTCACATTTCGGGCGGTCACTTTAATCCTGCGGTGTCGGTTGGCCTTGCAACAGCAGGGCGCTTCAGCTGGAGCGAACTTCCAGGCTACGTCGCAGCACAATGTGCAGGCGGCATTGCCGGAGCATTGGTTCTCTATCTCATCGCGACAGGAAAAGCTGACGTCACATCAGTTGGCGGCTTTGCGTCGAACGGCTATGGCGAACATTCGCCCGGCAAGTTCTCACTGTTTGCCGCACTCTTGACGGAAATCGTGATGACCGCAGGGTTCCTGATAGTCATCCTCGGTGCCACCGCCAAAAAAGCCGCAGCAGGCTTTGCACCCATCGCAATTGGTTTGGCATTAACGCTCATCCACCTCGTGTCAATTCCAGTCACCAACACATCGGTAAACCCTGCCCGCTCTCTGGGCGTGGCACTGTTTGCAGATGGTTGGGCGTTGCAACAGTTGTGGCTGTTCATCGCAGCGCCGATTGTAGGTGCTGTGATTGGAGCTGTGATTCACAAGGTGCTGTTGAGCGAGGAGTAATAGGCCCCTCATCCGGCCTTCGGCCACCTTCTCCCGTTGGAAGAAACGGGAGAAGGCAATAATCATTGTAGGCCTTCTCCCGCCCTTTTTGCGGGAGAAGGTGCCCGACAGGGCGGATGAGGGAACGCCACTCAGCCCTCAAACCAGATCAAACCGATCCGCATTCATCACTTTCGTCCAAGCCTTCACAAAGTCATGCACAAACGAAACTTGTGAATCTGACTGCGCATAAACCTCAGCCAGCGCCCGCAATTGGGAATTCGATCCGAACACAAGATCCACGCGAGTGCCCATCCACTTGACAATGCCGCTTTTGCGATCACGGCCCTCGAAGCTGCTTTCATCGCCCGTTGTTGGCGTCCACTTTGTTTCCATGCCTAACAAGTTGACAAAGAAATCATTCGTCAGAGCACCAGGCCTCGGGGTGAAGACACCATGCTGCGATCCGCCATAGTTGCCGCCAATCACGCGCAGTCCACCGACAAGCACTGTCATTTCCGGTGCTGTCAGCGTCAACAACTGCGCCTTGTCCACAAGCAACTCTTCCGCCGAAATCGAGTATTCGGTTTTGAGATAATTGCGGAAGCCATCGGCAACAGGCTCCAGCACAGCAAAGGACTCGACATCGGTCTGTTCCTGGGTCGCATCAGTGCGGCCCGGAGCAAAAGGTACAGTCACGGCATGACCACCCGCTTTCGCCGCCTGCTCCACACCCACGCAACCACCCAGCACAATCAGATCAGCCAGTGACACTTTCACCTTGCCCGCATTGAAAGCAGCCTGAATTCCCTCAAGCACACCCAACACCTTAGACAGTTGCGCTGGCTGGTTTGCCTCCCAATCTTTCTGCGGTGCAAGCCGAATGCGCGCACCAT
Organism: Hyphomicrobiales bacterium; assembly: GCA_031430915.1. Lineage (GTDB taxonomy): Bacteria > Pseudomonadota > Alphaproteobacteria > Rhizobiales > Aestuariivirgaceae > Aestuariivirga. The sequence goes on from JANPCL010000181.1 coordinate 6,886, forward strand.
TGGCACCGCCACGCTTGTCAGAGCCACGGAACGTAGAGGCGGAGGCCCAGGCCGTTTGCACCAGTTCAGCAGTCGACAATCCCGAAGCCGCAATCTTCGACTTGAGATCAGCAATCTCAGCAGCACCAATCAGCGGATGCAGGGCTGCAGGAACAGGGTCCTGCCAGATCAAGTCACCTTTCGGCACATCAGGTCCGAGGTAACGCACCTTCGGTCCCATATCACGATGCGTCAGCTTGAACCACGCCCGGGCAAATGCATCAGCAAACTTGTCCGGGTTGGCGTGGAAATCACGTGAGACTTTCTCGTAAGCCGGGTCCATGCGCATCGCCATGTCGGCGGTTGACATCATGATCGGCACTTTCTTCGATGGATCACTTGCGTGCGGTGCCATGTCTTTCTCGGCCAAATTCTTGGCATGCCACTGTTGCGCCCCCGCAGGACTGCGACCGAGTTCCCACTCATAGCCAAACAGCACATCGAAATAGCTCATGTCCCAAGTTGTCGGCGTCGGCGTCCATGCACCATGCAACCCGCTCGAAATCGTATCGCCACCCACACCAGAACCAAACTTGCTGAGCCAGCCAAGGCCCTGCGCTTCAATCGCACCACCTTCAGGTTCCGCACCCACAAGTGCTGCATCACCAGCACCATGCGTCATGCCGAAGGTGTGACCACCAGCAACCAGCGCCACAGTTTCAGCATCATCCATCGCCATGCGGGCGAAAGTCTCGCGAATGTCGCGCGCTGACTTCAATGGATCGGGATTACCGTTTGGTCCTTCAGGGTTCACATAAATCAAACCCATCTGCACGGCAGCGAGCGGGTTCGCCAATTCACGATCCCCTGTGTAACGCTTGTCATCCAGCCACGCGGTTTCAGCGCCCCAATAGATATCTTCTTCCGGCTCCCACACATCAGCACGGCCGCCACCAAAACCAAAGGTCTTGAAGCCCATCGAATCGAGCGCGACATTGCCAGTGAGAATCATAAGATCAGACCATGAAATCGCGTTGCCGTATTTCTGCTTGATCGGCCACAGCAGACGCCGTGCCTTGTCAAGGTTGACGTTGTCGGGCCAGCTGTTCAGCGGCGCAAAGCGTTGCGTGCCGGAAGACGCGCCACCGCGACCATCACCGGTGCGATAAGTGCCCGCACTGTGCCACGCCATGCGAATGAAAAGCGGTCCATAGTGGCCATAATCTGCCGACCACCAGTCTTGCGAATCCGTCATCAGCGCATGCAGGTCTTTTTTCAACGCATCTAAATCCAGTGCATTGAAAGCCTTGGCATAGTCAAACGCATCACCCATCGGCGACGACAAGGCCGAGTTCTGGTGCAGCATTTTCAGATTCAACTGGTTCGGCCACCAATCCCGATTCGACCGTACACCAAAATTTGTCGGGCTATGCATCACCGGGCATTTACCCACGGGCATCACATCCATCTTGTTCATTTTTTTCTCCATACCTTAGATTAGAACTTTTCTAAACAATGAGATGACCGGGCGCAATCCCCTGCGTCACTTGTGATGCGTCACCGATGCTGACACGCAACGTGATTTGGTTGGAGAATCGGAAAGTGCTAGAGATAATTATCAACGCAGAGAGGTCTCAAATAATGACGCCGCCTGAAAATACCCGTTTCGAGTGACAATCTGACAAAACAAGCGGTCCCCCAGCGGGGACCGGATTTCCAAATTGAACAGGCGACTGAAGATGTCGCACCAAGGCTCCGCACGGCACGCCACCTGCGGAGCCGCTTCATGTGGTGCGACAAGGTTAACATCGTGTCGCAGAAATCTGCCCTTCCCGTTTGCTCTGGAAGCCGATAGGTTGCAGATCATGACCACACTAAAGTCCATGACGGCTCTCGAGACACCCCACATCATCTTGCGCGAAATCGTGCGGTCTGACGTCGAGGAACTGTCTGGCTTCATGACCCAGCCGCGTTATCAACGTCATATTGCCCACCGCCTGCGTGACGGCGCCATGGTGAAGGATTTTGTCCGCCGCCAGATCGCCGCCCAGAACGACAGCCGCCGCCAGATTTATCATCTCGCCGCAGAAGAAAAATATTCAACCGACGTAGTTGGTGAAGGCTTCCTGATTGCCCACGGTGACGGTAGCCACGAAGCAGGCTGGGGCGTTCACCCCGCCATGTGGTCCACCGGGCTCGGCACCGAAATTGGCCACGCGCTATTGGGCATGGCCTTTGAACGCCTGAATGCCACAAGGGTGTGGAGCAAGGTCATGGTGGCCAATACAGCATCGGCGAAACTGGCCCGCCGCATTGGCATGGCACTCGTCACCAGCCACGAAACCTATGCAATCGGCAACGGTCGCGTCGGTGCAGTGGACATTTACGCAATCTCTGCCACAGATTACTTCGACCTGCCATATTGAAGGCCCGCTGAAGCCACATTCCCTTTGCAGCATGGGCTTTATGAAGTGTGGAGTAGGCGTGATGTGGCGACAGCTGCTATTTGTCGGAAGTATTGTCATGGCAAGCGAAGCCAGAGCCGATGTCACAGATTATTGCGCGGCCTATGCCCGCGACTTTGCTGACCACGTCAAGAAACAAGATGTTGAATGGCAAACGCGCTACGACAATTCGGAGGCCTCATGTCTGGCCCGGTTTTCCAATGACGTACCCCCTGCCCCCATGGCCAAACCCAAACTGCAAAAGGCACTATCGAAACAGCCGCCGAAGGTTCCCCCTGCTGCCCCGGTTGAAGAGCAAGCACCTGCTGCGCCAACCACTCCATCTATTGCAAAGCTGGAGCCGGGATCAGCGGAATGGACCGCCTATTGCCAGAAGAAATATGTCTCTTTCGACACCAGCAAAGGCACCTATCTCTCCAAAACTGGAGTGGAGCGGAAATGCCTGGTGACGGCTGAGAGTCCGGCCCCTAGTGCCAAAGCATTGGTACCAAAGAAGCCACCAGCAAAACCGCCAGCGAAACGTTGATCATGCGGAAATAGCGGGGGTCCGTCATGGTGTTTTTCAGTACCGCGCCAAAGCCAGCCCAGGTGGCTGCACTGGTAATACCCATGAAAATGAAAGTCCCGACAACAGTGGCCACACCCGTGGCATAATCATCCGCCAGCGTATAGGCTGACAGCGCCGTTACTGCCATGATCCAGCCCTTGGGATTCACCCACTGGAACAGGCACATTTGCAAGAAGCCCAAGGGCTTTGCAGCTGCCGTTGAGTCTAAGGACGGAACAGCCGTTGCAATTTTCCAGGCAAGATAAAGCATGTAAGCAGCGCCTGTGTATTTCAGGATTGTATAAAGCAAAGGGTAGAGCTTGAAGATGCCCCCAAGCCCCAACCCTATCAGCCCGATCATCAGCGGAAAACCAACAACAACCCCCAAGATTAGTGGCACACTGCGGCGAAATCCATAATTCATGCCAGCCGCCATAAGCAGCGCATTGTTGGGGCCGGGCGTGAAGGCCGCAATGCCAGCGAAAACGAAAAGGCCGATGAACAGTTGCAGGGTCATGTACAACGCATATGTCGAAGTCTATTCAAAGCGCAAGTGTGATGCTTTGGTACCCGTTTCCCCTCATCCGCCCTGCCGGATGAAGGGAAACATTGCTGTTCTAAGCCGCCTGCGAAATCACCTGGTCCGCTGCCCTCCCCGTCAATTCCGCGAGATGGTCAAATGTCATCTCGAACGTCCCCACCCCCGCCGTAGCAGACCGCAACTCTATAATCAGTGATGCAAGCTCTGATTCGGGCATATGGGCCTTCACCGTGTCCCACCCGGCCCAACCCTCGCGCCCGTCAAAACCCAACAACTGCCCACGATGTCCGGTCACGATCTGGTTCGCCCGTGCCGTCGCTTCACTGGGCACATGGATATGAATCGCCATGATCGGCTCCAGCAACACGGGTGAACATTGCGGCATGCCCTCGACCATCGCGATGCGGGCTGCCTGCTTGAAGGCCATCTCAGACGAGTCGACATCGTGATAACTGCCGTCCGCCAGGTTCACGCCAAAATCAACAACGGGAAAACCCAGCGTGCCCCGTACCATCCACTCCCGCACACCTTGCTCGACAGCTGGAATATAAGTCTTGGGTACCACGCCACCCGTGATCGTATCGGTGAACTGAAAGCCGGAGCCACGTGGTAACGGCGAGATATCCACCACCACATCACCATATTGGCCGTGCCCGCCAGACTGTTTTTTGTGCCGCCCCCGCAGGGAGACGGATTTGCGGATGGTTTCCTTATAGGCAATGCGGCGTGGTGCAGTTTGCGCCACAACGCCAAACTTGCTCGCGAGCTTTTCAATGGCGACACGAAGATGCATCTCGCCTTGCCCCCATAACACCATGTCGCCCGTATCATGATTGTGGTCAAGCCGCAGTGAAGGGTCTTCTTCCGACAATCGCGCGATGGCACTTGTGAGCTTCACCTCGTCCTTGCGGTCCGCAACCGAAACAGCAAAACCATAAACCTGAGATGGCGCATGGCGGTCAATCAGTTGCACAGCTGCACCCCGCGCTGACGACAAGGTCTGCCCTGTGGCAGCATGTTCAAGCCGGCCAAGTGCCACCACCTGCCCCGGAACCGCCTTCGGCTGCTTCGCCGTTGCAACGCCTGAGTAGACCGACAACCCTGCAACCCGGGATTCCCGGTCGCGCCCGTCATGCAAAACAGTACCATCAGCCAATTCGCCGCACAGCACACGCGCAATCGAAAGTTTTCCTCCCTGCGGCGAATGCACCGTCTTGATCACCTGCGCCACCACAGACACGGTGGGCACCACTCCAAGCCGTGCCGTGACAGTTGCTACACCCGCCACGTCATGCCGAAGTGTTTTCAGCAAACGGCCAATGCCGTTGCCATGTTCAGCCGAGCCAAAAAGCACGGGCGTCACATGGCCTTCACGCACGTCATGGGCCAAGTCCTTGAAAATCTGGTCACGCGCCGGTTCCATGTCCGTCAGCAGCTGTTCCATCAGCGCATCGTCATGGTCGGCAAGAGTTTCGAGCAGTTGGAAGCGTTCCTGCTTTTCAAGCGCTGCGATATCGGCCGGCATGTCCACCACGCGGCTCTCCGCCAGTTCCTGATAAATATGAGCCCGCTCCAACGCCAAGTCGACAAAGCCCGACACCGCGCCATCGGTCCATATCGGCAATTGTCGCATCACCAGAGGCTTGGCACTCACCGGCTGCATCCACGCCAACACATCGCGCGGAGCTGCATTGGCCTTGTCGATCTTGTTGAGAAAAACAATACGGGGAACCCCTGCCCTGTCGAGTTCACGCAAGATCAACTGCAGTGCAGGTGCCTTCTTGGCATCCGTATCCACAACAACAATCGCTGCATCGCACACCGGCAACACGGCCTTTGCATCTTCTGAAAATTCAATCGACCCCGGGC
>JANPCL010000182.1:0-46918 GCA_031430915.1 Hyphomicrobiales bacterium
CAAGACGGCAACACCAAAACCATGGTTTATGGCGTGGCCTATATCGTGGCCTACCTCTCGGAATTCTTCACCCTGATGCCCGGCGACATCATCACCACCGGCACCCCACCCGGCGTCGGCATGGGCATGAAGCCACAACGGTTTTTAAAGCCGGGAGACAAGATGCGGATTGGCATTGATGGTCTGGGCGTGCAGGAACAGACAGTGGTGCGGGACAAGTAAGGCCCCCATCGCCCTTCGGGCACTTCCCCAACAAGTTGGGGAAGGATTAGTTGCGAAGCTCTCCCCCAACTTGTTGGGGGAGTACCCCGAAGGGGGGAGGGGGGCCTTTGCAGTTGAGCGATGGCTTTTGTTCCTCTACAAGCCCACCCCATGAACGACAGCAAAAAATCCTTCCGCCCAAAGGCCCGCGTCGCCAAGGGCTTTCGTGACATTTCACCGGATGAAATCCGTGGCACAAGAGCCATGCTGGCCACGATTCAGAAAGTCTATGAATCCTACGGCTTCGAACCCGTCGAACAACCCTTCATCGAATACACGGAAGCCTTGGGCAAATTCCTGCCCGATCAAGACCGCCCGAACGCTGGCGTGTTCTCCTTCCAGGATGACGACGAGCAATGGCTAAGCCTGCGCTATGACCTGACAGCGCCACTGGCGAGATACGTCGCCGAAAACAACCAAGGCCAATTGCCCACACCCTATCGCAGCTACCGCCAAGGCTGGGTGTTCCGCAATGAAAAGCCGGGACCAGGACGGTTCCGGCAGTTCATGCAGTTCGATGCGGATACGGTGGGGACGAGCAATCCGGCGGCGGATGCAGAAGTGTGCATGATGGCGGCGGATACGATGGAGGCGCTCGGGATTGCGCGTGGGCAGTATGTGATGAAGGTCAACAGTCGCAAGATTCTTGACGGAGCGTTGCAGGCCATTGGTCTTGATGGAGACGACAACTCCACACGTCGCTTGATTGTTCTTCGCGCGATGGACAAGCTTGACAAGTTGGGTCCAACTGGTGTGCGACTGCTACTCGGTGCGGGTCGCAAGGATGAGAGTGGCGATTTCACAAAAGGGGCGGACCTTAGCCAAGACCAGATTGAAAAAGTTTTGTTGTTGCTTGAAAACCCATTCAATGCGTTGTCGAATGATGACGGCGCGGCTGCATTCAGAGCGAACGAAAAATTCAGTGCAGGAATTGATGAATTGTCTGCAATGAATACCATTTTTATCGCTGCGGGATATGATCAAAACCGCATAAAAATAGATCCCTCCGTCGTCCGCGGTCTCGAATACTACACCGGCCCCGTCTTCGAATGTGAACTTCTCATGGAGACTAAAGATGACGACGGCAATACCGTGCGCTTTGGTTCTGTCGGTGGCGGTGGACGGTATGATGATCTGGTGGCGCGGTTTACGGGCGCGCAGGTTCCAGCAACGGGGTTCTCCATTGGTGTGTCGCGGCTTTATGCGGCGTTAAAGCTGGTGGGGAAGGCAGCGACTTCGGACACTCTGGCACCTGTTGTTGTCCTCGTGATGGACAAGGAGCGGCAGGGGGATTACTGGCGCATGGTGCAGCTGCTGCGTGGCTCTGGCATTCGCGCTGAAATGTACATGGGCACGTCGAATTTTTCGAAGCAGATGAAATATGCCGACAAGCGCGGTGCGCCACTGGTGGTGATTCAGGGGCCGGATGAATTGGCCAAGGGCGAAGTGCAGATCAAGGATTTGCGCAAAGGCTCAGAACTTGCGGCAGGCATTGAGACCCGCGCAGAATATGCATCGCAACGGCTGGCGCAGTTTTCGGTGCCGATGACTGAACTGGTTGCGGCTGTGCAGAAGGCTTTGCAAAAATGAGCCTGTTGAGACACCCCCTCCCCCCTTCGGGGTACTCCCCCATCGCAAGGGCGATGAGGGAGAAAAACATTCTTTCTCCCTCGGCCTCTTGGCCGGGGGAGTACCCCGAAGGGGGGAGGGGGTGTTTACTCCGGGTGACGCACTATGGCTGGTAAATCCTCAAGCGAACGCGAAGCTCTCGCCAAACAAAACGCCGCTATCATGGCAGTGTTCGAGCGCGCAGGCTTTGAACATATCGCCCCCGATATCATCCAACCCGCCGACATTTTCCTTGAACGCTCGGGGGAAGATATCCGTGCACGGACGTTCGTATTCAACGATCCTGCAGGCAATGAACTCTGCCTGCGCCCCGACCTCACGGTGCCTGCCTGCCGCTATCATTTAAGTCACGCAGCGACACCGGAAATGGAAACCCGCTATTGCTATCTCGGCACTGCCTTCCGTTTCCCCGACGAACTTCTGTCACCCCAGGAATTCAACCAGGCGGGCATTGAATGGTATGGCGGAGCGACGCCTATTGAAGCTGAAGCGCGCATAGTCAAACTCGCCATCTCCGCATTGGAGGCAGCGGGCTTGTCCAAACTCAAAGTTACTCTGGGTGACCTTGGCCTGTTCAATGCGTTGCTCGATGACATGCCGATGCCGGACCGTTGGCGTCGCCGCTTGCGCCACCAGTTCTGGCGGCCGCATGCGTTTCGCGCTCTGCTCGACATGTTTGCCAAACCCTCCGCAGCACGGCGCACATCAATCTCCGACAATGTGGATGCGATGGAACACAGCAACGCGCTGGAGGCAACCTCGCAACTGTTGCAGGACAAGAGTTTGACGCTCGTCACAGATCGCAGCCTCGCCGATATCGCGTCGCGACTTGCGGAGAAATGGGCGGACCGTTCGGAACAGCCCTTGGCCGAGGCGATGGTGCAGAAGATCGAAGCCTATCTGGCGGTTGAGGGCAGCGCGACCGATGTTGTGGCGGCTCTTTCGACGCTGGGGGGAACGCCTGCCTTCGATCAAGCCCTCGCTCATTTTACACAGCGCATCGACGCGCTGGAAGAGCAGGGCCTCAACCCCCGCCGCTTTCACTTCAACGCCAACTTCGGGCGTGAACTTGAATATTATACAGGCCTTGTGTTTCAGGTCGAAGTCGAGGCCCGCAATGCGCCGCTCGCCGTGGCGGGTGGTGGGCGCTATGATGGGCTGTTGCATGACCTTGGTGCCGCCTCGCGCATTCCCGCCGTAGGCTGTGCCATCCACACCGAGCGTGTGAAGGCGGTGCTCACATGATCACTATCGGCATTCCTTCAAAGGGTCGCCTCATGGAAGCCACAACCGAAGCCTTTGCCAAGGCAGGCTTTGCCATTGACCGCAGCGGATCAGAGCGGGGCTATCGCGGCAAGCTTTTGGGCATCGAGACTGTAAGTGTAGCGTTTCTCTCGGCGTCCGAAATTGCAGCCCATCTGCGTGATGGCAAGATTGATGCTGGGGTCACTGGCGAAGACCTGTTGCGCGATACTATTGCGCCCACGGATGAATCAGTAACTGTCGCTGTGCGTCTGGGTTTCGGCCCGGCGCGCGTTGTTGTGGCTGTGCCGGAGTGTTGGCTGGATGTTGCCTCAATGGCTGATCTGGACGATGTAGCGGAGCAATACTACCGCGCCCATGGCCGTCGTCTGCGCGTGGCCACCAAATATCACAACCTGACGCGACGGTTCTTTGCTGACAAAGGTGTAACCGGCTATCGCATCGTCGAAAGTCTGGGAGCGACTGAAGGCGCGCCAGCAGCAGGCACGGCAGAGTTGATTGTTGACATTACTACAACGGGAAATACACTCACCGCCAATCACCTGCGCATCCTCGATGATGGACTTATTCTGGACTCGTGTGCAGTTCTTGCGGTGCGCGGGCAAAACAAGGGCATTTTGACGTTAGTTGAGCGATTAAAGGATTCGATCTCACTCAAATGAGTGATGAAAACTCACGCCACAATTGCAATACTGTGAAACTGATATATTATAGTCTCATCTGAATCCACACCGGGGGAAAACGTGATGGTGGGTTCATGCTGAAGCCTTGGGCTCCGGCACTCTTGGGTCTGTGCTTGTGCAACGGTGGCATCGCCCCCGGTCCATTGGTGCATGATCGAGTAGAGACCCGCTGCGTTGGACGCTTAAGCGAGGGGCCGCGTGGCAACACGGGGCCCTTCGTGCTGTGGAACTGATTCATCTGCGGCGAGACAACAGTGTGGGCAAACTCAATACAAGAAGCAGGATTGCAAACGGCAAGGCGAAAGCGAGGCCCATGCGGGAAAAGCCAATCGCACCTGCAATTCCACCGAAGAGATAGGCGGCGATAAGTCCGGCCAATGTCTTGAACTTCGCCGCATCGGCCCTCACGCCGCTTTGGGGCAAGAGTAGCCCGAATGAGGCACGTCCTATTTCAATTCCAGTGTCCGTAATCAAGCCTGTAACGTGTGTTGTGCGTATGCGCGTGCGCGACAATTTCGAAACAGTGGCGTTCTGCAGCCCCATAACCATGCAGAGAATAACAAGGAGCGGACCGTGGGCAACGGCAATATTGGCTAAACCCGCAAGACCCAGTCCAAGCAGGCAAGTGCCTTGAAGCGCAATAGGCCAGGCATATTGTTGCGGGCTTCTGTGCAATCTTGCCCAGTTTACAAGCATGGCGCTGATTGCGGCACCACCAACAAAGGACGCAAGTGCAAGTGCTGCACCCCACACTACTTCCATATTGCCAAGAACAATGTTGTCGGCGAGCTGGGAGAGATATCCCGTCATGTGGGACGTGTATTGTGAAACTACGAAAAGACCACCCGCATTGACCGCGCCTGCGACTCCAGCCAGCAGCGTTGCCAAGATCTTGTCATTGACCTCCAATCTCCGGTGCGCTGTCACTGCACGAGCCATTCGCAACGGTGTGCGGCGCTTTCGGCGAGGAGTTGCAGTTTGCATCATTGTAAGTTGCCCGAAGTCTGAATGTTTTCAGTCTGGAGTATTACCGCTTATCATTAACGAAGAAGGCAGGTGTTGCCGCAAACTGCCCGCAGATTTGCCGGAGTTATCGATTAAGCGCACACTCTCATGGAATGGCGAATCGGTGGAGTAGGCGATGATATTCAAGAGTTTGATCTCGGCAGTGATGTGCATGGCTTTGGCCAGTGCGGTTCAGGCAGCGAGTTGTGGCAATTCGGCGAAGGGATTTGATGGCTACATCAAGTCGGTGAAGCGCGAGGCCGATGCGGCGGGAGTGTCCGCACAGTCTGTCGGCGTTCTAAACTCCATCAAGTATGATGCCAGCATCATCAAGAAAGACCGGGCGCAGAATGTGTTCGCGCAAGATTTCCTGACCTTTCAGAACCGCATGGCGACTGCCGGGCGTATCAAAAAGGGTCAAGCGCTTATTGCCAAGTACAAGGACGTGTTTGACAGCGTGCAGGAGAAGTATGGTGTGCCCGCTCCTGTTATCACCGCCTTCTGGGGGCTGGAAACAGATTTCGGCGGCTTCATGGGGGACAGCCCTACGATCCAGTCCATTGCCACGCTGGCGTGGGATTGCCGCCGCCCGGAGAAATTCCGTCCGCAACTCATTGCAGCCCTGCAATTGCTTGACGCTGGCGACATGACGTATGACGAAATGCGCGGAGCCTGGGCTGGTGAAATCGGCCAGACACAGTTCATGGCCTATGACTATAATGAAAGTGCCGTGGACTTTGACGGAGACGGCAAACGCGATCTCAAAGCCTCAATTCCTGACGTGCTTGCATCCACCGCGAACCTGTTGCGCAAGCATGGTTGGCAGCCGGGTGAGCCTTGGTTGCAGGAAGTGAAAGTTCCGGCAGAGCTTCCCTGGGAAGAGGCCGATATCGCCATCAAGCATCCGCGCAAGCAATGGGCCAAGTGGGGTGTCACAGCTGTCAGTGGCAAGCCGCTCAAGGCTGATGGATTTGGCGCGTCACTGCTGCTGCCCATGGGGCGGAATGGGCCGGCCTTTTTGGCCTACGAGAATTTCACCACGGCTTATCTGAAGTGGAATGAAAGTCTGATCTACTCCACCACAGCAGCCTATCTCGCCACACGCATGGCTGGTGCTCCTGCCGTTAGCAAGGGCAGGGTGCCTGTGCAGCCTTTAAGCTATGAGCAAATCGTGGAGTTGCAGAATGACCTGACTGCGGACGGCTATGACGTTGGCAAGTCTGACGGCAAAATCGGCAAAGGCACCCGCGCTGCCATCAAGGCTGAACAACTGAAACTCGGGCTTCCTGCTGATAGCTATCCAGACGAAGAATTGTTATCACGCCTGCGGAGATAAAGCGGGAGCGAGACAATGACACAGAAACAGGCACTGATTTGCTGGGGCGGCTGGGAAGGCCATACGCCTGAGCGTTCCACAGTCGTGACCAAGGAGTTGCTGGAAAAGCATGGCTTCGCGGTGCGTGTGGAGCAGGGCACGGCGGCCTTTGCTGATCCGGCTATTCATGATCTCAGCCTGATTGTGCCGATGATAACAATGTCGGTGGTCGAAAAGCCCGAAGTGGAAAATCTCTGTGCGGCCGTGCGCGGAGGTGTTGGGTTGGCTGGCATGCATGGGTTGATGTGCGATGCATTCCGCAATGAAACCGAATACCAGTTCATGACGGGCGGCCAGTGGGTGAGCCATCCCGGCAATATCATTGACTACCGGGTTGATGTGACGCGACCAGATGATCCGATCATGCAAGGCCTCGAAAGTTTCGCTTATAGGTCGGAACAATATTATATGCATGTGGACCCGATGAATGAGGTGCTCGCCACGACGACATTCGATGGCTCGCACGCCGACTGGATCAAGGGTGTGACGATGCCCGTGGTGTGGAAGAAGGTCTATGGCAAAGGCCGCGTCTTCTATTCTGCACTGGGACACACAGCAGATGAATTTGCCGTGCCCGAGATGAAATCCATGTTTGAACGCGGACTTTTGTGGGCGGCGCGTTCAAAGTAGAGGCTCAGCCAATCGCCTCGGCATTCACCACCAGGCTACGGTTCAATTTGCCGTCAAAGCAATCCAGGATATTCTGGGCTGCTGAAACTCCCATGCGCATGGCGCATTCTTCTGTCAGGCCGGCATTGTGGGGGCTGATGGTGAGGTAGGGATTGCTGAGTAGCGGATGATCGGGAGAGGGTGGTTCTTGCGCCAGTACATCAAGTGCCGCCGCCCGCAACTTGCGTTGGCGCAGAGCGGCATCCAAGGCGACCTCATCAACGAGGCCGCCACGCGCCGCGTTGACGATGATGGCACCGGATTTCATGCGCGCCAATTCAGCTGTCGAAATCATGGGACCATTGCCGCCGGGCATGTGGACGGTGACATAGTCTGCTGAAGAAAGGGCTGCATTCATGACAGGTACATGGAATACGCCCATCGCCGCCATCTGTTCCGGAGTCATGTAAGGGTCAAACGCCAAGACGTTCATGCCGAACGCTTTTGCCAACTCAGCGACGCGGCGACCGATGCGGCCAAAGCCGATCACCAGCAATGTTTTGCCATCAAGCTCGGTTGAATCAAACCGATTGCGTTCGTTCCAGTTACCGTTGGTTGAAGCTACATGATGGGCGACCGTGCGGCGGGCAGCTGTCAGCATCAGCATCAAGGTATGTTCTGCGACGGCCCGGGAATTCACATCTCCTACAATAGCCAGAGGAATTTTCCGCGCATTCAACGCTTGCACATCAATAGCGTCAAAACCAACCCCGTGGCGCGACACGATCTGGAGTTTGGGTGCCAATGCAATTTCCGCAGCTGTCATGGGTTGCGTGCGGATGAGAATGGCATCTGCATTGGCCAAATGCGGGAGGTAGGCATCGGTTGTCACGGCTTCGACCAAATCAACGACAACACCGGACCGTTGTTTCAGCAATGCGATACCTGCAGCATGAATTTTGCCTGCCACCAGAACATGTTTCACGTCAGTAGCCATTGGAGGTCTTCTCGGTTGTTACTGGCGCTTCGCCAATCAGTTTGCGCGTTTGTGTGATGCTCTGCTGTGCAGCACTCGCAAGCAAGCGCACGTCGTTGGAAATGGTCAAAAGGTAGAACCCCCAGCCTACAGCTTTTGCCGCATATTCAAGCGTGCCAATGTGCAAGCAAGCGCGCATGCTGTCGGCTTTGGCTTTTTTCAAAACCAGTTGAGTAGCCTCGATCATTTTCTGTTCCTGGCGTTCATATCGATGAGAGTGACCCTATTACTGCCATGCGGCACTTGCGCCAAGCTCAGCGTTGCAATTATCGTTGCGTTTCATTCTATTTCGGAATGAGTGTTGTATGTCAAGCTGCTTCAATGTCAACATTGTATTCCGTTTGCAGCCACTGCACTGTGCAATACCCTGTCCGTCGTGTAAGATCCGGAAAATAGGAAATGAATATACTGCCATGAACAAGAAAAGTCGCAACGGAAAATCGACGGTACCGGCGCACTACGAAGGCGCTATCAACTTGATCACGGCAAACTATGAAAAGCTGTCTGACGGCTACAAGCAAGTTGCGCGCTTTTTCACCCAGAACCCCAATGTTATCGCGTTGGAATCAATCAACGCCATTGCAGAAAAAATCAAGGTTCACCCGTCCACGCTGGTGCGTTTTGCCCAGAACATGGGCTATTCCGGTTTCAAGGAATTGCAGTCCGTTTTCCAGACACGGCTCGCCACGGCTGCTCCCGGGTTTCGTGAGCGTGTCAGCGTTCTTGACGCCGAAATCAGTCGCAATGCCGCCCACGGCAATGTCGGGTTTTTGCGCAATATGGTGGTGCGCGATATTGCATCGCTGCAGGGGTTGTTGGAATCCGTTTCAGAGCAAGATTTGAAGAAAGCAGCTGATCTCTGTGCCTCATCCACGTGTATCTATGTTGTTGGTCAATTGCGGTCCGAGCCCATAGCTGAGCTGTTCCGCTACCTCATGACCATGTTGCAACGAAAAGTCATATTCATGGATTCGTCAGGTGGTTTGTCTCAGGAAATCGCCATGACTATGGGGAAGGGCGATATTCTTGTGGCCATCGCTTTCAGGCACTATGCCAAAGAAGTTGTGGCGATTGCGGAACGCGCAGTGAAAGCCAATATTCCGGTCTTGGCCATCACTGACAGCCAGCTATCTCCCCTGGCTAAGGGAGCAGATGTTCTCTTCACTGTGCCTGAAGAGGAGTATACATTCTCACGCTCACTGGCGGCCCCTATGTGCCTCGTGCAGACCATTGCAACAGCCACCGCGGCAAAACTGCATGCGAAAAGTGCTGATGATGTGCGCATACCGAGCGTCACTGAAATCGCGCGCGACCAGTCGGCTCGGTTTACTGCTGCAGTGAAGTCAAAAAAGATAAAATAGGGTGCCGTTGCGCACACGCAATTTTACTTGCGTGGATACTTTGTATGCAATAGTTATTTCGAAATTCATATTCAGGAGTGTCACGCATGTCCACAATCCGTTTGACGATGGCGCAAGGCTTGGTGCGATATTTGATGAACCAGTTCACCATTGTGGATGGTGAAGAAGTACCCCTGTTCCCAGGCATTTTCGGAATTTTTGGCCACGGCAATGTGACCTGTTTGTCGGAAGCCTTGGAAGCGGTGAAGGATGTGTTTCCCACGTGGCGCGGTCAGAATGAACAGTCCATGGCACTGGCGGCAATCGCCTTTGCCAAGGTCAAGCGCCGCCGCCAGATTATGGTGGCCACATCGTCCATCGGCCCTGGTGCCCTCAACATGGTAACGGCGGCCGGTGTTGCCCACGCCAATCGCCTGCCAATCCTGATTATTTCCGGTGATACATTTGTAAACCGCCGCCCTGATCCGGTGATGCAACAGGTTGAGCATTTTGGAAATCCGACCATTAACGTCAATGACGCCTTCAAGGCCGTGACGCGTTATTGGGACCGTATCGTTCATCCCGAACAGATTATTTCGTCGCTCCCGCAAGCGGTGGCCACCATGCTAGACCCTGCTGATTGTGGTCCGGCCTTCATTGCTTTGCCGCAGGATATTCAGGAACAGGCTTGCGACTATCCGGTGAAGTTCTTCGAGAAAATCGTTCACCAAATCCCGCGGGCAAGGCCCGACAAGAACCGTGTGGCCGAAGCCATCGCACTATTGAAAGCGGCAAAGCGTCCGCTGATTATTGCAGGTGGTGGCACACGCTATTCGGGTGCCGAAGATATTGTTGCAAAGTTCGCGCTCGAACATGGCATTCCCATCACCGAAACCATCGCGGGCAAGAGCACCGTTGCCCATGAGCATCCGGCTTATGCGGGGCCCATTGGTATCGTGGGTTCAACATCAGCCAATGCGCTGGGAGCCGAAGCAGATGTGATCGTGGCCATAGGTACACGCCTGATGGACTTTACCACTGGTTCGTGGACGTTGTTCAACCACGAGGCCAAGTTCATCTCCATCAATGCAGCCCGCTGGGACGCAACCAAGCATCGGGCACTGGCCGTTGTTGGTGATGCGAAAGCCACGGTCGAAGAATTGGCCGATGCCCTCAAAGGCTGGAAGGTCGATTCGACCTGGACCAAGAAGGCCAAGAGCCTGATGGCCGAGTGGAATGCGGCTCTCGATGGCTACCAGAAGCCCACCAATGCACCGGTGCCAACCTATGCGCAGGTCGTGGGAGTGGTGAACAAGAAGGCGGCTCCCCGTGACTACATGATCACCGCAGCTGGCGGCCTTCCCGGTGAGACCATGAAGAATTGGCGCTGCCAGACCACAAATTCCTATGATCTTGAATTCGGCTTCTCCTGCATGGGCTATGAAATCGCCGGGGGTTGGGGTGCGGCGATGGCCGACCCGACACGCGATGTTATCGTCATGGTGGGTGATGGCAGTTACATGCTGATGAATTCTGATATCTATTCAACGGTAATGACTGGTCACAAGATGATTGTCATCGTATGCGACAACGGCGGCTACGCCGTCATCAGCCGCTTGCAGCAATTCAAGGGTACACCGGGGTTCAATAATTTGCTGAAAGATTGCAAAACTGCCATTCCAGCGTTCAGCGTCGATTTCGTAAAACACGCAGAATCGATGGGTGCATATGCGCGCAAGGTCACGAGTCTGGCTGAACTTGAACAAGCCATGGATTGGGCCAAGACCACCGATCGCACCACAGTGATTTCGATTGTGTCAGATGCCTATACATGGACGCCGGGCGATGCTTTGTGGGACGTGGGCGTGCCGCAGGTCTCTGATCGACCAGTCGTGCGGGAACAACAAAAATATCAAGCTGACGTACGTTCGAAGCAGCGTGTTGGCGTTTAATTCAAGAGAGACAAAATGAAAGAACTCGGCATCGGACTCATCGGCACGGGCTTCATGGGCAAGGCGCATGCGATTGCCTATCGCACAGCATTGTCGGCGTTCCCCGATATTCCAACACCGCGCCTCGTGGCCGTGGCCGATATGAATGCAGATGCCGCTGCCAAGGCCGCCCATCAATATGGCTTTGAATCTTCGACGGGGGACTGGAAAGCACTCATTGGCAACCCAGCTATTCAAGTCGTTTCAATCACCACGCCGAACTCTATGCACAAGGACATGGCGCTGGCCGCCATTGCGGCAGGCAAGCATGTGCATTGCGAAAAACCACTCTCGCCCAGCTTGGCTGACTCACTGGAGATGGTGAAAGCCGCCGAAGCCCGAGGTGTGAACACGCAAGTAGGCTTCAACTATATCAAGAACCCGCTGCTCAAACTGGCACGGCAAATGGTTGAGTCTGGTGAACTAGGCGAAATCACGGGCTTTCGTGGCATTCATGCCGAAGACTATATGCATGACCCCGCCTCGCCGTGGACCTGGCGCATCGACCCGTCGGGTGGTCCCGGCGTGATTGCGGATTTGGGATCGCATATCATCGGCATGGCACGTTTTCTTTTGGGCGACATTGCGGAGGTGAGTGCGGATGTGCGCACGGTGATCAAGCAACGCCCCATCACGCGTGGCGGCACAGACATGAAACCCGTGCTGATCGATGACGTGGCCCGCATTCTCGTCAACTTCGGTCGCGGCTGCGGCGGCACCATTGAAGCCAACTGGATTCAGACCGGACGCAAGATGCAGCTCGGCTTTGAACTTACGGGTGAAAAAGGCAGCCTCGTGTTTACGCAGGAACGGCTCAACGAACTTTTATACTACAAGGCAGGCGGCAATGTTCAGCATGCCGGATTCACTCGCATTGAGGCAGGTCCCCAGCACGAACCCTATGGCGGCTTCTGTGTAGCTGGTGGTCATCAATTGGGCTTCAATGATTTGAAGGCGATTGAAATGGCAGAGTTCCTCGGTGCAATTGGCAAAGGCCAGAAATCCGGCCCGGATTTCCGCGAGGCCTATGAAATCCAGAAAGTTGTGGATGCAGCTATTGCGTCGTCGAAGGCAAGGAACTGGACGGCAGTCTGAATTTGCCCCTATCATCGTTTGCAGCGCAATAATTTTGCAGTGAAGGGCAAGTCAGGTATGAGTTTTTCTAAAATACTGATTGCCAATCGTGGTGAAATTGCCATCCGTGTGATGCGAGCTGCCAATGAATTGGGCAAGCGAACTGTTGCCGTGTTTGCCGAGGAAGACAAGCTTTCGCTGCATCGCTTCAAGGCCGATGAAGCCTATTTGATTGGCGAAGGGTTGAAGCCGGTTGAGGCCTACCTCTCGATTGCTGAAATCATCCGCGTCGCCAAAGCCAGTGGCGCTGATGCCATTCATCCGGGCTATGGCTTGCTGTCTGAAAACCCAGATTTTGTAGATGCGTGTACGGCAGCAGGAATTACATTTATCGGACCACAAGCTGAAACCATGCACGCGGTGGGGGACAAGGCCTCCGCCCGCAAAGTTGCGGTCGCTGCTGGCGTTCCTGTTATTCCCGCAACCGACGTCCTGGGCGATGATTTTGAGTTGATCGAACAGCAAGCCGCAGCTGTTGGCTACCCTTTGATGTTGAAGGCCTCGTGGGGCGGTGGCGGTCGTGGCATGCGCGCCATCAACAGCGTGTCTGAATTGCGCGAAAAAATTCTCGAAGGTCGTCGCGAAGCTGTGGCCGCATTCGGCAATGGCGAAGGCTATCTCGAAAAGATGATCACCCGCGCCCGCCATGTGGAGGTTCAAATCCTCGGCGACAAACATGGCACACTTTACCACCTCTACGAGCGCGACTGCACGGTGCAGTGCCGCAACCAAAAGGTGGTGGAACGCGCGCCTGCACCTTACCTCACCGAAGTGCAGCGCGCAGAAGTGTGTGGCCTCGGAGTAAAAATCTGTGCCCACGTCAACTACGAATGCGCAGGTACAGTTGAATTCCTGATGGATATCGATACGGGCAAATTCTTCTTCATCGAAGTCAATCCACGGGTGCAGGTGGAGCACACTGTCACTGAAGAAGTGACTGGCATCGACATCGTGCAAGCGCAAATCCTGATCGCCGAAGGCAAGAGCCTGGCCGAAGCTACAGGCACAGCTTCGCAAGCCGATGTGAAACTTCGCGGCCACGCTATCCAATGCCGCATTACCACGGAAGATCCGCAGAATAACTTCATCCCGGACTATGGCCGCATCACTGCGTACCGCTCATCCAATGGTCCGGGCATCAGGCTGGATGGTGGCACGGCCTATGCGGGCGCTGTTGTGACACGTCACTATGACTCGTTGCTGGTGAAGATGATCGCCACTGCACCCACACCCAACAAAGCCATTGCCCGCATGGACCGGGCGCTGCGCGAATTCCGCATACGCGGTGTCGCCACAAACATTGCTTTTGTTGAAAATCTGCTGAAGCATCCAAGCTTTCTCAACGACACTTGTACGACCAAGTTCATCGACACGTCACCGGAACTCTTCGTGTTCAAGAAACGCCGGGATCGTGCGACGAAAATTTTGACTTACGTCGCCGACATCACTGTGAACGGTCATCCGGAAACAGAGGGCCGTCCGAAACCTTCCGCGCGTACCCATGCGCCGCGCCCACCAAAAGCCAATCCTGCACCCTCTCATGGTTTGCGGCAAACACTGTTGGAGCAAGGTCCACAAGCTGTCGCAGATTGGATGAAGGCTGAACGGCGCTTGCTCATCACCGACACCACTATGCGTGATGGACACCAGAGCTTGCTGGCAACGCGTATGCGCTCCATCGACATGTTGCGTGTGGCTCCAGCTTATGCTGGCAACTTGCCGCAACTGTTTTCAGTTGAATGTTGGGGTGGTGCCACCTTTGACGTCGCCTATCGCTTCCTGCAGGAATGCCCGTGGCAGCGTCTGCGTGACCTGCGCGCCGCCATGCCCAACCACCTGCTGCAAATGCTGCTGCGCGGAGCCAATGGCGTTGGATACACCACATACCCTGACAATGTAGTGAAGGGTTTTGTGGCGCAAGCCGCGAAGACTGGTGTGGATGTATTCCGCGTGTTTGACTCATTGAATTGGGTCGAAAACATGAGCGTCGCCATGGATGCGGTGAATGAAGCAGGTCGCATCTGCGAGGGAACCATCTGCTACACGGGCGACATTCTCGATCCGGCCCGCGCGAAGTATGACCTTAAATATTATGTGCGCATGGCGGAAGAATTGGAAAAGGCAGGGGCGCATGTTCTGGGTTTGAAAGATATGGCAGGCCTGCTTAAACCTGCCGCCGCCCAAGTGTTGATCAAGGCGCTGAAAGAGTCCATCAGTTTGCCGATCCATTTCCACACCCATGATACATCCGGCATTGCAGCGTCGACTGTTCTTGCTGCCGCCGATGCTGGAGTGGATGCCATTGACGCTGCCATGGATGCTTTTTCCGGTGGCACTTCACAACCGTGTCTTGGCTCTATCGTTGAGGCGATGCGCCACACGGCCCGCGATACGCAGATCGACATCAAAGCCGTGCGCGCCATTTCGGATTATTGGGAACAGGTGAGGGTGCAATATGCAGCTTTCGAAAGTGGTCTCGCCGCACCTGCGTCTGATGTTTATCTTCACGAAATGCCCGGCGGGCAATTCACCAACTTGAAGGCACAGGCCCGCAGCATGGGGCTGGAGGAGCGTTGGCCAGATGTGGCGCAAGCCTATGCCGACGCCAACATGATTTTTGGCGACATCGTGAAAGTCACGCCATCATCGAAAGTCGTCGGTGACATGGCCTTGATGATGGTGTCGCAAGGCATGACACGCCAACAGGTTGAAGACCCCCAGACCGAAATCGCCTTTCCTGAATCGGTTGTTGATATGTTGAGGGGCAATCTTGGCCAACCGGAGGGTGGATGGCCTGAAGGCATTTCCAGGAAAGTGCTTAAAGGCGAAACCGCCATCACCACCAGGCCGGGAGCGGCGCTGCGTCCCGCAGATATCGATGCCATCCGTACGAGGTTGAAAGCCGATCTCAATATCGGCACCGAAGGCAATGAAGATGAAGTGCTCGATGAAGAAGACCTTAATGGCTACCTGATGTATCCGAAAGTCTTCATGGACTATCGCGCCCGCCACCGCAGTTATGGCCCGGTTCGCACATTGCCCACGCACACATTCTTCTATGGCATGACGGAAGGCGAACAAGTCACAGCCGAAATTGATTCTGGCAAACGTTTGGAGATCGTGTTGCAAACTGTTGGAGCAACATCAGACACGGGCCAGGTCAAAGTCTTCTTTGAGCTCAACGGACAGCCCCGTGAGATCGGCGTGCCAGACCGGAAAGCAAAATCCGTCAAGTCAGCACGTCCAAAGGCCGATATTGCAAACCCCGCCCACATTGCAGCCCCCATGCCAGGTCTCGTCATTGGAGTTGTAGCGATGATTGGCCAGAAGCTGGCCAAGGGAGACATCATCTTGCAACTCGAAGCCATGAAAATGCAGTCAGCACTGACAGCTGATCGTGATGGGGTGCTTGCTGCCCTTCACGTCAAAGCTGGCGACCAAGTCGAAGCCAAAGACCTGGTGGCCGAGTGGACATAGCGAAAAAAGGAAAACCCGCCATCTCATTGAGATAACGGGCTTTTATTTGGTTGCGGGAGCCAGATTTGAACTGACGACCTTCAGGTTATGAGAGCATTTCAGGGCATTCCCTAGCGTTCCTGTGAATTCCAACGAATGCCGTAACTGTCTGGTTTTATTTTCATTTTTCCTGTTTTGTGTTCCTCGGTGTTCCCGACGTCACCCTACTTTACCTCTCCAAGTGTAACCCATATGTAACCCAGACCGGGATGTGGAACGACGCTCCCTATATCCAAACATTCTGGAGCGTTGCGTCACATGATCAAGATATCGAAGCGTACTGTAGAAGCCCTCGAAATACAAGATCGCGATGTCGATCACTTTGATGAAGACCTGAAAGGCTTCGGCGTTCGGGTGCGGCCATCGGGTCGTAGAACATATTTCGTCATGATGCGGCACAAGTGCGTTATGCGACGGTTTACGATTGGATCGCATGGCGCGGTAACGGCTGAGCTTGCACGATTGAAAGCCAAGCAGATTATTTCCGATCTGGCTATCGACAAGAACCCCACCGAAGTGGAAGAGGCCGTTCGCAATTCTGTTACTGTTCGGTCGCTTGGGGAACGCTTCATCGAAGAATATGTCCCCTGCCATTTGAAACCCAGCACCCAAGAAGAATACAAGCGCTGTGTCCAAATCTTTATCAATCCAGAAATCGGGACGATGAAGCTCGTCTCAGTTGAGCGGACAGACATCGCCAAGATCCACCATCAACTCCGGCACATTCCCTATCAAGCCAACCGAGTGCTTGGTGTGCTATCAACGATGTTCAATTTGGCTGAAAGCTGGGGCCTACGTCCGCAATTCAGTAATCCTTGCCGGGGTGTCAAGAAGTTCAAAGAAAAAAAGCGAGAGCGGTTTCTGAACAGGGACGAACTGAAACGATTGGGCGAGGCACTTCGCATAGAAGAAGAATTCGCGCCATCAGCAGCGGCATGCATTCGCCTTTTGTTGCTGACTGGCTGTCGTCTTGGAGAAATCCAGACCCTTAAGTGGTCCTATCTTGATCTAGAGACATGCCTGGCGTTCTTGCCGGACTCCAGGACGGGTCGTAAGACACTGTATCTCGGTTCAGTCGCCGTAAAACTGCTGAAGTCAATTCCACGCAAAAAGAACAATCCCTTCGTCATTGTTGGAGACATCGAAGGTCAACACTTGACTGACATGCAAAAACCTTGGCGGCGCATTCGGAAACTTGCTGAACTTCCAGAAGTACGCATTCATGATCTTCGTCATACGTTTGCTTCCAGCGGTGTAGCGCTTGGCCAAGGCTTACCCATTATCGGACGGCTGCTTGGTCACACACAGCCACAGACAACAGCGCGATACGCGCACTTGGCCGCGACACCAGCACTTGAAGTGGCAGACAAAATATCTCAAAGCCTTGCAACGCACATAGAATGGGAAGACGTTGATTGAGTTCTTGCGTAATTTATGTGGGGTAACTCTAGTGTTCAGAAAACCCTCTAAGGCGGGTCTTGCTTGAGCAACACATCGAACCTTGGATTCATTTCGCGGAAGATCGGCAATGCTGCTGCTCCCAATGCGGTCGCTATTCGTCCGATAGTGCCAACTTGCAAACGGGGAGGCGCATGCTGATTGTTGCGCACCGACGTATGCAAGGGTTGCGCTTGCTCCACGAGTGCTGACAGAATTTCGCGCGACGCAAGCCCGTTTAAAACGATGGTCTCCGTGTCAGCAATGGTCTCAAGGATGCTCACGGCTTGCCTCAGTTTTGGTGCAGCTAATGCGATCCATGCTTTATGGTTTTCAACCGAGGACTCTCCAATATCGATTGGTGTGATGTCTGAAGGCAAAGCTCCGCTATGCTCGAAAGCAGCTTGCAACGACACATAGCGTTCAAGGCAGCCTCTGTTGCCGCAGGGACACGGCTTGCCATCAGGATCCATTACCATATGTCCAATTTCACCCGCACTCAAAGATGCGCCTTTATAAACAGACCCATTCAAAAAAAGACTCGCACCTAGGCCTTCTTCCAAAAACAGAAGCACAAAATTATCAATACCCCTCGCAACACCATACTCATGTTCGCCTATGGCAGACGCCACTGCATCGTTCTCAATCAGTGTTGGAAACGGGAGGGATAACCGGAATGCTTCCCGCGCGGCCTCATCATCCCATGCGGGCAAGCCTGTAGGGCCTTCACGTGTGAGGGTCCCGAGACCAAAGCGAGCGGGCACAGCAATGCCGATACCGAATATCTTGTTGTGACTGATACCAGTCTGCTTCAGCATCCGTTCAATGCAACGCTTGACGATGGGTGAGACGCTGTTGGGTTCTGAGGTTTCTGCCCTGACCTCTTCTTGGGCTAAGATGGTTCCGTTGAGATCACTCAAAACACCAATCACCCGGTGCCGGGCAAGATGAAACCCAAAAGCCGCACCGCCATCGGGATTAATGGAATAGGGAATTGAGGGTTGCCCGCGTGGGTTCTTGGTGGTCTTGCCGCCTTTCAGGAGGCCATCATTTTCAAGTTCAGCAACGATGTTCGATATCGTTTGAATTGTCAGGGAGGTTTTCCGGGCCAAATCCGCCCGCGATAACGTGCCGTGCATCCGCACAGCGTTCAACACTGCACGGCGGTTATGGGAGCGGGCATGCTCGAGATTCGTTCCCTTAACTGCTGTTTTCATGAGGTTTATTGTTCCAATCCCGTGTCCGCCTTCAAAACTTTAGCAAACTCATTGACACTAAATCAAATTGAGTTAATATTATGTCTATTGAAGCCGCTCAAGCAAAATGAGGGGCACAACACAGGGAGAAAATCATGAACATCACACGTCGTCTGCTGCTTGGCGCTAGCCTTTCCGTTGCGCTGCTACCGCTTGCCAACGGCCCAGTCTTTGCCGCAGGAGAAATCAGTGCGCTTTTCATGTCGCAGGCCGCCTACAGCGAAGCTGATGTAAGGTCTATGACTGCCGCTTTTGAAAAGGTAAATCCCGGAACCACAGTGAAGCTCGAATTTGTTCCCTATGATGCGCTCTTCGATAAAATCGTCGCGTCAAAGGCCGCTGGCGGTTCAGGCTATGACGTGGTGCTTTATGACGTGATCTGGCCCGCAAACTTTGCCGAAAATGGTGTGCTGGTGGATGTCACCGATCGCCTTGGCAGTGTAGACAAAAGTCAAGTGTTCGACGGGGCTTGGGCTACTGTCACCTATGGCGACAAATATTACGGCATGCCGTGGATTCTCGATACCAAGTATCTTTTCTACAACACCGAGATTTTGCAAAAGGCAGGCATTGCAGCCCCACCCAAGACTTGGGCTGAATTGATGGCGCAGGCTAAGATCATCAAAGATCAGAAGCTGGTGGAATATCCGGTGGTGTGGAGTTGGTCCCAAGCTGAAGCCGCTGTGTGTGACTTTACAACCATTGCAGCTGCCAACAAGGCAGAGTTTTTCAAGGACGGCAAGCCTGCCTTTGATCAAGGCGGTTGCGTCGAAGCGCTCACTTACATGACGGACAGCCTGAAGAACGGCCTCAGCAATCCTAACTCAAAGGAATATCTTGAGGAGGACGTCCGTAAGGTTTTTTCGGCTGGTGAAGCAGCCTTCGCATTGAACTGGACCTACATGTACGGCATGACTCAGAAACCTGAAGAGAGCAAAGTTGTCGGCAAAGTCGGCATTGTTCCAGCTCCCGGTGTTGAAGGAAAGTCTGAAGCATCTGCCGTGAATGGTTCTATGGCATTGGGTATTACGGCAGGCTCTGCAAATCCTGATCTTGCTTGGTCGTTCATTCAACATATGACCTCTCAACCCGTGCAAAACCAATTCGCACAACTTAGCTTGCCAATCTGGAAGTCAAGCTATGCCGATCCCGCTGTCGCCAAGGGTCAAGAAGCCGTTGTGGCCGCTGCGAATGTTTCCATCGGCGTCATGACGCCACGTCCGCAGTTCGCGGCTTACCCCGAACTCTCAACACTCTTGCAAGCTGCGATCCAGAATGCACTTGCTGGCAAACTGGATCCGCAAGCTGCACTCACTGAGGCCAACGCCGCAGCCGCGCGCATCCGCTAACGTTCACCGATGCAAACGGGCCTCAGCACCATGTCCTCCCCTGTTGCTGAGGCCAAATTTCTTGCAAAACGGAGCAGGCAGCCCGGCATTCCATCGCCTATGTTGTTGCTCGCGCCACTCGCCCTCGTGATGGCCACGGTGGTGGCTTATCCCTTCCTGCAAACCATCGTCATTTCTTTCACCAACGCCAAGCTGCTTACTGGCTTTGCAAAGTCAAGATGGGTCGGGCTTGAGAATTATGCATTTGCTTTTACCGACGTTGAGTTTTTGAAAGCCCTTGGGCGCACGCTCTACTTTACAATTGTCTCTGTCGGGCTCGAGGGCTTGTTTGGCGTTCTCGTCGCGTTGCTTCTTAACCAAGAATTTCGAGGGCGGGCCTTTTGCCGGGCGCTTCTGGTTTTGCCCTGGGCCTTGCCCACCATCGTCAACGCCTTGATGTGGCGGCTAATCTATCAACCAGATTTTGGATCGCTGAATGCCGCACTGACCCAAACAGGTGTGCTGTCGTCCTATATGTCGTGGTTGGGCGATGAGGCCGTGGCAATGAACGCCGTTATCCTGGCTGACGTATGGAAGAATTACCCCATTGTCGCCCTGATTGTTCTGGCGGCTCTCCAGAATGCGCCCAAGGAATTATATGAAGCCGCCCGACTTGAAGGTGCCAAGGGATGGGACTGTTTCCGCGTTGTTACATGGCCCGTCATTGTCGGCCCGCTTCTTGTGGCACTTGTGTTGCGTACCATTGAAGCACTCAAGGTCTTCGACATCATCTATGTCATGACCCGTGGCGGCCCGGCCAACGCCACAAAGACCATCAGCTTTTTTGTCTATCAGGAGAGTTTTAGCTTTAACCGCATTGGCTCTGGGGCATCTTATGCCCTCATCGTCGTGCTCGTGGCCATGGTGTTCATCACCTTCTATGTCCGCCTTTTGAAAGCGGAGCGTGCATGATGACCGCGAAGCGCTCCCTAGCAATGTCATTCCTGCTTTATGGCGCGGTGGCCTTGTTTGTCTTGGTGACGGTCTTGCCTGTTGTTTGGATGGTGATTGTCAGTGTGTCGCCGCCAGCGGACCTGACGGAAAAGCCATTGCGCTTTATTCCATCTCAGCTTGACTGGCAGAATTATGCGACGCTGGTTGATGCAACGGCGAACAGTGCGGGTGCTGCTTTTCTATCGGCGCTTTTGAATAGCCTTTCTGTTGCCGTGTTGTCGACGGCTCTGTCACTCGTTGCAGCGATCCCCGCGGCCTGGTTGTTCTCTCGCAGCGAAGGTCGTTACGAAGCCTTCCTCTACTTGGTGCTTGGCACCTACATGCTGCCAGCCGTTGCCATGTTGCTGCCGCTCTATCTCATGCTGTCAGCGCTCGGTTTGCTCAATTCCATCATCGGCCTGACGCTGGTCTATTGTTCCATCCTCACACCATTTCTGACGTGGTTCGCAAAGAGTGCTTTTGATGCAGTGCCAAGAGAAATCGAAGAGGCTGCTGCAATTGATGGTGCTTCGTTCATTAAGATGTTGCTGTTGGTTTCTCTTCCTTTGGCGCAGGCCGGCATTGCAACGGCAATTCTCTTTGCCATTCTCTTAGCTTGGGACGAGTTCTTTTACGCCCTCATTTTCACCTCGAATGCCGACGCCAAAACTCTAACCGTCACCATCGCCGATTTCGCTGGCGGGCGTTCCACAAACTTCGGCCTGATTGCCGCAGCCGGCCTGCTGACAGCACTGCCACCTGTGATTATCGCCGCTGTCTTGCAGCGTGCCCTCGTGCAAGGCCTGACCAGCGGTGGCGTCAAAGGATGACAAAAGAAAGAAACGATATGAATGGACTTGAACTGATCACCCATGAAATGGCGCGGCAGCATGCCGATGCCGTCGACACATTTGGCGTATCACGCGTGGTCGCAGGCAAAATCGCTGCCAGCATCCGGCGCACGGGCCGACTTCTTTTGCTGGGCATGGGTGGGTCCCACTGGGTGAACCGGACAGCCATGTTCAGTTATCGCGAACTTGGGATAGAGGTTCAGGCTGAGGTTCTCTCGGAAGTGTTGTTTCGTCGTCTTCCCAATCTGCCGAGGACCGTCATTGTCACGTCACAATCCGGCAATTCCGGTGAGATCGCTCACTACCTCAAGGGAAAACAGGGATCTGAGGATATCTTCGGTATTACGCTCAATGCCGACAGTACGCTTGCAGCGACTGCACCTGCCATGGTTGGATCTGGTGGGTCCGAACATGCCTTTGCGGCCACACGCTCCATTTTCTTGTCGCACATCATGCACCTCGCGGTCATGGACGCTTTGGGTGGCTCGATTGAGAATGCCGTGGCCGCATTGGGTGAACGGCAAACTAAGGCCCGTGACCTGGGCGACATTGTTCAAGGCCTCAGCCGCTGCAATACAATCGTGCTGTCAGGCCGGTCCGAGCTTCAGGGTGTGGCGGAGTCAGGTGCCTTGTGCCTTATGGAACTGGCGCGCATGAACACCTACGCCTTGGAAGGAGGTCAACTGCGCCATGGCCCGGTCGAGATGTTGAATGCTCAGACTGGCTTAATCTTCCTTGCCGCCTCCGACACGCCAGTTGATCTCCTGAAAGACCTGGTGAAGGACTGCGTCAACATTGGCACCATGGCGGTTGTGATTAACGCGTCGCATGAAGCCCGCTTTGAAAGTGCAGCAACGATTTCGGTTCCGCCATCACGCGGCATGGAGGCCGTGGTGCGTGTGCTTCCTGTTTTGCAAGACCTGCTTGTGCAGATTGCAGCCACAAAAGTTGAGAATGTCGGGACGCCCATCCGGTCCAGCAAGGTCACGACCAAACTATGACGCGGCGCATCACCCTGATTGGAAATGTCAATCTCGATCTCGTCATGGGTCCAGTTGATTATTGGCCGAAGTTCGGCACGGAAACGGTTTTGCCACAAGCCGAATGGCGCGTTGGCGGTGCGACAGGCAACACGGCATTGGCTCTTCAAGCCTGTGGGGCTCCTATCGAAATCATTGCCAACACAGGTGCTGACGCATTTGGCCGACTGCTGGCCGAATCCTTTGGCGCACGCGCCTTGCTTTGGACGACATCCAAAGCGGAAACAGCCCTTTCCGTTGGACTGACCCACGGCGACGATGAGCGGACGTTTTTTTCCACGCTCGGACATTTGGCGGATTTCTCGCTTGAAGACGTTCTCTCGCAACTGCCCAATCAAGCGCAATCGAATGAGATTGCTTTGCTGTCGGGTGTCTTTGTGATGCCGAAGCTCCGAAAAGATTATGGCCACTTGATCAAAACCCTTAAAGCGCGAGGATTTGACGTCGCACTTGATACTGGCTGGCCCAGCCAGGGCTGGACCGATGAGGTGCGCTTCGAGGTTTTTACCTGGTGCGGACAATGCGACTTCCTGCTGCTCAACGAAATCGAAGTGCGGTCCTTGTTTGGTTTCAAAGGCGAGGACCCGGAGAACATGGTGCGCATGGCAGCAGAATTCCTGCCCGCAGGAGGGCATGTTGTGATGAAGCGAGGAAAAAATGGCGCCATCGCTTCTGCCAATGGGCAAATTGCTGGAGTGGTCGCTCCAGACGTTGCCGTTGTCGATACAATCGGGGCAGGTGATGTGTTCAACGCTGGCTATATTGCTGCCATCTCAGAAGGCAAATCACTGTCTCAGGCCGTTGAGCAAGCCGTCGCGATGGCGTCTCTTGCCATATCAACATCTCCCCGTCGCTATCATTCACAAGCGCTGCGCGGCGCGGCTTAAGGCATACCAATGGCAAGCATCACACTCACAAACATCGGCAAGTCTTACGGCAACCTGACGATCATCGACAACCTCAATCTGCAAGTGAACGAGGGTGAGTTTGTCGTGCTTGTTGGGGAGTCAGGCTGTGGAAAATCAACAACGCTGCGCATGATTGCTGGCCTCGATGTGCCAACACGTGGCCAGGTCAGCATCGGCAACCGGGATGTCACCGACCTGGCACCGGGCGAACGCAACTGCGCCATGGTGTTCCAGAACTATGCTTTATATCCGCACATGACAGTCGCCGAAAACATGGGCTTTGGTCTTCGCCTTCGCGGCATGCCCAAATCAGATGCAGAAAAAGCGGTAAAAGAAGCAGCGGCTACGCTTGGGCTGACCCACTTGTTGGAGCGCATGCCCAAGCAACTGTCAGGCGGTCAGCGGCAACGTGTTGCAATTGGCCGCGCAATTGTACGAAAACCAGACGTCTTCCTGTTCGACGAGCCGCTGTCAAATCTCGATGCTAAACTTCGCATTGAAATGCGCGCTGAAATCAAAGCTTTGCACCAACGCCTAGGCGCAACCATGGTTTATGTGACCCATGACCAAGTCGAAGCTATGACCCTAGCCGACCGCGTTGTTGTGATGGACAAGGGAAAGATTGTCCAGGCAGCGCCGCCGCTGGAATTGTATGAAAAACCCGCCAATACTTTTGTTGCCGGATTCATCGGATCGCCCTGCATGAATCTTTTGGATGCAACAATTGAAGTCACAAGAAATGGACCATTGCTAAGGCTGTCTTCAGGTGAAACTGTTGTGCCGGACCCAGTAATATCGAAGCGGCTGTTGTCTTGCGAAAGTAACCTGACAGTTGGCATCAGGCCAGAAGCTATCTCGCGCGGTAAATCCGGTCCCCTCTTGATGGTCCAAACTGTGGAACCTCTTGGCTCACATACCCTTGCAATTGGTGCACTTGGTGCAAATAAATTAACTGTTCATTTGTCGTCCCAGGACAAAGTTAAAACTGGTGATGTTTTACCACTCCAAATTGATGCTAAACAGCTTCACGCTTTTGATGCATCAACCGGCGAAGCTCTGTAGTGAACCAAGCCACAATCTGCTTCAGAATGAGATTTCAATTGTAATCTCTTGACAGGTCACACTAAACTTCTGACGGAAAAAATAATTCCGGCTGAACCTGTATGGTTTTGCTTTCGACATACTCGCCACTGTCCAGAAGCTCAAACGCCTTTGCAATCATAGCCCCCGCATCCTGCCGGACCATTGCAACTGGGAAATGCAGATGAGACAGGAAGGGGTCCCAGTCGTAGCACCCGATGTTCATCTGTCTCACAACGTCGTCCGACTGTGTATTGAGAAACCTGAATATGCCTTCAAAAGCAATTGTTGAGTTGACAAATAGTGCGGTTGGTGCCCGGCCAAGTGTTTCAAAAAGTTTCTTGACTGCCAATTCCGCATTCAACGCATCGTAACCGCATGTGTTGATATGTTCGGGGCCGATCTTCCCGAAACCCAGATTGCGCAACACATCCTTGAATGCCTTGCTTCGTTGTTTTGTATTGTTATCTGCTGCGATGCCGCCGATGAAATAAATATCAGGATCCTGCACTCTATCTGCGTCAGGCAAGGACTTGGCGAGGTACTGCGTCAGTTGCGTTGCTCCCCAATAATTGTCGCTGATCACAGAGGCGCATTGAGTTCCTGGCAAGTCTACGTTGATATGGGCAATGCCGGCTTGGGCACACATTTCACCAAGAACATTTGGGCTTGTGGCACCGGCAATGAAGAGCTGGTCAATGCTATGAGCAATTAAAGTTTCAACGGTTCGCTTTTCTTCAGCGGGATCGCGCCGGGTGCTCACGACAACCGGGCAAAGTAATCGAGCACGCGCTTCTTCCTCAAAGCATTCGGCAAGCGTGCTAAAATAGCGGTTGTCGTGCAGTGGCAGGATCATGCCGATCATGCGCGACTTCGAGGTGCGCAATCCCCGCGCCTGCAGATTTGCGCGATAACCGAGCTTGGCGGCAGCGGCGAGCACCCGCTCAGCGGTTTTCTCTGCAACGCGGCGCTGTTTCCATGTGCCGTTGAGCACAGAAGCGACCGTTGTCGGTGAGGAACCACTTTCTTTTGACACATCATAGATGGTCGCATTTCGTCGAAGCATGATGTGTGTGTCGTCAGACTTGGTTCGGGATTGAACAGGGAAGACAAGGAATGACCATCTTTCGGCAAAAAAATCAACCGTTCAAAAAATTCTATTGACTCTGCCCTATCGATTGGGCTTCAATGCCCTATCGATTGCGCAAAGTAACGTAATAAATGGGAGGAAACGATCAGACAACAGCGTTGGCGTAGCTAGAGCGAACTTCTAGCGTTTCGAGAGCGTTCGCTGACAAATCACAGCAAGACATTTGTACCCCACTTGGTGTCGGCTTCCTTCGATCACCTGAAGGACTGCGGCTGAAAGCCCAAGGCGGGTGCAGTGCGACACCAAAACTCAAACACGACTTTGGCTCGCCTGCAGCAGTTGGCGAGGAGCAAAATTCCTGACCTCAATTGGACGACACAATGAACCCGTTAATTCACCTCGACAGTTTTGGACGTTTTCTCGCACTGACGATTGTGGCGATCCTCGTTGTCGTTGGTCTCTTATCAAACGGCATATTTCTGGATGTCTATAATTTGCAATCCATGAGCTTTCAAATGCCCGAGATTGCTTTCTTATCTGTAGCGATGATGCTGGCCATGATGTCGGGCAACAGTGGTATTGATCTTTCGCTTGTTGGTATTTCAAACTTGGCGGGCATTACGGGGGGCTTGATTGCTGCATCACTGGTTGCCGATCAAACCAGCGCTGGCTTTGCTGTCACTTTGGTGATCTTCGCACTTGCCACCGGGGCGCTTTGCGGTCTCGTCAATGGGCTTTTGATCTCGGTTGCTGGTTACACACCCATTCTCGCAACGCTTGGCACGCAATTGTTGTTTCTCGGCATCGCGGTGTCGTTGACAGACGGTGCCGCCATCCTTTTCAAATATTCGCAAGCGCTTTCCTGGATTGGAAACGACCTTGCCTTTGGCGTTCCCGTTTCAATGTGGATGCTTCTTATTGTCACCTTGTGCGTGGGTGCGGTGTTGCAGTTCACGGCCGCTGGCAAGCGTTTGGTTCTGATGGGCACCAACACCATCGCCGCCCGTTACGCTGGCTTTAACAACAAGGCGCTCACCATTTCAGTTTACACCTTTGGCGGCGTGTTGGCCTCGCTTGCCGGGGTGCTGATGGCGTCGCGGTCATCAAGCGTCAAATGGGACTATGGCAACTCTTATATTCTCATCGCAATTCTGACGGTGGTGATGGCGGGTGTCAGCCCCTCTGGCGGGCGCGGGCGCATTGTGAACGTTATCCTGGCGTCAGTTGCGTTGCAGCTTTTGTCCAGTTCTTTTTCTATTCTCGGCATGTCGAGCTTCCTCAAGGATTTCACCTGGGGCGCTCTGCTGATCCTTTCCGTGATGGCCACTCAACCAGGCCTGCTCAGTGCAGGCTTGCTCTTACGGGCTCCACGACACACCGCAACTTCAAGCCATGCGAAAGGAGCCGCCGCGCCGCCCAAAAAGTAACGAATTTTCTGGCCCAACACTTTGGGCGCCTTGTTCAAATTCAAAAAAACCATCCTTGGAGGATCACTATGAAGAAATTAAACATCGTAACGCTTGCTCTGTTGACGTCGATCGCGTCAGTGCCAGCTTTTGCTGCTGCACCAGAAATCGTCACCATTGTGAAGTTGACCGGTATCAATTGGTTCAACCGCATGGAAGAGGGCGTTAAGGAATTTGGTGCCACCGGCGAAGCCGTGACATCACAGACAGGCCCAGCCACCGCTGATGCTGCACTTCAATTGAAGATCATTGAAGACTTGGTGGCCAAGGGTGTTGCAGCCATTGCCGTTGTTCCAAACGACCCAGCCTCGCTGGAGCCCGTTTTGAAGCGTGCCATGGACCGCGGCATCAAGGTTGTGACCCATGAAGCCGACAACCAAGTGAACACAAATTACGACGTTGAAGCTTTCGAAAATCCTGCTTACGGCAAGCGCTTGAACGAGCGTTTGGCCGAGTGCATGAAGGGCGAAGGCAAGTGGTCTGTATTTGTGGGCTCGCTTGGCCAGCAAACACACAACCAGTGGGCTGACGGCGGCATTGAAAATGCAAAAGCCAACAACCCAAAGATGGAACTTGTTGAAGGTAAGCAAGAGTCGTTCAACGATCCAGACAAGGCTTATAAGAAGGCATTGGAAATCCTGAAGAAGCATCCTGATATTAAGGGCTTCCAAGGTTCGTCTTCACTCGACGTGATCGGCATTGGTCGCGCCATTGAAGAAGCTGGCCTGCAAGACAAGACCTGCGTTTATGGCACCAGCTTGCCATCAGCTGCTGGCAAATTGCTTGAAACCGGCGCCATCGATGGCATTTCATTCTGGGATCCAAAGAATGCCGGTATCGTCATGAACAAAGTTGCGAAGATGTTGATCGACGGCAAAGAAGTGAATGATGGTGATGACCTTGGCGTTCCTGGCTACAACAAAGTTGTTGTGAAGCAGGGTCCAGGTGCTGGCAAAATCATCCTGGGCCAAGCTTGGGCTGACGTTGGCAAAGACAACATGGGCGAATACCCCTTCTGATCGTCCTCCCTGTATCAGAAGCACTTGGTGCGGTGCCCTTTCGGGGCACCGCACATGTCATCCCTGCAAAGAACCCAAAAACTGAAATGTCCAATTTTCTAACCCTTGAAGGCATCACTAAAACCTTTGGCGGCGTGCGCGCCTTGAAAGGCATAGACCTCGAGTTAAGGTCGGGAGAAATTTATCACCTTCTCGGCGAGAATGGTTGTGGCAAGAGCACGCTGATCAAAATTATATCAGGTGCTCAGTTTCCAGATGCGGGAACACTGACAATCAATCAAACAGCCTATCAGGGACTGTTGCCGCTACAAGCCCTCTCACTCGGCATTGAAACCGTTTACCAGGATTTGTCACTGTTGCCCAATTTAAGCGTGGCAGAAAACATTGGTTTAACATCCCAATTGGTGCAATCCGGCGGCAAGTTGTCCAGGTTTTTGCAAACCATAGAGCTCTATGAAAAATCCGTCACTGCCCTCGCCAAAATTGGCATCAATGCCAACACAGAATTTTTAGACCGCCCTGTTGAGGGCTTGCCCATAGCACTTCGGCAGATGATTGCCATCGCCAGGGCCGTGGCCACCGAGGCCAAGCTCGTGATTATGGACGAGCCTACCACCGCCTTGACACAACGCGAAGTCGATCAATTGATCACCGTTGTTAAAGCCTTGCAGGCTGATGGTGTGACCGTGCTGTTTGTCAGCCACAAGCTGGATGAGTGCAAATCCATTGGCGGAAAGGTCGTAATTTTCCGCGACGGCAGTAAAATCAGCGAAGGCCCCATCAAGAAATTCAGCAAGGCGCAAATTTCAGAGTTGATGACAGGCAAGGTTGTTGCCACATCAAGTTACAAGCTGGCGCCGCCCCGCAAAGATATGCTGCTAGAAGTGCAGGATCTCAATCTCTCTGACAAATTGCGCAATATCAGCTTCACTCTTAAAAGCGGTGAGGTTCTGGGCGTCACGGGCCTCTCGGGCTCAGGCCGAAATGAATTGGCCCGCTCATTGGCGGGTATCAACCGCATCGACAGCGGCACTATTAAGATCGAGGGTAAAGCCGTTTCGATTTCCTCGCCCCGCGATGCTATTGCAGCCTCAATTGGCTATGTGCCCGAAGACCGTTTGAAAGAGGGTCTCTTTCTCGACAAGCCGATAGCAGAAAACCTTGTGGTCGCCATTCTCGACAAGTTGAAAAGTAAATTCTTTGGTTTGTCAAAATCAGCCATGGCTGAAAGATCAGCTGATCTCAAATCGCGACTACAACTTGCCGCCAATGATTTGAGCCTGCCAGTACAATCGCTTTCTGGCGGCAATCAGCAGCGCGTGGTGGTGGGGCGCTGGCTGGCCATTGAACCCAAAATATTGATCCTCCACGCCCCCACCATGGGCGTGGACGTAGGCTCGAAAGACGCGCTCTATAAAATTGTGCAGGCCCAGGTGAACAACGGCTCGGGCGTTGTGCTGGTCAGCGACGACTTGCCCGAACTCTTGATGAACTGCGACCGCATTCTGGTCATGTCCGAAGGTGCCATTCAGGCCGAATTGAATGCGGCAGACACCAGCGAAGAAAAACTCTCTGCAATTCTGTTGAAAAAGGACGCCAAATGACGGCAGCTGTTCAACCCACCCTACAAGCGCCAGATGCGATGTTTCGATTGCCAAAAGTCGGTATTCGCCGCGAGTGGACGACCTTTGGTTTAATTGCCGTTCTGTGCGTGTTGATTTCTTTTCTCAACCCAGCATTCCTGCAAGTCCAAACCGTTTTTGACCTGCTGCGCGCCATTACCGTGCCTGGCCTCTTCGCACTGGGTGTTTTCGTAGTGCTGGCAGCAGGCGGAATTGATGTGTCTTTCCCAGCCATAGGTGCCGCTGCACTCTACATTACCGCTGTCATCATGCTGAATGTTATGCCCGATGCGCCCTTGGCTGTCGCTTTTGCTATTACTTCAAGTATTGGCATTTTATTGGGCATGTTGAACGGGCTTCTGGTTGATGTGTTCAAGGTGCCATCACTCATCATCACCATTGGTACACAATACTTGGTGCGCGGTGCATTGCTAGCATTTGTGGGTGCCGTGTGGCTGAACGATTTGCCACCCGCTGTTGACGCTTTTGGCAAAGCAACGATTGTGTCGTTCGAATCCACAAGCGGTATTACCACATCGCTGCCTTGGTCAGCGCTGGTGTTGTTTGTGGCTGCTGCTGCCACTTGGTTTGTGCTCAATCGCACTTTGATGGGCAAAGCCATTTTTGCGGCCGGGGGCAACTTGCTGATTGCGGAACGTTTAGGGTTCAGTAGCCGGAAGGTCCATTTGTTTGTCTTTGGCTTTGCCGGCTTGCTGGCGGGCATTGGCGGATTAATCCATTCCGCGTCAACGCGCATTGCTAACCCGTTTGAGCTTGGTGGTATTGAGCTTGATATTATAGCCGCTGTGGTGCTGGGCGGGGCCAGCATTGAAGGCGGCAAAGGCACAGTGCTTGGAACGCTTTTGGGCGTTGTGCTGGTGCAGGTCATCAATACCAGTCTCATCCTCGTCGGCGTGCCGAGCAGCTGGCAGCGCATTGTTGTCGGTGTCATCGTGCTGATTTCGAGTGGCCTTTTCGTGTCGCGGTCAACATCCTTCCGCACACTTTTCGGGTCCAAATCCGCAAGGGCTGTTTAAGTGACGGGTTCTTTTGTTATAGGAGTTGACGTTGGCACAGGAAGCGCACGCGCCGGTGTCTTCGATAAGGCAGGCACTCTCATCGCCCATGCCAGCAGCGAAATCCGCTTATGGAAAGAAGCGAATGACCAGTTTGAGCAGTCATCTGAAAATATCTGGGACGCTGTCTGCAAATCAGTTCGGGCAGCCGTTTCAAAATCGCGTGTCAACATAGAAGAGGTTGTCGGCATCGGCTTTGACGCAACCTGTTCACTGGTTCTGATTGGTGAAAATGGCCAGCCCGTTTCTGCAAGTTCTTCAGACGATGCTCAACGCAACATCATTGTTTGGATGGATCAACGCGCGCGCGCCGAAGCCGCTTCCATCAACGCTATGGGCCACCCTGTCTTAGCTTTTGTGGGCAACAAAATCTCCCCTGAAATGCAAATTCCAAAATTGCTGTGGCTCAAGAAAAATCGGCGTATTGCATTTGAAGCAGCTCATCACTTCTTTGACTTGACAGACTTTCTCACTTGGAAAGCCACAGGTTCCACAGCGCGTTCTAGCTGCACCTTGACCTGCAAATGGACTTACCTTGCCCATGAGAAAAAATTTGATGAGTCCTTTTTCCGGAATGTTGGTCTGGAAGAGCTTGTTCGCGATGGCTTCAGCCGCATTGGCAAGAGTGTGCTGGAACCTGGCGAAAGCATCTTGCCAGGCCTTTCGAACCGAGCGGCGGAGGAACTGGCTTTGCCAGCGGGCATAGCCGTTGCCGCTGGATTGATCGATGCCCATGCAGGCGGTTTGGGTTCGCTTGGAAAGCAAAGATACGCATTGGCCTATGTTTTTGGCACATCTGCCTGCTTGATGGCTTCATCGGAAACGGCCGTACATGTTGATGGTGTGTGGGGGCCCTATTACAACGCGATGTTGCCAGGGCAGTGGTTACTTGAAGGCGGACAGTCGACCGCTGGTGCCGCCATCGATCAGATCTTGCGCTGCCACCCGGCCTACCCAGCGATGCTTGAACTCGGCAAAGCCAATGACCTAAGCGTCATTGAACTGATTGAGGCTGACATCAAAGCCCGAAAGCTCTCTAGCATGGCGTTGGCAACAGAAGTAGCTGACTTGCATATCGTGCCTGACTTTTTAGGCAACCGTTCGCCACAGGCTGATCCGAATGCCGCCGCAATAATGTGCGGGCTTGGGATGGAAGATGACAGGCAGTCGCTTGTGAGGCTGTACGTTGCAGCTGTGCTTGGAGTTGCTTACGGCGCGAAACAAACCATTGATGCACTGTCCATTAAGGCAGTTGATATCCAATCCATCGTTATCAGCGGCGGCGCAGCCAAGAGCAGCATCGTCTGCCAATTGCTTGCTGACGCAACGGGATTGATTGTCAACGTGTCAAGTTGCGATGAACCCGTTTTGTTGGGCAGTGCTATCTTGGCAGCAACGGCATCGAAACTGCATTCAACGTTGCATGACGCATCGGAGGCAATGACAGCAACAGGACAAACATTCTTCCCGGCTGCAAACGATGTGTTGAGTGTTCATCGTCACAAGTATTCGGCTTATCGCACCCTGCAATCAGCAGACCGCACAATCGGAAAATATGAAAATTACAAACTGATGTGGGCGCAACAGATTGATCCTCATCAGAAGCGTTAGAACTATTCGGACAGGGAATTGTTTCAACGGACAAGGAATTACAAGTCGTGACTGCACTGCAATTAAAAATGGCCAATGCCATCCGCGCTTTATCAATGGACGCTGTTCAAAAGGCAAACTCCGGCCACCCCGGTGCACCTATGGGTCTTGCGGATGTGGCAACGGTTTTGTTTTCGCAGTTCCTGAAATTTGATCCGACAACGCCAAATTGGCCAGACCGCGACCGGTTTATCTTGTCGGCAGGCCACGCTTCGATGCTGCTGTATTCACTGCTGCATCTGACGGGCTACAAGGACATGACGATTGAGCAGATCAAGAACTTCCGCCAATTCGGTTCGATCACGGCGGGACATCCCGAATATGGGCATGCCACGGGGATTGAGACAACGACAGGACCCTTGGGTCAGGGGATTTCGAATGCTGTAGGCTTTGCGATGGCAGAGCGTCACTTGAACGCCAAATTGGGCGATCTGATGTTCCACAAGACCTACGTCATTTGCGGCGATGGCTGTTTGATGGAAGGGATCAGCCAGGAGGCCACCGGGCTTGCTGGCCACTTGAAACTCTCAAACCTCATCGTGATTTGGGACGACAACAACATCACCATTGATGGCCGGGTGTCGATGGCAGATTCGACCGATCAGGTGAAACGCTTTGAAGCCTCAGGCTGGAAAGTCTTGTCGTGCGATGGCCATGACTTTGCTTCGATTGAACGCGCGTTGACGCAAGCCCAATCATCAGACCGACCTGTGATGATTGCAGCCAAGACTTTGATTGGCAAAGGCTCACCCAACAAGAAGGACAGCTATCAAGCTCATGGCTCGCCATTGGGCGCTGATGAGATCAAACTGACCCGCGCTGAATTGGATTGGCCTCACGCTGCCTTTGAAGTCCCCGCAGATATTTTGAGTGCTTGGCGTGCCGTGGGCACACGCGGCCAAGCAACGCGCAAAGGTTGGGAACTGCGACTCACGGAATCGGAACACAAATCCGAACTTACCCGCCTGTTCAAAGGTGATCTGCCCGCGACCTTCGGTGCAGTGATTGCAGATTACAAGAAAGCACTGGCCAAAAACCCGCCGCATATCGCCACCCGCAACGCATCGCAAAACGCATTGGACGCAATCAACCCCGCAATTCCAGAAACCATCGGCGGCTCGGCGGATTTAACGGGCTCAAACAATACGAAGTCGAAAGATTTGAAAGTGTTCTCGGCCGCTGACTACGCCGGACGCTACGTGCACTGGGGCATTCGTGAACATGGCATGGCCGCCGCCATGAATGGTATGGCCCTGCATGGTGGTGTCATTCCCTATGGTGGCGCCTTTTTCTGCTTCACCGACTACTGTAGGCCCTCCATGCGGCTTGCATCGTTGATGGGCATTCGTTCGATCTTCGTGATGACGCATGATTCAATCGGCCTTGGCGAAGACGGTCCAACCCATCAACCTGTTGAACATCTGGCGGCGGTGCGCGTCATCCCCAATCACATCGTCATGCGCCCCTGTGATGCGATTGAAACCGTCGAGTGCTGGCAGATTGCATTGGAGAGCAAAACCACACCATCCACACTGGTGCTCACGCGCCAGAAGATGAAGCCCGCCCGCTTGACCCACAGCGCCAAGAACCTGTGCGCGCAAGGGGGCTATGAAATCGCCTCGCATCCGAAGAAAACCAAAGCGGTGATCTTCGCGTCAGGCTCCGAAGTAGAAATCGCTATTGCGGCAAAAGCCATGCTCGACAAGAAAGGCATCGCCACCCGCGTGGTCTCGGTGCCTTCGATGGAGCTCTTCGAACGCCAATCCAAGGCGACCAAAGCCAAAGTCATGGGCACCGAAAAAATCCGCATCGCCATCGAAGCAGGCTTACGCCAAGGCTGGGACCGCTTCATCGGCACAGAAGGCCACTTCATCGGCATGACAGGTTTTGGCGCAAGTGCGCCCGCTGAGACGCTCTATGAGAAGTTCGGGATCACAGCGAAGGCCGTGTTGAAAGCGGCTTCTCGATGACAGCAACTCTTGCCCTAGTTCTGCAAAGCGTACTCCCTCGCGATACTGGGGTTTAACTGCCCGGTGTTCTGCGCTGGGCCATTTTCTTTATGTAAACTGGCAGATTGGATATGACACACGAAAACACTGACAAAGCGCGTCCTCAACGGAAACTCGATTTGCAGCTGATGTCGGCGATCATTGATGAGGTGCCGCTGCCGATCTTTGTCAAAGATGCCAGCTCGCACTTTGTCCTTTCAAACCGTCGTCATGCCGAACTGATTGGTAAGCCTGAGAGCGAATTGTTAGGGCAAACCACAGCTGTGCTGCATGGGGCCGAAGAGGCTGAAAAGTCGCGGCAGCGTGACCGTCCGGTGCTCGAAGATGGCGAGAGCACAGTTGTGCAACGCGACTATGCCTATGACAATGGCAACACATGCTTTCTTGAAACCCGAAAAACGCGTCTGGTCGATCAAGAAGGCCGGCCTTACGTTCTCGGTGTCAATATTGATCTCACCAGCACCCGCCAGAAGGAGGAACACCTCCGCTCTCTCACTGAGGCTGTACCCGTTGGAATCGTTGAGATCAGCGAAACCGGAGACATTGTAACGGCCAATTCAATTGCCTTGGAGTTGCTCACGAACGACAAACGCGCAAACAACTTCAACGCACTCAAACATAGTTTCGTCCAACTGGGTTCAAACTTTCCGGGTGACAAGAAAAGCTATCGTCTCAGCATTGAAGCAATTGCCACAGCAACAGATCGACACCATGTCGTCAGCAGCACCGGCTGGATCACGCTTCCTCACAGCAAAGACCGCATGGCGCTGGTCAGCATTGCCGATGTATCAGAGATTGCTGACCTCCGCCGCCAGAACGAACAGACCACAAACCTCAATCTGGAATTGTCAGCAGCACTTTCAGAGTTGAAGCAAGCTCAGGCGGAACTTGTCAAGCGCGGAAAACTTGAACAGTTGGGTCAACTCACAGCTACTATTGCTCATGAATTGCGGAATCCCTTAGGGTCGGTTCGAACTTCTGCCTTCCTGCTTGAGCGCAAACTTGGCTCCCAAAATGCGCAGTTCAAAACACAACTCGATCGCATCTCGAATGGCGTGACCCGTTGCGACAGCATCATCACCCAGCTTCTGGATTTCGCACGCTCAAAGGCATTGGTTCTGAAATTCTCGGCCTTCGATCCTTGGTTAACTCAGGTGGTAGAAGACATCGCCAAAGAGGCGCCACCAACGCTTGAGATCATCTGCGAACTTGGCCTTGGGGAAATTCCAGTCGCTTTTGACGAAGAGCGCATGCGCCGCGCTGTTGTCAACACAATCCAAAATGCCATTGAGGCGATGATCACGCGGGAAGGGCAAATTGCACTTGGTGTTGCAACAGCTCGCGTCGAGATCACCACCCGGATTGAGAATGCAAACGTCGTAGTTGACATCCGTGACACAGGCCCCGGCATCCCCGCCGATGTGTTGTCCTGTATTCGTGAACCGCTGTTTACCACCAAAAACTTCGGCACGGGTCTTGGCGTGCCCGCTGTCGAACGTATCCTTGAACAACACGGCGGTAGTATGAGCATCGCTTCAGAAATTGGCGTTGGCACATGCTTCACTTTGCGTTGGCCTGTCAATCAGCCAACCCAAACCGATGATGTCGCAGCATGACGGATTTTCCTCAGAGTGACTATGGGCTTCCAACTGCCTCGCCCGCATATTGCAGGATGGGAGCTCTCGTTTCTTGAATGTCCGCGCTGTTTGACCATACGTCCTGCCATGGTGCATTTGTGAGCCAGAACTCCGCTGACAAGGATGAACTTCATCTTTGTCAAAAACTGGCATTTGAACGCGTCGCGGCGAGTTTGGCCCTCCCTTTTACTTACCTCACAGTTTCCGAGCATGAGCTTTGCGCACTTGATAACTCCATGGCGCGCATCAAGTCTGACACGGCGGAAGAGCGCCGACCCATTCTCCTGATAGGCGGAGCATACCTCGACGAATTTGTCAGCCTGTTGTCCCTCGAGGCGCTTGCCGAAGGCTATGATGTTCATTTGCTGGTTGATCTTTCGATGAGTCGCATTCAGCAGTTGACGCGCGTGACCGAGTATCGCTTGTTTCAAGCAGGTGCCGTTCCAGTGTCTTTGCGACAACTTCTGTTGCAGTGGCGTGCTGTGACCAATCAAGCATCTCTGAGTGCCACTTTGACAGAGTTGATTGACAACTATGATTTTGATGCTCTTCAACAACGACCCATCGATGATCTGAGATTGATCCAGAATCAAAGATTGAAGAGTGAACCAGATTGGAAATTAGTTTGACCCAAATGGCGATGAATTTCGCGCTGGCGGGCTGAATGTAATCTTTCAAATCGCGTTTAGTTTTTGGATTATTGTTGCCCCGCGCCGAGGCGCGGCCGCGCTCGCGTGAACCGAGCCCATTAGAAATTTCACGATATTCGCAAAGACTATGGTCTCGGCCCTTCGGGCTTTGATCGCTGGCGCATGCCGAAAACAAAAACATAGCCCTAGCTCGGCCATCGCTGCGCGATGACATTTTTGAAGGGCCCTGAACCCGTTCGCGGGGTGGGCGGCGCTCCTTACTAGGCCCGCTGCGGCAGGCCGCAACTGCTCAGGATTTTAAAGATCATAGAGTTCGACATCGTTCGCATTCGCGCAGTCCTCCATTTCATTCCGGCCCTTCGGGTGCGGCCCGCCTCATTCAGCGGGCCTCTTCAGTCGCAAGGCGCCGCCCACCCCACTCTCGGGGTTCAGGTGCGGAAGGAGGAGACGGGAGATGGCCAAGGGCATTCAGAGAGACAATCTTTATAGAGATATCACCTACAAGATCATTGCCGAACTGGAACAAGGCATCGTGCCATGGGTTCAGCCTTGGAGCAGCGCCCGCCAGCTTTGCCCCTTGGGGCTTCCCGTCAATGGCCTGACCCGCCGCAGTTATTCCGGCATCAATATACTGTTGCTGTGGTCAGCCCTTGAGGAACGGGGTTTTGCCTCGCCATATTGGATTACCTTCAAGCAGTGCATCGCCATGGGTGGCACTGTGCGCAAAGGCGAAAAAGGCTCACATGTCTATTTTGCCGACAAGTTTGTGCCGCAGAAAGAAAAAGCCCGTTCCGAAGAAACAGGCGACGAGCCAAACGCAATTGCATTTCTCAAACGCTATACGGTGTTCAATGCCGAGCAGTGCGACGGCTTGCCCAAGGGGCTGATAGCCCCATCCGTTGCAAAAACTGAGCGGCAGATTGTGCCGGAAGCCGAGGCGCTGATTGGTGCCACGGGTGCGGATTTCCGCATTGGTGGCGATCAGGCCTTCTATGTGCCGTCCGAAGACTTCATCCGCATCCCGAACCAAACGGCTTACCCCGATCAGATCAATTACTACCGCACGGCCTTCCATGAACTGGGTCACTGGACAGGCCACAAGACGCGGCTTGACCGCAACCTCACCACCAACTTCGGAACGGTGGACTACGCCCGTGAGGAACTGGTTGCCGAGTTGGCAACGGCGTTTGTCTGCGCTTCGCTTGGTATTATTCCCACGGTCCGCCATGCCGATTACATCGGCAATTGGCTGCAAATCCTGAAAGAGGATGCCCGCGCCATTGTGAAGGCGGCAAGTCTTGCCTCTAAGGCTTGCGACTTCATTCTGGGCTTCAAGGCCGAAGCACAATCATCAACTGATTTGGAGCAGGCGGCATGATTGCCACCGCTCCCATCCCCTTCGAAACGGAAGCCACATCGTTAGGACCGCAAACGCTGGTGCCTGGAGTGCGGCCCGTTTCGATGAAAGCGCGGCTTGAGGCGTTGGCCGCGCATCCGCTTGTTTCCCAAAGGCTGCAAAAGCCCTGTGACATCGGTCTGTTTGACGATGTGGCACGGAACCAGATGGACCTGTTCAGCGCCGCAACCCAAAAATGAAGGACTGATAGCTATGGAACTCATGCATATTCCCTTGACCGAACTCAAGATCGCCAAGACCAATGTCCGCCATGGTGTGAAAAAGGCCGACTACAAAGACTTGATACCCAGCATCAAAGAACGCGGCATCCTGCAACCACTTTTGGTTAGGCCCAATGGTCAAGGCTATGAGATTGTAGCCGGACGCCGCCGCTTTCTGGCAGCATGTGAAGTCGAAAGAGACGGCACCGCCATCGAAGCCATCCCATGCGCCATCATGGCCAAGGGTGATGACGCGGCAGCGTTGGAAGCCTCCCTCATTGAGAACGTCGCCCATCTACCCATGGATGAAATGGACCAATTCGAAGCCTTCCAGCGGCTGTTGAAGGAAGGTCGCAGCGTGGACGACATTGCTCATATCTTCGGCGTCTCGGAACTGACCGTGAAGCGGCGTCTGGCCATTGCCAATCTGCATCCCAAGATAAGACAGCTTTATCGTGCCGAGCAGATCGAGGCCGAAACCTTGCGGGCCTTGACCCTTGCCACCAAACAGCAGCAGAAGGACTGGCTGGCCTTGTGGGATGATGAGGAACAGCATGCGCCCCGTGGCAACACCCTAAAAAAATGGCTCT
Organism: Hyphomicrobiales bacterium; assembly: GCA_031430915.1. Taxonomy (GTDB): domain Bacteria; phylum Pseudomonadota; class Alphaproteobacteria; order Rhizobiales; family Aestuariivirgaceae; genus Aestuariivirga. The sequence continues at coordinate 39,162 of JANPCL010000182.1, forward strand.
TGGGTGGTGAGAATATCCCCACCAGTGTGGCCCTGTTTGACCTTGGCCAATACCAAGGCGAAATCATCACCGACCTGTTTGGTGAGGAGAAGTTCTTCGCTAATATGGAAGGCTTCTGGGCCTTGCAGGATGCCGCCATCCAAACCAAGCGCGACGAATATTTGTCACTGGGCTGGACCCGTGTGGAAGTGCTGCCACGCGGCACCCGCTTTTATGAATGGGAGTATCAGAAAGCACCCAAGAAGAAAGGTGGGGCCGTGTGGATTGCCGTTTCCGAACGCGGTGAAGTGGAGATACATGAAGGCTATGTCTCCCGCGATGAAGCCCGCAAGCGGGACAAACAGGAACGCGGCGAAACCGAAACACCCAAAGCCGCCAAGCCCGAACTGACAGCGCCCATGCAGAACTATGTTGAACTGCACAGGCTTGCTGCCATCCGGCTGGAACTCTTGAACCACCCGCAAGTGGCCTTGCGATTGACGCTGGCCCATATGATTGTCGGGTCCAGTCTTTGGAACGTAAAGCCCGAACCGATGAAGCCCGCGAAGCCCGAAATCGGGGCTTCCCTTGCTGCCAATCCAGCCACGGGATACTTCGACGAGCGCCGCAAACGGGTGCTGACATTGCTCGGCTTCGAAGATGATCGCGGCAGCTTGGTCCGGCCCAATGGCGATGACTACAGCTTGGCCAGCATCTTCGCCCAGCTGCTCAAACTGTCCGAAGAAGATGTGTTGCGGCTCTTGGGCCTAGCCATGGCGGAAACCCTAGCAGCAGGAACGGCCACCGCAGAACTTGCAGGAGCCGTGACGGGAGTAACCCTCAATGACTGGCGTCCCGACGACATCTTCTTTGACCTGTTGAACGGTAAGGACGTGGTCAATGCGCTGCTGTCAGACGCTGGCTCACCCGCCATTGCCGAGGGGAACAAGGGTGAAACCGCCAAGGTGCAGAAGGGCATTATCAAAGACATCATGTGGGGCAAAAATGGCCGCGAGCAGAATGCCGATTGGTTGCCCACCTACTTCCACTTCCCACCGATGGCGCTAACCTCCCGTGGTGGAATTGCCATAGTCGACAGGTGGCACAGCGTGGCAGAGTTGCTCCATCCTGCAATGTGAACACACCCTCCCCAACTTTTTGGCAGGCCTTCGGGCCTGCTTTCTAATTTGGGCCTAAACTCTGGACATTCTTCAAGGCTTCTATTTTCGTTTACCTGACCACATTCTCAACTGACGGAATTTGTCAGTTGGCCTGTTGTATGGCTGTCAATTGAAGGAGCTATTCATCATGAGCAAACCAAACACTTCAGTATCACGGCGTACTGTCTTTAGCGCTTTGGCATTAGTATTGGCACTGACATTCACTACAGTTAACTCACAAGCAGAAGAGACAAAAGCTATGCCGAACCAAATTGCCGAAATCGTAACTTTCAAACTCGCCACTGGAACATCGGATCAAGACTTTGCCAAAGCAGGTGAGGCGGCAACTGCTTTTATCCGCAGCCAAAAGGGCTTTGTTTCCCGTCGACTTTCACGCGGAAAAGACGGCACTTATACTGACCAAGTGGTGTGGGACACACTTGCTGATGCGGAATCAGCAATGGAAGCATCAATGAAAGAAGCAAGCCTTGCATCCTTCATGCAGAGTATTGACCCGCAAACTATGAAGCTTGATCATCAAGAGATTGTCAACTTAGTGAACTAAATCGAAGGGGAAGGATGCAGCGCGCACAAAGGCTTAGCGAAATCGTGGAGATCGTCCGTGACGGGCGGCTGCACCTTGCCCGCGACATTGCTGAGGTTTTGGAAGTTTCGGAACGTTCAATATACCGCGACATTGCAACGCTGATTGCCTCAGGCGTTCCAATCGAGGGTGAACGTGGCGTTGGATATCTCCTACGCGAACCTGTATTTATTCCACCGATGACACTATCCATAACTGAGCTTGAAGCGATGAACCTTGGCATGTCAATTGTGCAGCAGGTTGCTGACAAAGAATTGCAAGCAGCAGCGAAAACCCTGCATGAAAAAATTGCAAGTCATGCGCCTAATCGTCGCCAATCCCCCAAATCTTGGGGGATTGGGCTTTACGAATTTAAACGGCTCCGAGACGGATTGCGTCACATGCCAAAAATCCGCCGCGCAATTCGTGAAAGCCGAAAGGTTATAATTGAGTACTCCAGTCTTTCAGGCAGAGGCAACGTGCGCAAAATTCGACCCTTACAGACCGAGTACTGGGGCAAAGCTTGGACCGTTTCTGCTTGGTGCGAACTCCGTGAGGACTTCCGTTTTTTTCGTATTGACCGAATTGAAAATTGCACCATGACCGACGAAATTTTTTTGGCTGAACCCGGAAAAACAGTTGAGGACTTCTTGATCCATGTTGCCAAATGAGCCGATCTCCAAAACAACAGTACACGAACATGTACTGAAATTGCTGCCTGACGTAGTGGCAAAAGATGCGTGGGGTGAAACTTCCTATTTCTTCAACCCGGGTCATTTGCTTAAACGTGGTACATATTTTGCTACGATCAAAGAAAAAGACGGTGAAAACGATAAGGCCTCAAATCTTGACCGTCCTAGTGTTTGGCGCCTTAACATTGGCATTCAAAAAGAAACGTTTTTGTCGATGTTCAGTGCATTGCCGCAACGCCCGCCCAAAGGATGCAGCATCGAAGGACCATGGGATTTTAATGTGACTGACCTCATAATGCCGCATCCTATTTACGGGTGGATGAGTTGGATTGCAGTTCTGTCCCCTTCGAAAACAACTTGGCAACATTGCATTCCACTCTTGAAGGACGCACATGCTCGAGCAACTGTCACATTCGAGAAACGCATAAAGTCATCATAGAATTACAGTCGAAAGAACGACAACGACACATATGCAGACCAACTCACTGCTAAGAATTGAACCATCACTTCAATCCTCAGTGGTTGACCTTCGGCTCTACTCATTTCAGGTTCAGTAAGGGTGAAGTGTGAAAAAAACTTATGGCAACACTGTTGGCCTGCTTCAAGAAAAGACGAATAAATTGCCATCGATCACGCCAATGCCTTTGAGATTGGCGTCGAATTTCGCGCGTCCAATTCAACATCGGCACAGGCAGAGCTTTCAAAATCTTTTTTGCAATTTAAATCCATGATGCTCAAACTCAACACTGGTCTTGATGACATCTGTCATCACGCGGTAGTCAGGTTGAGCATCTGCCGACTTGTTCACATTGGGGATGATTTCGGCTCGTTTACTACTCAAAATTCAACCGTCAATTTGTGGTCCAGCCATCATTGCTGCGGACAGAAAATTGCAGACACTCGAAGTCTCCAATTGGATGACAGACTCAATCCAGCACCATTCCCGGCTTGCTTGCGAGACCTATGGCCGTCCGTCCTCGCCTTAAACCCGCTCCCTCAGGTATTTTCCCCGCCCGCCTTGCGGGCTTCCTCGCGGCGCTGCGCTTCAAAATACTTGTTTGAGCGGGTCCTCCACTGCGTTGCGGCCTTGCAGGTTCAGGCTGCGGGCGACGGCCATCTCCGGTCACGCATCGCCGGGAAATGGTTCCCGGACGAGACACCAAATGGAGACTTCCAATGACTGCTATCGGTTACGTCAACAAGCAAGATGATGGCCGCTACACCGGCTCGATCCGCACCATCTCGATCTCGGCGCAAGTCGAAATCCTGCCCAACGTCAACAAGACGGCAGATGCCCAGCCCGACTACCGCGTGATGACACAAGGCATCAAGATCGGCGCTGGCTGGACCAAGAAGGGCGCAACCTCAGGCCAAGACTATGTGAGCCTCGCTCTTGCCGCCCCCGAATTCGGCCCTAAGAAACTCTACGCCAATCTGGGCCGGGCCGCAGGCCAGGACGATGACAGCCTCTTCGCCCTGATCTGGAACCCGACCGACTGACCCGCCATCGCACACGGCCCCGCATGAACTCACATGCGGGGCAAAGATTTGAAAGAAAAGCAGCATTGACTCATTCGTGACTCATTGTTGCTGCGAAGTCTGAGCGTCCGAATCGTCGGTCAAACAATCTTCAAGTGAGTGGACGGCAACACCGCCCGCGTGACATCACGCGGGGTCGCGAGAACCATGTCATGCCCCAAGTCCGGTATTCCGGGACGGCTTGGGATTGCTGTTTAAACGACTACGCCTATGCCAGCGGGCTTGATCGCTGGGGATGGGCTTGGGAGTTCCTGCGCCGGAGCGAAGACTATCACCGTGACTTTCGGGTCAATCGCGCTGGGCATCCAGTTCCAATCAAACACAAAAGCGGAGCTAAGATTTTGCGTCTGAGACGGCGGATGCCTTCTGCTGAACAGTGGGGTCTATACTGTTTTGCTGACCCGTTCCAGACAGCCGATGAAGCCCATGTCTTTTGGCTGAAACACCTCCTGCGCAATCAAGTCGATTGCAACCTGCAAACTGCAAACGACAACAAGCTTGAAGTTTTGAGTCTGACCTCTTTTTCGGGAAAGCGGCGGGTCTTGATCACTCAGGGTGATGAGATTGTTGTCGTGGCAGATCGCCAAATGTCAGCTTGTATGTCCATCCATAACCCAACGTTCTTGACGCATGAATGCAATGTGGCTTTTGAGATTCCCAGTTTGGAAAACCCCTCCGCGACAATTGAAGCCGTCCAAACACTGCGCCAACTCCGAACAAACCAGCCGGCAACTGACAGTGGTCAGGACTGTTCGCAGTCCAAGTATCGCAACTATCTCATCGCGTTGGACGGCCGTCTTGCTGGCCGTTCCTATCGTGAAATCGCGGAAGTTCTTTACGGTTCAGACCGTATTGGAGCCTGCTGGACTGACGACAGCCGTGGATACAAATCGAAAGTCAGACGCGCCGTTGAGCGTGGCCTTGCACTTATGAATGGTGGTTATCGCGACCTGCTTTAGGGGTGTCGAATTTGCGAAACTGATTTTCGACACTCCCGCTGCGCAGGCAATTCGGGAATTCTTCTGGCACTGAAAAGCACCGCCGGGAGAACCGCAATGACCGAGAAAATCGAAACTCCATTTTTGACTGTTAGGGAGGCAGCTGACTATCTCTGTCTCAAGAAGCACACGCTCGACAACATGCGTTGGATGGGCAATGGGCCGAGCTTTCGCAAGCATGGCGGGCGCATTTACTATCATGTCGATGAGCTTAAGGAATGGTCACTGAAAAGCCGTCGCCGTTCGACTTCGGACTATTCGGCATGAGGACTTCAAGGCAGAAAAGTGCGGTCGCGCTAACTGCGTTGACCTTCGCAGCAGTCGCATTATTGGCCCTGCCAATACTGGTTCGACCGATTCCACTGATCATTTGGAATGCGTCTGAGAGCGTTCCGATAGGATGGTATTTGGTGACGAAACATCAACCCAAAATCGGAGAAATTGGCGTCATAAAATCATCGGAATGGGTGCAACTTTACGCGTCCGAACGAGGATATTTGCCTCAGAATGTTTGGCTGTTGAAACCAATTTTTGCGGTCCACCCTTCTATCATTTGCCGCTTAGGTACGCACATATTTGTTGATGGAAAACGCGTTGCGAAAGCGAAAATTCGTGACAAAATGCATCGGCAATTACCCATTTGGAAGGGCTGCAAAACGCTCAAACCTGATGACGTTTTTGTGTTGGCAAAACCACGTGGTTCATTCGATAGCCGCTACTTCGGCCCTGTTAAGCGAAATCAAATCGTTGGCACAGCGTTATCAATTGCATTAACGGGAAAATTCACAAAGTGAATCTCCTGGAACGCGATGTGGGGGTTCGGGTGGGTCAGGTTCAGATTTTTTGGAGGGCAAGATAGAAGGGGTGGTGTCAAGGTGGTTGGAAGTCGTTGATATCATTGGATCGCGTTGTCACCATGCAATGCATGTGGACGTCATCCGTTCTGAATCCCCAATCATATCAAAGGTGAATTTGACTCCATCTTGAAACTTCCGCGTTTGATCACATGTCGTGATCTCGAAACAGTGTTGGAGGTTGCAAGATGCAAGACGAGTTTGAACCGAAGCTTGGCAGAGTTGGTCGCGTAAGGACGAAGCGCGAGACACCCTACGTTCAAAAGGTTCTGAACGCGGCTTACAAACATGGCTTTGCCGCCAAGCGCAAGTCGGGCTTCACCGGCAAGTACATTGGGCGCGGCAGTGCCGTTGGCACACTGGCAGCGGCAGGGTTCTTTCCGAAGGGACAGCGGCGTGTGCTTGTCAAGGTCCGCATTGCCAAGCTGAAGGCAGGAGATCTCAGTGCGCCACGCGCCCACCTTCGCTATCTCCAACGCGATGGCGTGATGCGTGAGGGCGAACCCGGGCAGGTCTACTCCAAGGACCTCGATATCGCTGACGGTGGCGAATTCACCGAGCGCTGTGAAGGCGACCGCCACCAATTCAGGATCATTGTCTCGCCGGAAGATGCGGCACAGATGGAGGCACTTAAGCCATTCATCCGTGATCTCATGACGCGAATGGAGCGGGACTTGGACTCCAAATTGGATTGGGTTGCGGTTGATCATTACAACACTGGCCACCCGCACAGCCACATCATCATCCGGGGCCACGACGATCTGGGCAAAGACCTGATCATGACACGCGACTATGTCAGCCATGGCATCCGCCATCAGGCGCAAGACCTGGTCACATTGGAACTGGGGCCGGAACTGGACTTCGACCGCCAGATGAAGATGGCCCGTGACGTAGACGCCGAACGCTTTACCAGACTGGACCGTACACTGATCAGTCATTCGCAGGACAACTTCCTCGTTGTCAGTGCCAAGCCGCCTGCCGACATCATGACACATGCGGCCCAGATGGGAAGGCTCAGGAAGCTGCAAAGCTATGGTCTGGCCCAAGAGAAGCAAACAGGTGTGTGGGAACTCTCCCCACACACCGAAACACGGCTAAAGGCGCTTGGCCAGCGCCATGACATCATCAACACCATGCACCGGGCCTTGCGGGAGGCTGGGATCGACAGGCCAGCGGGAAGTTTCTCAATTTATCATGGCGAAAAGCCTGTCATAGGCAAAGTGGCGGCCATTGGCATCACAGACGAACTCTCGGACCGCCGCTATGTCGTGATCGATGGCACCGATGGCCGCGTCCACTACGCTGATCTCGGCACTGTCAAACCGGAGGTTCTGCCTGAACGCGGCATGATTGCGTCGCTGGAGGGAACAGCACATGAGGAGACGCGCAAACAATTGAACCGCCTCAAGATTCTGTCATACCTCAACCTCGAGCGCCTTGAGACAGCAGAAGGTCTGACGTGGCTGGACAAGGAACTGGCCAGCAAGTCGCCAACATTTGTCAGTGACAATGGCTTTGGCAGCGATGTGAAGGCAGCCCTTCGCAACCGCCTGCAATGGCTGACAGAGCGCGGCATGGTTGACCATGAATCAAACGGCGGGGTCAGCCCTTCGGCAGTAGCCATGAAAACACTAGCCACGCATGAAGTGAACGCTGCTGCCCAAACCTATTCTACAGCTACTGGCCTTCACACTGCCCAGCTAATGGACGATGAGCGCTTTGACGGGAACTACTCGCGTTCCATTCCTCTCGCTTCTGGCAAATATGCCGTCTTCGAAAACAGCAAGGAATTTACACTGGTGCCCTGGCGACCCAGCTTCGAAGATATCAGAGGCAAGTCTCTCACAGGCAAAGTCAGCGGATCGACCATAGCTTGGGAACTGGCCGGGCGCACCAAAGGATTGGGCATCTGAGACCATCAATCGACATCATGAACACCGCTCGCGGAGTGG
>JANPCL010000183.1:0-2595 GCA_031430915.1 Hyphomicrobiales bacterium
TCTGCGCCAGACTCGGCGGATGGACAGGCTATTACGGAAAACCCGGCCCCATCGTCATGCTTCAGGGATGGTTCGAGTTCATGGCCGCAAAACGAGGTATCAAAGCCATGAAGGCAAAACCAGATGTGTGAATCTGGTAGCGCTTGCGGGAGGGGAGGCGCGGCACGCGCGGGGGAGGGCCGGAGCCTAAATCTCATCCCCATCCGCCCGTTTTGCCAGTTGCAGCACTGTCTCCTGCATGATCCTTAATTGTGGCTGGGTCGATAGGCGGTGGTCTCCGTTTTTTATCAGTGTCAGTGTGATGTCGGCTTTGATCAGGTCCAGGGTTTTTATGGCGTGTGCTACCGGCACATCTTCATCTTCGGTGCCTTGCAGGATGCGGACAGGGAAAGGGAAGCTCAGGGATTCGCTAAATAGGCTGTGGCGGGTTCCGTCTTCTATCAATGCGAGGGTGATCGGGTAGGGCGTGCCGTAGCCGGAGGGTTGTTGCCATTGGCTTTCGCGGACCAATGTGTGACGATCTTCGTCGGTCATCCGGGGCCAGATCAATTCACTTGTCATGTCGGTGGCGGGCGCGATCAAGACGAGGCCGCCGATGCGGCTCGCGGCATAAGGGTCTTCCTTGGCCAGTCGCCTTGCCAGCAACAGGGCAAGCCAGCCACCCATGGAGGAACCGACGATGATGCGCTTGTTCTGGGTGTGGCGCAGAAACATGTGGGTCGCCTGCTCCAGCCATTGGGAAATTGTGCCGTCGGTGAAAAGGCCCGCAGAGTGGCCGTGGCCCGAGTAATCAAAGCGCAGGCAGGTCCGGCGCTGGCTGCGGGCGAGGGCCGCCAAAGCCTCTCCTTTTGAGCCTGTCATGTCGGACATAAAGCCCCCCAGCCAGAAAAAGCCGGTGATGCCCCGTTCATCGCCAGGACCGTCTTTCAGGTAGGCAATCGAAAAATCCATCAAATCATCATCAAAGGCCACGACGCTCATTTGTAAATTGCCCTTCATTTGTGCGGGGTTTCTTGCTAACGAATGCTGGCCGGATTCGCAATTGAGCAGTCTGGCGATCCATAACCGGAGAGATTTGACGCTTGAGCCTACCCCCACGCCGCCCTTCGACGAACCGCAATGCCCCCCCGCCACAACGCGAGGACGAGCACAAGATCAACAACCGCATTGAGGCGCGAGAAGTTCGTCTCATCGGCGCTGATGGCGCAAATGTCGGCGTGGTGCCGACGCGCCAGGCCCTTATCATGGCGGAAGAAGCGGGGCTCGACCTGGTTGAAATTTCGCCAGACGCCCAGCCGCCCGTCGCCAAGATTCTGGACTATGGCAAGTTCCGTTTCCAGGAACAGAAGAAAGCCTCTGAAGCCCGCAAGAATCAAAAGATCGTTGAACTGAAAGAAATCAAGCTTCGTCCCATGATCGACGACCATGATTTCGACACCAAAATGAAAGCCGCCCGCCGCTTCTTCGAAGAAGGCGACAAGGTCAAGTTTACTTTGCGCTTCCGTGGCCGTGAAATGGACCATCAAGATCTGGGTTACAAGCTGTTGCTGCGCGTGAAGGCCGGCATGGCTGACATGGCCAAGGTCGAGTTGGAACCAAAGCCTGAAGGACGCCAGATCATCATGATTTTGGCGTCCAAGCCTAAGTCGTAAAACTTTACGCGTTACCCCTCATCCGGCGCTTCGCGCCACCTTCTCCCGCACGCGGGAGAAGGTGGCGCGAAGCGCGAGACGGATGAGGGGTCTACGCTCCCTACTCTGCCGCCATCCGCCGCTGCACTTCGAATTTCTTGAAATTCTCGTCGAACAGGCCCACCAGCTTGTCGGCGGCTGCATCATAGGCCTTGCCATCGGCCCAGCAGCTGCGGGGGTTCAGCAGCTTTGCTTCTACGCCTTCTATTGCCACAGGAACGGCAAAACCGAAGTTTTCATCGCCGCGGGTTTCGACGTTAGCCATGGCACCCGAGAGGGCGGCATTGATCAGCGTTCTTGTGACTGCAAGGGAGATGCGTTCTCCCACCCCATAGCCGCCTCCGGTCCAGCCGGTATTGACGAGGAAAGATGGCACTTTGTATTTCCGCATGCGCTCCGCCAGCATATCGGCGTAGACTCCGGGATGCAGCGGCAGGAAGGGAGCGCCGAAGCAGGCGGAGAAGGTGGCCTGTGGTTCGGTGATGCCGCGTTCCGTGCCTGCGACTTTTGCCGTGTAGCCGGACATGAAGTGATACATGGCCTGCTCTTCCGAAAGTTTGGCGATGGGGGGCAGCACGCCAAAGGCATCAGCCGTCAGCATGATAATGGCTTTGGGTATTGAGGCCTTGCCGCTTCGCGATGAGTTTGCGATTGCCGTCAGCGGATAGGCGAGTCGGGAATTTTCAGCGAGAGACTTATCGGCGAAGTCAGGGAGGCGGGTGGCGGGGTCGATGACGACATTTTCCAGCACTGTACCAAAGCGAAGCGCAGCAGCGTGGATGTCCGGCTCGTTTGCGGCTGACAGGTTGATGGCCTTGGCATAGCAGCCGCCTTCGAAGTTGAAGATGCCATCTTCCGACCAGCCATGTTCATCGTCGCCGATCAGGCTGCGGTTCGGATCGGT
>JANPCL010000184.1:0-50181 GCA_031430915.1 Hyphomicrobiales bacterium
TTGTTGAAGTCATGGGCGAGGCCGCCGGTGAGTTGGCCAACAGCTTCCATTTTCTGTGCGCGTTGCAAGCGGTCATTGACCAGCTTGCGCTCCGTCACATCAACAATTTGAATAACGAGTTGTTCGGTGCCGCCGTTTTCGTTCTTGACGAGGGCAACGGAGGTCGCTCCGTGACCAACTTTTTCAGGGTTTCCCTGATACCGCAATTCGTGCTGGAAGTGGTCGCTCTCGCCTGACAGCAATTGACGCAGGCCATTGAGAAATTGCCCACGATCGTCCTTGTGCAACAATTCGTCAAAGCCGATCATGGCGGTTTCAACATCGGCGCGACCAATGAAAGTACCAAAGGCCTGGTTGGCAAATTCAATCTGGCCCGTTGGCGAAATCACGGCCAAGGCATGAACAGATGCAGCGAAAGCGGCGCGGAAACGCTTGTCGCTACGGTTTGACGCGAGTGCTGCAATCTTGCGCTCTGAAATATCTTCCATCAGGCAGACGGAGCGTTGCAAGCGGCCCTTGTCGCCGCGATAGCCCGTCATGGACAAGAGTATGGTGGCAAGGCTACCGTCTTTCCGTACCATTACCAGTTCATCGTGCAGGCTGGCCCCGGTTGCGAGGTAGCGCGGATAAATCTTGGTCACCAGTTTGGTGCGGCTTTCGGGAGGTAGAAAAGCGCTGAAGGGCTGGCCTGCCACTTCATGCAGGGCGTAACCAAATTGTTCACACCAGTGGCGATTGGCAGAGAGCAGGCGACCCGAGGCATCCATGCAATGGAGAGCGACAGGCAAGCCGGAAATCAGCTTTTCATAAACGCCAGCATTCTGGTCCGGAAAAAATGCCGTGGGTTGGGGCTTGCCAATACTGTCATGCTCAACACGCCAGGACACCGCCTCAGTTCCCTTGTCGTCCCAGCCCGTAAAATTCAGCGCGTTCATGATCGTAAACTCTCCACTACGTGCACGCAGCTTATCGTGCGTTAGGTTAATGGGAGATTGCAGGGTTTCCGGCAATTTTTTGCAAAAAGGGGATTAAGTCGAAAGGTTCGGAATTTGGTTAAGGAGGGGTGAAAGAAGGGGCATCTTCAACCGGCCTGCCAATCGCACTTGCAGTTACTGTCGCGGTTAACAAACCATCGTCGTTTGTGGCTTCGGGCAGGAGTTGCTTTTCGATTGTGATTTCCAGCTGAGGGTTGGTGGCACCATGTTCGAGGGCTTGGGATTTGGCGCGGTGGCCGGCTATTTCTCGGGCGCGTTCGAGGGCTTTGGTCCCGGATGCGAACAGTTCCGCAACTCCGCCACAGTGGACGCGGAAGGTGCCGTTGCCGTCACCTTCGACTGTCACTGTTATCCGTTCTGACACCATGGCGGCAGCGGCTCCTACGGCATTTGCGACGTCACAATAGGGCGCGAAGATGACTTCGGTTCCGAGGCGACGGGCGACTTCGGTGTAATAGACGCGCACGGGTCCGCCGACGGCGACAATGGGAATGTGGGGGGCGATTGTTATGCGGGCGCGGCCTACGCGTGGGTGGCCTTCGCATACGGCGTCGATCAGGCTGTTTGAATCAGTGACGTTGCCAAGTGCTGTATCGGCGATGATGCGGGCAGATTTAGCAACGGTGATCGACCAGATTTCATGGCAGAAATCACGAAGCACTTTCTCATCGGGGCGCTTCATGGTGCGGTGTTTGGCGAGTAAAGTTGCGCCGAGGACGGCGGCCTGTTTCACCCAGTTGTCTTGCAAGTCCAGCACATGGGCCGCATCGGAGGGTGTGAGGGCACAAACTTGCAACAGGCCCTTGCGGCGCAGCGAGGTGACTGCGCGCTGGGCGGCACTCGACACTGCGATTTTGCGCATGGGTGTCGGGTTGTCGCTGAGAGCAGCGAGGATTTCAATTTCGCGGGCGTTCAGGCCTGCAGGTGGTGTGGTGCTGTGGCGGCCAAAGGGCAGCACGAGAAAGCGGCCGAGCAGTGAGCCACCTTCGGTCTCGGTGAGATCAACTTCCAGCATGGCGATGAGCTGCGGCTTGCGCTGGGCCAGCAAGGACAGGGGCACGGCGCGTTGGGGGCCGACATCAATCTTGCCGTTGAGGCCGATGGCGATTTCACTGTCGCCGCCGAGGCCGATGGTTTTCACATCAATGGCTTTGACCATGGTGCGCCAGCCACCAACTTCTGCACCATGGGGGGCGACGAGGGGTTGGCCGTTTTCCAGAATGCCGACGTCGGTTGTGGTGCCGCCCATGTCCGACATCAGGAAATTGTCGAGGCCGGAAAGCCATTTCGCGCCGACGAGGCTGGCCGCCGGGCCGGAGAGAATGGTTTCGATGGGGCGTTGCACGACGCTTTCGGCAGAGGTCAAGGCACCGTCGCCTTTCATGATCATCAATGGGCACTCGATGTTCATGGTTTGCATGGCGCGTTTCACGGCTGCGATGAGATGGGCGATGTGGCCGACCAGTCTGGCGTTGAGCACTGATGTGAGGGCGCGGCGCGGCGCATCAAGGGCGCTGGAGAGTTCGGACGAGAGTGTGACGGGAAGCGACAGGATTTCCTGAACCAGCTTGCGGGCCGCGAGTTCATGGGCATTGTTGCGCACCGCGAAAGTGGAGGCGATTGCAATTGCGGTCACCCTGCCCTGCAAGTTGTCGAGGGCAGCTTTCAGTGCGGGCGCATCGAGGGGTGCTGCAATGTCGCCGTTGTGGTCATGGCCGCCTGCCACGCGGATGATGGGCATGTCGGCGAAGGCTACGGCTATGCCCGTGCGCTCCACCATCTTGTCGTCGAAACCGATGAGGATCACGGCAACAGATCCGCCGTGGCCTTCGACCACGGCATTTGTAGCGAGGGTGGTTGAGATGGAGACGAGTTTGATGTCTTGTGGTTTGGCTTGGCCTTTAAGTTCAGCCACGGCTGCCTGCATGGCCAGACCCACGCCGACAGCGAGATCGCCCTTGGTGGTGATTGATTTTGCAGATGACAGAATGCGCTGGGAGTTACGCTCGATCACCACGGCATCGGTATAGGTGCCACCTGTATCAATGCCGATGACGAAGGATTTGGATGACACGCGTGAGGGCTCCGGGGTTGAGATCGTCTGGCTTCAAGCAGGTTTTGTGGTGGGAGGGAATGGTTGATATTTTCACGGGGAGTGTATCGTGGTCGCCCCTCACCCCGTCGTTTTCAGCCGCGCCATGTTGCTGCGAATTTCGGCTATTGAGCCTTGGACGCCGGCTTTCTCGGTTTCGAGTTGAATCAGCCGGAGTTTGGCCTGGACTTTTGTGGCGACGAATTCGGGGTTGTTGACGCCTTTCAGGGCGGCCAGAAGTTTGCGGGCTTCGGTGATGGAATTGTCGATCTTGCTGCTGGACTGGACAAGGCCTTCGATGGCGCGTTCATGGGCAAGGCGCAGCACGTTGACTTGCCAGAGGGTGCCGCCCTCTTCGCTGATGGCACGCAGTTTGGCGCGCTTGGCGCGTTCTTCATGTTCAAAACGTTGCGGCAGCACGGCACCCAGTTTCATTGACAGGCTGACCTTGCCGCTCAGACCCTTTGATTCAATCTGGAAATCGTCACGGGTGATGTCGTCACTCCAGCCAGCCGAGACGGAGACGTCGATGGCGTCATAGGTGCGCATGCGGCTGTTAAGGTCTTCGAGGTCGGCTTCGGCCCGGCTGAGTTCACGGCCAAGTAGACCGGCATGGTCCTTCTGGCCGAGAAAGTCGGTGCTGCGGCGATCGGCCTGGGATTTTGCATTGGCGGCTTCGGCGAAAATCTGGTCGGCGATACCCATCAACACTGTTGCTCTTTCGCGGTCTAGATCGCCTCGCGCCATGGCCTTTGCCACATCGCGGCGCAGGGCCTGGATGTCATTCTTGCGGCGGTTCACGGCATTGTACTTGGCGCGGTAGCCAGCGCTTGTCAGTTCCTGGGGTGACAAAAAGATGAGTTTTTGCAAGCCGCTTTCGGCAACATAGCGGCGGCAACGGGCTTCGGCGGTGTCCTCCAGCAGGCGGGCCTTGGCAAGGTCAGACAGGCTCATGCCGAGGGAAACATTCGATTTGCCATCGTCTGATGTGGACGCGCTCAAACGGGGCGAGCGCATGATGGTAGTTTGGGCTGCGGTGTCTTCGATCAGATAGTCGCACCATGCGGGGTGCCGGGGGGGCTGTGCTGCGACGGGTGTGATGGTCGAGGTCTGGACGATTGTGGGTTTCAATTGTGGGGCAGGTTCAGTCTTTATCACGCGCACTTCGGTTTTGGGCTCCAGAATGGACAGGCGAAAGCCGTCAGCACCAAGGACCGATTGTCCGGCACAGCCAGTGACAGTAAAGACCGCCAGACAGGCGAGCCATCTGCGGCGATTAAAAGAGGAGCGGTTTGTAGTTGCCATGGATGATCTCGCGCATGGCAGCGTCGGGGGCGGTGAGTTTCACCTCCACCAGGCTGCCACGTATGGGTTTTCCAAAGAAGGGGTGGACGGAATTGATTTCGCCGGGAAGCGGCTGGCCCACTTCACCAACCTTGCTGCACAGGATGATCGTGAACATGCAGCTATAGAGTGGTGCGCCCTGACGGAATTTGTTGTCGTTGCCATAGGGCACGAAGACAACGTCAATGCGTTTTTCACGGGCACGGGCCAGAGCCGAGTTTTCCAGCGTTGCGATTTGATCGGTAAGGACGCTTTTGCTTTTTACCAAAGTTGCACGGCTGGCTTCGACGCTGGTGATTTTGGATTTCGCCATTTCCCTCGCAGCAACAGCTTGTGAGGCCTGATTGGTGAGTGGCAAGAGATCGCTTGATGTAGCTGTGACACCCGAAAGCCCCTCGCCCTTTTTCATGGCTACATCAAAGCTCGCCAACATTTCCTGGCTCATGGCAAGTTCTTCGAGTTGGCCTTCTGACTGGTCGATTTCAATCTCGATGGCGGCAAGACGCTGCCCCGCTTCGATGAGGTTCAACGTGCTGGCACTGTAACTTGTGCGGTCAATGAGACGCTTTTGATAAAGCCGCTCGAGGTCAGCCGAGGGCCCTGCCCCACTCACCTGCTTTTCGAGCTGGGCCTTCACCTTGCGCAAACGCTTGATGCTTTGGGTCAAGACTTTGCTCTGCCGGTTGCGGGACTGGATTTCTTTTTTGACTGTGCCGGCGGCATATTTGACGAGGGCTTTTGCATCGCGCAATTCTTGCTCTGCTGAGGATTTGGCCAGGTCTTCGTCCACGAGGCGCTGGTCAGTGAGGTTGAGGGCGACTTTGGCTTCGGTGATTTCACGCTCCACACGGTTCACCATTTCATGGCCGCGGGTCAAAGTGAGCGGCGCTCCCCAGCCCGATGACAGGAGGAAAAAAGCGATGAGCAGGCCATAGAATGCGAAGGCTATGAACAAGGCAAACAGCAGCAAAAAGGCCGCACGCTTGTAGAGCATCGATATGGTGCTCATACAGCGATTGATCAGCGCTGCGAGAGGGCCGATTTTTTTGCGCTGCACCGGAGCGTTTTGCTCTGGCGGCGGTTTTACGGTGTTTTCTGCCGGACGTGTCCGACGCTCCAGACCCAGAATGCGCAGCAACTGGGTTTCCTTCACGGGAGCTGCAAGGACACGCGCCACGCCGGGCACATTGAGATAATGTCCAACATCCGTCAGTGGGCTGATGACCACAGGTTTGACAGGATAGCCCAGGGCTTGCAGTACAGGCAAAATAAGGCGCGTCGCCAGGTTTTCATCACGCTGGTCGATGATGACGACGTCAAACTGGCGGCTGCGCAAATGAGCGAAAGCAGCTTGCACTTCGGTTTCATAGGCTATGTCAATGCGGCCAATGTGATTGACCAGCAGATTGCAGATTTCATCTGACGACGGGCCAACGTAAAGTACGCGCTGGGCGGCCTTGCGCTGCACGGAGTGATTTTTGAGGGACAGCACCTGACTCATGCGGCAGCCGTCGCCTTTTTGACTTTAGGTGTGCTGCCTGCGCGGGTTTCCCACGACGTAGTGCCAAGAGTGGCGAAGGCCAATGGTGTCATGGTCAGGTACATTACCGGAAACACAATGGCCATGGACAAGAACCAGACGCCGTTGGTGCGCGCCATTTTGGGCAGCTTGTGCTTGTTGCACTCATAGGCCAGCGCAAAAGTTGACACGAGCATGGCATGCTCGATCATTGGAATCACAAAACCAAGACGGGCCACTTGCGAGGCCAGGGTCAATGGATAGAAAATCAACAGCAGCGCCATGGAACAGTAATGCACCAGCACCAACGGGTGGAAACGCATGAGGTGTGGCAGTGCCGTAATGAAGTCTATCAGGTTGGAACGACGCCAGCGCAATTGCTGGCTCACGTAACCTGCAAAGCTGTGTGGTGCCTTGGTAAAGCAGCGGGCCTGGAAGCAGAGTCTGGTCTTGTACCCACGCTCCACCAGCTTGCGGGTGAGGAAGCGGTCTTCCCCGTATTTCACGTCGTCGCCGAGGAAAGTGCGATTTTCAACTTCGTGGTCCACGGCCAGGAGAGCTGAGCGCTTGTAAAGCGTGAGGCAGCCGGACAGGCACATGATGTGGCTGAAGGTGTTTTCGACATTCTTGAGAAACTGGTAGCCGATCCAGTATTTCACGGCCTGCATGCGGGTGAGCCAGTTTTCATCGGCGTTCGACACGAAGACGCAGCCGCCGACAGCATCGACATCACTGGCGAACATGTGGCGGACAAGTGTGCGCAAGGCTTCGGGATCAACAATGACATCTGAGTCCACCGACATGATGAGGTCGGTATGGGTTTTCAGTACGGCGTTCTTTATGCCGATGCGTTTGCCAACATTCTTCTCATTCTGGATAACAGTCATCCAAGGGTAGGTTTGGGCAACGGTTTGCAAATGGGAATAGGTGTCGTCGGTGGATTGATCGTCAATGAACACGACCCGCAGTTTGTCTCGGGGATAATCGAGCAGTTGGAAACTATCTGCAGTTTTAAGGATGTGTGCGCCTTCATTGTAAACGGGCACCACGATAGCCACTGTTGGCCAAATGTGAGGGTCTTCGCCGAAAGTCTCGAAGGTTCGCCGATCCACCATGCGCATAGCGGAACCCAGCACATAGCGGTTTGTAAAAACCACCAGTACCAGGATCGCAAACAGCCACTCCAAGGCAACCAGCGATAACACTCAACGCCCCCAACACACGCACACACACGCCACAACCTGGCGCAACCGAACGACATTTAGAGTTGAATGGTTGCTGTGGCGTTAAGTATGGGGGAAGGAAGGAGACCTCATCCGGCCTTCGGCCACCTTCCTCTATTCATGTATCACTAACCTTTACGGCGATTCACCACGTTTCTTAAATTCGCCTTGGTTCACGCTGGTGTTGATAGCGATTGAAACGACATCACCGGGAGGTCATAAGATCGTGTCTACCAATTTTGTCCACGCCGTAGCTGCACCAGCCATTCATCCACTTCGCCTTGTCACACATGATCCCTTGCCCCTGCCCGATGCAGCGGTTGCGCGGGTGGCGGTGATCGGGCTTGGCTACGTGGGCCTGCCGTTGACTCTCGGATTTTCCAAAGGATCGCGCGCGATTGGCTTTGACATCTCCGAAGGCAAGATTTCTGAATTGCGCGAAGGCATTGATTTGACCGGCGAAGCCGACCCGGAAGATTTGCGCGGCTGCAACGTGGATTTCACCACATCGCCTGCAATGTTGAAAGACGCCGATGTAATCCTGGTCTGCGTTCCAACCCCGGTGGACAGCCACAACAAGCCTGACTACAGCCCGTTGATTGCGGCATCGAAGTCGATTGCCCTCAACATGAAGCGTGGCTGTGTGGTGGTGTTTGAAAGCACAGTTGATCCCGGCACAACCGAAGACCGCTGCCTGCCGGTCATTGAAACGCATTCCGGCTTGAAAGAAGGCATTGATTTCTATCTCGGCTACTCGCCAGAGCGCATCAACCCGGCAGACCCATCGCGCAAATTGCCAGACATCAAGAAAATTGTTGCAGGCTCAAGCGCCGAGGTTACAGATTTTCTGGTTGAACTCTATTCGCGGGTGATCACAGCGGGGCTTTATCCTGCCACATCAATCAAGGTGGCTGAAGCTGCCAAGATCCTGGAAAACACCCAGCGCGATGTGAACATTGCCCTGATGAACCAGATGATGATGCTGTTTGACAAGATGGGCATACGCTCGTCGGATGTTATCGCAGCAGCATCGTCGAAGTGGAATTTCCATCATTATCGTCCGGGTCTTGTTGGTGGGCATTGCATTGCCGTTGACCCATACTTCCTGGTGGATGCGGGCCGCCGTCATGGCTTGTCGATGGAGCTTGTTGCTGCGGCGCGGGCCGTCAATGAACAGACGGCCCATTTCATTGTTGAAAAAGTCGAGCATCTGTTGCCACCGTCACGGCAGGGATTGCAGGGCAAGAAGGTTTTGGTTTTGGGTCGCAGCTTCAAGGAAGATTGCCCGGATACGCGCAACTCCAAAGCCTACCCCCTGATGGACGCCTTGTGGATGCGCGGCGCTGATGTGTTCAACTTCGACCCCGTGGCGCATGACGATCACTTCGAAGGTGGGCGCGGTGCCAACATCATTGATGACCCAGAACAGGGTGGCCCTTATGATGCTATCGTCTTCAGCCTGGCACATACGGTTTTCCGCCAGCAGTTCGATGATGTGACATTGAAGGCCCTGGCCAAGAAGCATGCCCCGCTGATTGACATGCGCGGGAATTTTGAGACCGATGCCGTGAAGGATTGGTTCAGCTACTGGCGGCCTTAAGGTTTTGATTTATGACGCAGTCACCCTTCTCACTTTTGTGAGGAGGGGGATTGCTTTTGGAGAAAGGGACCTCATCCCCCCTTCGGGGACCTTCCCCAGAGGGGAAGGGACTGGTTGATGGTCCTCCCTCAATGGATGATAGTTTGGGGAGGTGCACAACACGTCGCTTCTCCCCTGGAGAAGCTGCCCGAAGGGCTGATGAGGTCCCTTCGATGTCACACTCAATTCGTCCTGAGGGTTGCCTAACCTCACCTTACTCCGACAGAACTACTTGCGACCCTATGCGAATGCCGTCTGGCACCGGCACGTTTGATGCGCCGTAGTCGGAGTTCAGGACCAGTGTGGGGCCCTCGTCGATTTCTATGTTACGGGCGATGATTGCTGTATAGGCCGAATCTTGCGCCACAGAGCTATTGGGATCAATGCGCAGTTTGCCGTTGGCCATGTAAATTGTGCCGGTGAGCCTGCGGGCATTTGCACTGTTGATGCGATGCATGCGTCCCAGCGATACGCTGCGATCTTCAAAAAACAGCAGGCCAGCCATATTGCCGGAATTGGCACCTGTGAGATCAATTGTGGTGTTGCCGGTGAAGTTTAAAGTTGTCGCTTCGCCTTTCAGATAGAAGGCTGCATTGTCTGACGTTACCGTTGCATCTTTCGAAACTTCAAAGACACCGTCACTGATGACGTAGTCTCCGGGTCTGAACGTTACGTTTGCAGTGCCAGTTATTTTCAGACCACCGCAATAGTTGCCGGGATCCAAAACCATTGAACCGTTCTTGACGACCAGTGCCGTGGCCTTGCAAGCCCCCACCGTTGGTGCAGCACGTGATGACAGAGGATCGGGCAAAACCGGGCAATCGGTTGTGGGCGCGGGGTTTATGGCTGTCGCCTTGGCATTGACCCCGCCGACCGCACAGATGAGCGCTGCAGACATTTCGGAATCGCTGTCAAGTCTGATGGACTGGCTGCTGTTGGAGTTGGAGTAAATGCCGCAACCCTTAGCCAGAAGCTTGGCCTGTTTGTCCATGCGCACGGCATTTCCGTCGACAGGATTCAAGGCCAGCACACACACGTTGGCCATGCCCGCAAATTTTGCGGTGGCACCCGCTACAACGGGGGTGACATTGGCACCAATGAAATGGGCGAAGAATGGAGTCCAGATTTCAGTCACGGTTACTTTGACCGAGTCATTCTTCACACCGATTTGCACATCCACTGTCACGCTGGCATTGGCGAGAGCACTTTTGACGAAACCATTGGCGACTTCGGTGACTGAACTTTTCGAGGTGTTGACGACGGACAATTCCTTCACGGCAGCGATGGCGGCTTGATCAGCTGCACCTTGCAACTTGGTCAATTTCAAATTGAAGATGGAAAAATCAACGGCAATGCCTGCAGCCCCCATGAGTGCCGGGATCGCTACTGCGAAGGTCATGGCCATGCTTGCGGACGTATTGCGCAGAAAACTGGCAGCGTATGACAACTGACTTTTCTTCATTGCCCCTGCCCAATTTTCCCTGAAAACAAATGCTGCCACAAACTATCCTGAACCCTTGCTTTATCAGGAACGTCTCAGCACTCTCTCACCTTTTTACTTAAAATGAGACTGGCGCAGTCTGCAATTTATTAACCGCTTGGCGAAAGCAAAATTTCAACTGATCACGCTATCGTCTGCGCCATGATGGTGGGTTTTCAGAAACGAATATGATCATGCGTTCTCATCGGGGTATTGGCCGCCGCATGTCGCGGCTGTTGGCTTTGGCAACATTTTTTGCCGTGTTACTGGCGGCACTTGCCCACACGGTTCTCCAGACACGCCGCGAATTGCAAAACCAGATGCTATCAATGCAGGCCACAGCGCTTGCCCTTGCTGCCGCCACCGGCGATGCAGTCGTAGAAGTCGACAGACCCAAGGCGCTATCAGCCCTGACGGCGGTATCGCGCATCCCGAATATTCTGATGGCCAATATTGTACTCACCGACAACAGCACCTTCGCGACAATGGGCCAGACCGCCTACCTGGACGATGATGTTGTCACGCAGAGCGACAGCTCAATCATGCTTTTGTACAGGGGGCTGCTGCCGGTGTCAGTGGACATCATCAAAGGTGGAGTGGTGCGCGGCCACCTTCTGGTGGTGGGTGACATTCGCGGCTTGCGTTCGCAAGTCTTCAGCTCCGTGCTGACCACTTTTTCTTTCGCGTTGCTTGCGGCACTTGTGGGCGTCGTCGCATCGCGGCCCCTGCAGCGCCGCATTGTCGTGCCCTTGACGGATCTCACACGTACCATTCAGGACATTCGCGCATCGCGCAATTATGCGGCAGCCCTTCCCGATGATGACAGGGCGGACGAGGTTGGTGTCATGGTGAAGTCCTTCAATGGATTGATGCGTGATATTCGCTCGCGCGATGATGCCTTGCAGAAACTGGCGTACCATGATCCGCTCACAGGATTGGGCAATCGCGTCAGCTTTCAACGTGCGCTGGATGACTGGATGGAGAGGCCTGCCGTTGGCGCTTCCGGTGCTGTGGCGCTCGTCAACATCCACGGTTTTCGTGCCATGAATGATGCGTTCAGCCACTCGATTGGCGATGCGCTTTTGATGACAGTGGCAGCGACTATCAAGGCTGCTGTGGCTGAAGATGTGACACTTGCACGATACGGTGGTGATGAGTTTGCGCTGTTGCTGCGGGGTGTTGAGACTATCGAAGATGTGGAGAAGGCGCTGGCGCGCGTGCAGGCAGGCTTTGTGAAGCCGTTGCAAATTGGCGATCTCGAATTGCATGTTACCTTGACTGCCGGTGCAGTGTTACTGGCGGGTCGTGCTGGCGAGACAGATGTCGTTGACAGCGTCTTGCGGCAAGTGGACCTTGCGCTTGCCGATGCAAAATCACAGGTGGCGGGCAAGGTTGCGTTTTTCAGGCCAGAACTGGCGGATGTGGTACAGGAAGATGCCACAGTCGGGCAAGCGCTGCGACAAGCCGCCAAGGACGGCGATTTTGAATTGCATTACCAGGCGCAATTTGACTTGCGGGCCAATCGTGTTTCCGGGTTTGAGGCTTTGGTGCGGTGGACGCACCCTGTACGCGGGCCCATGTCACCTGGCGTGTTCATTCCGCTGGCGGAACGGATTGGCCTTATTTCGGTGATCGGTGACTGGGTTCTGCTTGCAGGGTGCAAGCAAGCTGCGGCATGGTATCAACAAGGTTTGCCCGAACGCATCATGTCGATCAACGTTTCACCGGCACAAATTCTAGCCGCTGGCTTTGTCGAAAAGGTGCGTGCCGCATTGCAGACAACTGGTTTGCCGCCGCACTTGCTGTGTCTTGAACTGACAGAGAGTATGTTCGTGGGCTCGCGTTATGCGGAGACCGTATTTGTGCTTGAGACCTTGGCGCGAGATGGTGTGAAACTGGCGCTTGATGACTTTGGGACAGGTTATTCGTCACTCGGTTATTTGCAAAAGCTGCCGTTCCACAGCATCAAGATAGATCGCGCTTTTGTTTCAGGTGCCGACAAGAGCACCCGCAAGCGCGGCATGCTGAAATCCATCATCGACATGGTGCATGTACTTGGCATGACTGTGGTGGCGGAAGGGGCAGAGACCAACGAAGAGGTTAACTTGCTGCAACAGCTGGGCGTCGAGAAGGTTCAGGGCTATGCATTGGCGCGGCCCTTGCCAGCGGACATTGCCATGGCGAGGGCAAGTGAAATCGACCGGACATATCTGGCATTGTCGGCCTAGTCCTCAGCGATATCCTCGGCCCAGAGTTCCGGCTTTTCAGCGATAAATTTTGTCATCAGGGCGAAGCAGTCGGGGTCGTCGGCGACGATGACTTCGACGCCTTTCGAGCGCAGGAACTCTTCATTGCCGCCAAAGGTCTTGTTCTCACCAATCACCACGCGAGGAATGCCGAATTGGATGATGGTGCCAGTGCACATCATGCAGGGGCTGAGGGAGGTATAGATCACGGTGTCCTTGTAGGTGCGCTGGCGACCGGCCTTGCGCAGCGCGTCCATTTCGCCATGGGCAATGGGATCGCCGCCCTGAACCCGCTGGTTGCGCCCCTGCCCCAGTACCTGATCACCGCGCACGATGACGGAGCCAATCGGGCAGCCGCCTTCATCGAAACCAGCTTTGGCTTCCTCGTAGGCTATGCGCAGAAACTTGCGGTCGAGGTCGGTCAGCATGTTGAACTCCTATCTCTCACCTTTGCGGTACGGCACCATCAGCGCACGAGGGTAGGCTACGCGGCGCGACATGACAATGAGGGCGACAATTGAAAGTGCGTAGGGCAACATCAGGAAAAGTTGGTAGGGTACAATAGCCCCGGCCCATTGCTGCAATCGCAGTTGGTAGGCATCGAACAGGCCGAACAGCAATGCGCCCAGCAAGGCTTTGCCGGGTCGCCAGCTGCCGAAAACCACCAAGGCTATGCAAATCCAGCCCCGCCCATTGATCATGTCGAAAAAGAATGAGTTGAAGGCAGAGAGGGTGACAAAGCTGCCGCCAATGCCCATCAAGGCGCTTCCTGCGGCCACAGCAGCCATGCGGGTTGCAGTGACGCTGATGCCTTGGGCTTCGGCGGCGGCGGGGTTTTCGCCAACGGTGCGCACGGCAAGACCTGCGGGGGTGCGATAGAGGAACCACCCGACTAGGGCCGTCAGAGCGAAAGCAAGATAGGTCAGCGGGGTTTGCTGGAACAAAGCTTCGCCGAGGACTGGGATGTTCGACAGTCCGGGAATAGGGAATGGCTGGAACGGTTCAATCTTGGGGGGTGAAGTGACTTTGGGGAAGGTGACGCGATAAATGTAATAGGAAAGTGAGGTCGCAAGCAGCGTGACACCAAGACCTGTGACATGTTGGGAAAGGCCCAATGGCACTGTGAGGAAGCCGAGGAGAAGGCCAAGAACTGCACCTGTCAGTGCTGCCACAAGTACACCGAACCATAGACTTGCTCCGAAATAGACTGCAACCCAACCTGCGAAAGCACCCGCTGTCATGATGCCTTCGATTCCGAGGTTGAGGACCCCTGCCCTTTCACAAATCAATTCACCCAGTGTGCCGAATATGAGTGGCGATGCAATACGTATGGCGGCGGCCCAGAGCGAAGCGGTGAAGAAAACTTCGACAGCGTCCATCACACCCACCTCACGCGGTAGCGCGTCAACATGAGTGAGATCAGCATTGCAAGAAGTGAAAGTGCCACCATCACTTGTGCGATATAGCTTGGAACCCCCGCTGTGCGGCTCATGGCATCTGCACCCACAAATACGGCTGCAACAAATATCGCTGCAGCGACAACACCGAGGGGGTGCAGCATGGCCAACATGGCAACAATTATGCCAGTGTAGCCAAAGCCTGGCGAGAGGTCGAGAGTGAGATTGCCCTTCAGGCCCACGACTTCCGACCAACCTGCGAGACCCGCAAGGCCGCCTGAGAGGAGCGCAGTTTTGGCAAGTACTGAATTCACTGAGATGCCGAGGAAATGGGCGGCTTTGGCATTGTGGCCAACGGCGCGCATTTCAAAACCGAGGACGTGTTTGCGGTCGACAATCCAGATCGCAATGGCGCAGGCAATGGCTATGACGAAGCCGAGGTGCAAGCGTTTGCCGGGGATGAGTTTGACGAGGCGCGCCTCTTCGATGACTTTCTTTGACTGCGGCCAGCCAAGGCCAGCAGGATCTTTCAACCAGCCATCCAGAAACATGCTGACGAAGAGCAGGACGATAAAGTTCAGCAACAATGTTGTCACCACTTCATCAACGCCGAATCGGGTTTTGAGAAAAGTCGGACCAGCCAGGACGAGCGCTCCGCCTGTGACGGCGGCAATCATCAGGATGGGGGTGAGCAAAGGTGCTGGGAGTGGCAGCAGGCCTGTGCCCAAGACTGCTGTTGTGACTGCGCCACTATAGAGCTGTGCCTCGGCTCCGATGTTCCAGAGTTTGGCGCGAAAGGCCACGGCGGCAGCGAGGCCAGTGAAAATCAGGGGAGTGGCGCGGGTCAAGGTTTCGAAAAAAGCAAAACTACTGCCGAAGGCACCTTTCAGCATCAGGCCGAAAACCTGAAAGGGCGAAGCACCTGCCAGCATGACAAGGGCGGCACAGCACAATGAGGCTGCGAGAAAGCCAAGAGCAGGAAAGGCCAGCATGTGCCAGCGCTTTTGCTGGGTGCGTGTTTCAAGCCGCATGCTGCA
Source organism: Hyphomicrobiales bacterium (assembly GCA_031430915.1). Taxonomy (GTDB): domain Bacteria; phylum Pseudomonadota; class Alphaproteobacteria; order Rhizobiales; family Aestuariivirgaceae; genus Aestuariivirga. Next base: position 14,973 of record JANPCL010000184.1, read on the forward strand.
CAACCTGCCCGGCCATCATGAGGCCCAACGTTTCAATCGTGACATCGGCGCGGGCAACTGGTCTTGAGAGCTGGCCCCGGAACATGACTGCGACGCGATCAGAGAGCGACAACAGTTCGTCGAGGTCTTCACTGATCAACAGAATGGCTGCGCCGCGCCTGCGGGCATTAAGCAGTTGTTCATGCACGTAGGCAACGGCCCCCACATCAAGCCCGCGCGTGGGCTGGTTGGCAAGGATCAGGATTGGTGCATTGGCCATGACACGACCAAGAATCAGCTTTTGCATGTTGCCGCCAGAGAGCGAGCCTGCGCGGGCTTCAGGACCGGGGCATTTAATTTCGTACTCGGCGATGATCCTGTTGGCAAATGTTTTGGCCTGACCCCAGTTGATGAGTCCAGACTTGCTGAATGTTGTGCGCAACTGCTCGGCGATGAGATTTTCCGCAATCGTCATGTCTCCCACCAGCCCTTCGGCGTGGCGGTCCTCTGGAATGCGGGCGACGCCTTGTGCGACAGTAGCGAGAGGTGACGGGTTGGCTTGCTGATTACCGTTGATTGTCAACGTTCCTGATGTGAGTTGTGCGAGGCCCGAGACGATGTCAGCCAACAGGCTTTGACCATTGCCCGATACACCTGCAATGCCGACAATTTCATTGGCACAGACTTCAAGGTCAAGAGCTTCGGTGGACAATCTGTCGCGTTTGGCAGAGGCATTGGTCAGTTGCAGTACCATTTTGCCACGTGCCAGGCTTTCCGCTTTGAATTTTGACACTTCGCGACCCAGCATCAAAGCTGCCAGTTGATGTTTGTCGAAGTCACCAACATCGCGCTCGGCCACATTGCGGCCCGCACGCAGAACGGTGACGTTGTGGCAAGCCGCGCGGATTTCGTCGAGTTTATGGGAGATGAAAATGATGGAAAGGCCCTTTGCCACAAATCGCTTCAACGTTTCAAACAGGGCTGCTGCTTCCTGCGGAGTCAAGACAGCTGTAGGCTCATCAAGGATGAGGATGCGGGCGTTTCGGTAGAGCGCTTTCAATATTTCGACGCGCTGCTTTTCACCGACAGACAGGGAGGCGACGGTTGCTTCCGGCGACACTTGCAGGCCAAAGTCTTCGCCCAGCTGCAGGATTTTCTGGCGGGCCTGCGTCCGGTTGCTGCGCATTGTCCAGAGCGGCTCGGTGCCCAGTACAATATTGTCGAGCACTGTGAGATTCTCAGCGAGGGCAAAATGCTGGTGTACCATACCGATGCCAGCGTGGAGTGCGGCTTTGGGATTGCCTGCAGGAAGCCGTTGGCCGAAGACTTCAATTGCCCCTTGATCGGCAACATAATGGCCGAACAGGATGTTCATCAGCGTGGTTTTGCCTGCTCCGTTTTCACCAAGTAACCCACGGATTTCGCCACGCTTCAGCGTCATGGAAATATCGTCGTTGGCGATAAGGGAGCCAAAGCGCTTGGTAATGTTGGAAAGCCGGAGAGCAGTTGACTGCTCTCCGGTTGACGTTGACGTCATGGCACTCAGGACGACTTTGGTTCTGAGTCGTCGATTGTGACCGCGAAGCTTCCGGCTTTGATAGCGGCTTCTTTTTCAGCCACCTTGGCTTTGACTTCGGCTGGGACTTTTGCATCAAACGTGCCGAGGGGGGCCAGTGAACTGCCGCCTGCCTTCATGTAGGAATAAGGGCCGTAGTCATCGGCCTTGAAGCTGCCGCCCTGGATGGCCTTGATTGCAGCATCGAGTGTAGGTTCGAAGTGCCAGAGGGCTGAGGCGACCACTGTATCGGGGTAGTCTTTCTGGGTGTCTATGACGTTGCCGACGGAAAGAATTCCCTTGTCCTTGGCGGCATCGGACACGCCAAAGCGTTCAGCGTAAAGCAAGTCCGCACCAGCATCAATTTGCGCCAAGGCAGTTTCCTTGGCTTTTGGCGGATCGAACCAAGAGCCGATAAAGGCCACAAGGAACTTGGCGTCAGCGCGGGATTCCCTGACGCCTGCCATGAAGGCATTCATCAGTCGGTTGACTTCAGGGATGGGATAGCCGCCCACCATGCCAATGGTGCCAGACTTGGTCATGGCGCCCGCGACGATGCCGGACAGATAGGACGCGTCCTGAATGTAATTGTCGAAGACTGAGAAGTTGGGACTGGCGGCTGCATCGGGCTTTAGCGATGAACCGATGAGAAAGGCCTTGTCAGGATAGTCCTTGGCAACAGCGCGGGCAGCGTCTTCCACGGCGAAGGCTTCGCCGACGATGAAGTTGTGGCCTGCCTCGCAATATTCGCGCATGACGCGCTCATAGTCGGTATTCGAGACCTTTTCCGAGAAGACATATTCAATGTCGCCACGGTCCCGCGCGATTTCGGCTGCCTTGTGGATACGACTCACCCACTGCTGTTCCACAGGAACGGTATAGATGGCTGCGGTCTTGATCTTGTCGGCGGCGAAGCCTTGTCGTGAGATCAGCGGCAGTGTGGCTGCCATGGCGCTGAATTTCAGAATATCTCGACGGTTGGCGTGGAACACGTTGTGTGACATTGAGCAGTCTCCTGGTGAAATGACAATGAGACTATTGCACCGCGAAAAATCTTTGTCCATGTGATCAAAAAACTATTACGCAGGAGAAAGTGGTGGGCCCGGAGGGACTCGAACCCCCAACCAGACGGTTATGAGCCGTCAGCTCTAACCATTGAGCTACAGGCCCACCGATAGCGCGGCTAGCGCGGGCGTTGGGTAGCTTATTCCGCCGGGGGATTCCAGTGCCTTGTGCAATACAACAGAAGCTTTCGTATTTCTGTCAAGAATGCTAGGTAGCGCCATGACAATGAAAAATCTTTCCCCGGTTGAAGCGGTGGACAAACTGGAGGAGCTGCATCTGGCGGCCTGCCAGCATCTCAAATCATCTCTGGACCTTTATCTGTCCGAGCGAGTCGTTCCGACGGATGAGGACCGGGGGCACTGGCATTATCCGGAGTTGCAGGTGACCTACCGCGCCAATGGCTTGCAGCCGAATATTGCGCGGGCCTATGCCAAATTCCAGGGGCCTGGTGTTTATACCACCACGGTGACGCATCCCCGGCACTTCCGGCGCTACCTTCTGGAACAATTGACGCACCTTGTGCGCGACTACGGCGCTACCATTCAAGTGCGGATGTCGAGTCAGGAAATCCCCTACCCTTATGTTCTTGAAAAAGGTGATGACCTGGGTGCTGGTGGCGTTTCTGCGGCGGAACTTGCGCTGTTTTTCCCGGTACCGCGTTTGGCGCTGGTGGGTGATGAGGTGGCAGATGGCACCTGGGTCACGGCACCGGGTGAACCGGAGCCGCTGTGCCTGTTTGATGCCGTGCGCGTGGATTATTCGCTGAAGCGGCTGCAACATTATACGGGCACCCATTGGGGCCACACGCAGCCGTGGATTTTGCTGACCAATTATCACCGTTATGTGGACCAGTTCATTGGCTGGGCGCGGGCGCAACTCAAGGCCGAGACGCAGTATGACGTTCTGTATTTGCCCGGTGGGGGCAGCATTTCACGGGGCATGTCGGATGCTGAAGCCGACGCGGTTGTTGAGGGATCGTTGTGGCACCGATTTCAAATGCCAGCCTATCATCTCTCCCGCAATGACGGCAAAGGTGGAGTGACGTTGATCAATATCGGCGTGGGTCCGTCCAATGCGAAAACCATTACAGACCATTTGGCGGTGCTGCGGCCGGATTGCTGGCTGATGATCGGCCATTGTGGCGGTTTGCGACAGTCGCAGCGGATTGGGGATTATGTGCTGGCGCATGCCTATTTGCGGCAGGACCGTATTCTCGATTCGCTGGTGCCGCCGGATATTCCGATTCCGGCTTTGGCTGAAATCCAGTTGGCCTTGCAGGGGGCCGCTGCCGATGTGACGGGGGAAAAGGGCGAGGCGCTGAAAGAACGGCTTCGCACGGGTACCGTGATGACGAATGATGACCGCAATTGGGAGCTGCGCTGGACGCAGGAGCGCATGCGGATCAATCTCTCGCGGGCGATCGCGGTGGACATGGAATCGGGCACTTTGGCGGCGCAGGGATATAGGCTGCGGGTGCCCTATGGCACGCTTTTGTGTGTATCGGACAAGCCTTTGCATGGTGAAATCAAGCTGCCGGGTGCGGCCAATGCGTTTTATGACCGGGCTGTGGGTGAGCATTTGCTTATTGGCCTTGCAGCACTTGACCGGCTGCGGGTGGACCGGGAAGGTCTGCATTCCCGCAAGCTGCGCAGTTTTGATGAGCCGCCTTTCCGCTGAGGTCATAAATTCGACTTATTTTATTCCTATAACAGGGTCGAAGGAGACGTAAATGATAAAATACCTGATAAGTGCTGTTTTTCTTGCCTTGATTGTTGCTGTTGCCCCTGCCCTTGCCGAGGAGTCCAAACTGGTGCGCGCAATTTCGATTTCCGGCCACGGTGAAGTGCGGGCGGTGCCGGATGTGGCATCGATCTCGATTGGTGTAACCACACAAGCTGCCACAGCGCGCGAGGCGCTGGATGGCAACACCAAGGCGATGAAGGCGTTGCTGGACACGCTGAAGCAGGCTGGCATTGATGCGCGGGATATGGCGACGTCGAATTTCTCGGTGGGGCCGCGCCTCGACTATGGCAACAACAACGGCCAGCCGCCGAAGGTTGTGGGTTACGACGTCAACAACATGGTGACGGTGACGGTGCGCAAAATCGAGGATCTGGGTGGCTTGCTGGATGTCGCGGTGTCGACGGGTTCCAACACCATCAATGGTATTTCATTCTCGGTGACAAAGCCCGATGCCATGCTGGACGAAGCCCGCAAGGCTGCGGTGGCGGATGCGCGTCACAAGGCCGAAATCTATGCCGCTGCCGGCGGTTTCAAGCTGGGTGATATCATCACCGTGAGTGAAGGTGCGGCTTATCAGCCGCCCATGCCATACATGGCGAAGGCGGCGCGGGCTGATCTTGCTGCGGATGTGCCGATTGCCCAAGGTGAGCAGGCGCTGACGGTTGATGTCAGCATCACCTATCAGATCAAGTAATGTGGGTTGCATGGGCCGGGCCGATTGTTAAGGTCCGGCCATGCCGATTTGCGAGAGGGACCCATGGCGGTTCCAGTATTTTGAAGATGTGAGTTGCCCCGTCGATGTCAACATCCCGACGGATGACATTGACTGCTTTGCATGGTTGCCGCGTTTTCGCTGGGCCTATGAGAAGCTGAAGATTGCGCAATCGCAAGGCCTACCCTGTGGCATGGCCGGAGATGTGCCGGTGGTTTTTCCGGTGTTTGCCAAGCCCAATATCAACCTCAAGGGCATGGGGTTGGGAAGCGGGATTGTTGCGTCACGCGCTGCATTTGACAAGCTTACGCCTGACCACATGTGGATGCCGATTTTCACTGGCGAACACATCTCGACGGATTGTGCGATTGTAAATGGTGAAGTGCGTTGGATACGGCATGCGCTTGGCTTTCCCTGGCTTGACGGCATGTTCACGCACTGGGTGATAGAGACCGGGCAACGTGTTGAACTGGAATGGTTTTTGTCGCGGTGGGTGGCGGATCACATGATCGGTTACACGGGCATGATGAACTTCGAGACCATTGGCGGGCGCATTATCGAAGCGCATTTGCGCTTTGCCGACCAGTGGTGTGATTTATACGGGCGGGACTGGTTTGATGCGCTGGTAAAACTCTATGCCGAGGGGGTGTGGGAGCACAGGGATGAGCGCCGGATTGAGGGCTATTCCATTCCCCTGTTCGCGCGGCATGGCGTGGTGCCGCCTCATCCACCGCAAGCGCTGCAAACGCATATCCGTGGCCTGCCCGGCATCAGCAGCGTGCAAATCACCTACCACGAAACCAAACCAGGCAAAGCCCACCCCATGCCACCCGGTGGTTTCAGACTGGCTCTGGTGAACTGTACGGATTTGAAAGCTGGATTATCGGCGAGGAACCTGTTGGCGAAGGCATTCCCAGATTGCGAGGTGATGCTGCCGGGAGGTGGTGCGGCGGTTTGAGTTTCAAATACACGTCATCGGTGGAGGCGGTGCTTTGTCTGCAGGCGAAACGAACGCAGACGAAAAATCCAAATAGGGAATCTTCCGCTAAGGGCCAGAGGCGGACTTCCAATCTGTCCTCAGTGTTCCGGGCCGCAACCGGACGTTATGGTTGAACCCAGACGTTGCCAGTCATTATAATTGCCGATGGGATCTAAGGTCGAGGGTGACGTTCTGAAGACCAAAACCACTCCCGTCACCTCTCTCGTCGTGATAGAATGAAACACTCCATCTCTTACTGGCGGGATCCATAGCAATTATATCGTAGCACATCGGCCTGCCGCCTGCTCCAGTGGTGGACCCGCACCCCACAACAACGACTCTGTGAGACTGGCCTTGGACGGGTATATCGGCTTCAATCCAATGAGGCACATGTTTGTGACCATGCAGCACGAGGGAGATGCCTCGCGAAGCACACCAGTTCATGAATTCCTCAGCTCCGTCAAACGCGACGAATTTGCCCTCTCCTCCGAAAAGCCGGGCTAGGACTTTTTCATAGACGGCAGTCGGTTTTGTATTGTAATCGTAAGGGTGGTGATGGACTAAGGCAATTTTCATGAACTGCGCTACACTGCCATCACGCCGAACCTCCGCATCTAATAAGGAGCTACGGTCTAGCCGTTGTCGCTCACCAACTGCTCCCTTGGCAAAGTTCCCGCTTTCGCTCGAATTGAACGACAAGAAGACAGTCTGAAGATCGCGATCAATGGTTACAGGATCCCATCGCAAGTCCGTAACGTATTCCGAATTTCTTCCGAATCGTCCCAGAGCGTTCCCCCTAGTGCGAACATCATGATTTCCAGGGATCACGAGTAACCTACGCCCCGCCTTATCTTCGATGTCGGCCCGAAATTCGTCGAACGACTCGCGCAGTGATTCTTGTGGGTTATCGAAAAGATCGCCAGTTACGACCACCCTATCCACAGATGGGAGTTCCCGCGCGAGTTGTTCTTTCAACCAGCGTCGCCTGCGAGCCGCTTCAGGAGTACCAAAATGCAAATCACTAAGATGCAAAATACGCTTGGTCCGCTGGCTTAGAGTTTTGGAGGCAATCAAACTATCCACCACCCTCGCGCCAGCTCCTAACGCTTCAATGAGTTCTCGCCGAAAGAAGTCGAACGCCTCGTGGAGCGGAAGAGCGCACGCACTCCCCCAAGGCGTCCAAAACACTACGAATGGAGGCTCAAGGGGATGTTCAGCCAGGACCCGAAGCGCCGGGAATGGATCGATTACATTGGTTAGTCTGTAAGGCTGACCCTCAGGCATTAGAATAAGCGCGTTCGAATGAGAGCCAACGGCGGATTCTGTAAAGAAACGAAAGCTGTTTTGGTCTGCTTCGCGTGAGCCAGACGGCATCACTAACGCGTAAAGTGGGTACCCTGTGAAGTAGGTGCGCAGAGGGTCCAGCCGTCTGCTGACCTCGACAGGGTCAAGAACACGGTCGTCCTCCGAAGACAATGTCTTGCATTCACGCTCGGCCGCCGCCGCGATCTTGCGAGTCCAATCGTCTCGGGTTCCCATGGTCGAACTAATGAGGCCGCCCCCGTGAGCGAGCGACATTAGAAACATTTTCAGCGTTTCAGAGTCTGCCCGCGGAGCTATCGCGCGGTGATCGGCGGTGAGATATCCGACGAAGTTTGCGTGATCGATGTCAAACAGTGCACCCATCGCAGTCCTCTTGAGTTCCAATAATGACACCGTTCCTTGGACCAGAATGTTGGGTAAGTTCCGGCGGCAAGTTCCGAGGATGCAACGTTTGGAAAAGGTGAGCAAGGGTTTCGTACAAATGTGCCCGACCAGCATACAAAGTGAGTTTGTCCGCTCCGGGTCAATCGCGTCAGTTTAGGTACATCCGGTCCGTGTCTGGTCATAAGTCAAAAGCGGACATTCATCGTGCCCCTCTGCCTGCCGTGATCGGCCTTTGCGGTTTTGCTGTAATGGTGGTATCGGACGCGCTTCATGCCGTTGCTTTGCTGCTTGTCTGCAGTTGACGGTTCTTTCTCACCCAAACGAAAAGTACCCCTGCCCTTGGCCTTTCCCCAGACTGTTGACACGATTTCCCGCGCCCTGACCGAGCGCAAATATGATGATCCTACGCCCGTTCAGTTGGCGGTGCTGGAGGCGAAGGCTGAGGGGCGTGATCTTGTGGTTTCGGCGCAGACGGGCTCTGGCAAGACTGTGGCCTATGGTTTGGCGATTGCCAAGACTTTGCTGGGGGACGCGGACCGGTTTGCGGTTGAGGCCAACCCGGTTGCCTTGATTGTGGCCCCGACGCGCGAGCTTGCCATGCAGGTGGAGCGGGAATTGAAGTGGCTCTACTTCTATACGGGTGCGCGCATTCTCTCCTGTGTTGGTGGCATGGACCCGAAGCGCGAGCGGCGGCAGTTGAATGATGGCGCGCATATTGTTGTGGGAACGCCGGGGCGTCTGCGGGACCATCTTGAACGTGGTGTTCTCGACATCAAGACGATCAAGGCGGTGGTGCTGGATGAGGCTGATGAGATGTTGGACTTGGGGTTCCGTGAGGACCTTGAGTTCATTCTGGAAGCTACACCTGCCGAGCGTCGCACCCTGTTGTTTTCGGCGACAATGCCGAAGCCGATTGCTCTTCTGGCCAAGCGCTATCAGAAAAATTCCCTGCGCATTGAGACGCTGGGTGAAAGCCGTGCGCATGCCGATATTGAGTATCGTGCGATGCGGGTGGCTCCCAATGAAATTGAACATGCTGTTGTCAACGTGTTGCGATTTGTGGAGCCACAGAGTGCGATTGTGTTTTGCAACACGCGGGAACATGTGAAGCATTTGCATGCGACCTTGTCGGAGCGTGGCTTTCATGCTGTCAATCTGTCTGGCGAGTTGAGCCAGAGTGAGCGTAACCATGCCTTGCAGGCGTTACGCGATGGGCGGGCGCGGGTGTGTGTGGCAACGGATGTGGCGGCGCGTGGTATTGATCTCCCCAATCTGGGCTTGGTCATTCACGCGGATTTGCCGAATGATGCTGAGGCCTTGCAGCATCGCTCTGGCCGCACGGGGCGGGCTGGCAAAAAGGGTGTCAGCGTTGTGCTGGTGCCTTTGTCGCGCAAAAAGAAGGCCGAGCGTTTGTTGCATGAGGCTGGCGTCAATCCCTCATGGAGCGGTGTTCCGCAGGCAGAAGATATTCGCAAGCTTGACCAGCAGCGCATGATGCAGGACCCGTTGTTGACTGCGCCGACGTCGGAAGAAGATCTGGAAATGGCGCGGGCGGTTCTGGCGTCGCGTTCGGCTGAGGATATTGCGGCGGCTTTGGTGCGGGTTTATCGCGCACGGCTTCCTGCGGCTGAGGATGTGTTTGATCCCGGTCCGGGCCGAGATGGCGACAGTTTCAAGGCGTCGAAGAAATTTGAGCGTGATTCTGGTCCGCGTGAATTTACATGGTTCCGCATGGACATTGGACGCAAGAATAACGCAGACCCGAAATGGTTGCTTCCCATGATCTGCCGTCGCGGCATGGTGACGAAGCCTGATATCGGGGCCATTCGCATTACTGACAATGAGACGCGGTTTGAAATTGCCAATGGGGTGCTGGCGAAGTTTGTGGCGGCGGCAAAGGTTGAGGCCGACGATGATGTGAAGATCGAAATGATGGCGGGTGCGCCTGAGGTTTCAACCGAGAAGCGCGAATTCAAGCCGAAGTTTGAAAAGAAGAAATTCGAAAAGCCGAAGTTTGAGAAGAAGCCGTTTGAGAAGCGCGAGGGTGGTGCTTACGAGGATCGCAAACCATTTGTTGATCCCGACAAGCCCAAGCGTGACAAGCCCTACAAGGCGAAGGGTGATTTCAAGAAGGGTGACTTTAAGAAGCCGGAGTTCAAGAAGCCCGCCTTTGAAGGGGCCGCACGGCCACAACCGGGAACAATTGACTATGAGGCGGCGCTGAAGAAGATGATCGAGACAGGCGAGCCAACGCCTCGTGTGGAGCGGCCGGAGTGGAAGAAACAGAAGCGGAAGTGAGTGGGAAAAGGGAGCTCATCAGCCCTTCGCCTTGACACCTGCAAACCTTCTGTTCGTCTCCACCAGTTCACTCAGCAGCCATTCGCGGAAGGCCTTGACCACGGCCGTTTCTTTTGAACCCTTCTTGCGGACGATCCAGTAGCAGCCATGGTCTTTCATGTCGGTCATGAAGGGTTTGACTAACCAGCCTTCGGCGAGGGCATCGGCACAGAGGATCTGGTCACCAAGCGCGAATCCTGCCCCGGCCTCTGCCGCTTCAATTGCGAGGTGATTCTGGAAAATGGTGCCGCGCCAATCCATTTCGGTTCTCACGCCGGCTTCGGACAGCCAGTCTTTCCACCATTGTTTGCGGTCTTCATGCAGCAGAGTGTATTCGGACAGCCGTTCAGGTGTTACGGCCTTGTCGTCCGCGATGAGCTCTGGTGCGCAGACGGGAAAGATCACCACATCTGACAGCTTGGCGGCTTCCACGCCCTCCCACTGGCCGCCGCCGTAACGAATGCCGATATCTACATCATCGACATAGAAATCCACCAGGCGGTTGCTGCTGTCGATGGTGAGTTCAATATCGGGGTGCAAATCGTTGAAGCGCGAGAGACGCCCGACCAGCCAGCGTGAGGCAATGGCGGGTTCGACCGAGACCCGCAACGTGCGCGCCGCGCCAACAGCTGCTGCTTCGCGGGCTGCATCGGCCAGTTGGTCGAAGAGCGGTGTCAGGCGTTCGCCAAAGCGTCGACCGGCTTCTGTGAGTTCTACGCCGCGCCCGGTGCGGTTAAACAGTTCCGTTCCCAGCGCGTCTTCCAATTCGCGGATATGGCGGGAAATGGCGGCGTGGGTGACGAAAAGCTCCTCGGCTGCGAGGGTGAAGCTTGCGTGGCGGGCTGCAGCTTCAAAAGCTTTCAGCGCATTGAGAGAGGGGAGTCGGCGGGCCATGGCGTGTCATAGCATGGAACATGTAACATTTTCTAACGTGTCATGTGAGTTTTCAACGTTTGTTGCAGTGCGGCGATGGCGCTATGTATGGCATATCAAACAGTACTAAAGGAGTCCACCATGAACTGGGTTTTTGAAACATATTCAAACGTTTACACGACTGCCATGATGCAGGACATGAAGGCCGCACCAAAGGCCAAGACGGATCGCAAGCCAATTCTCGCCCGTATCTTCGGCCGTGGCTAAGGCAAGCGGACGGCTCACAACGTTGAAACATTATTGAACAAGGTCCTGCATTTAGGGCCTTGTTTTTTGTTTTGAATTGGAACATAGAAGGAACAGTTGAAGTTGTGGATGGTTTTGTTTGAGTGAGTGCAGCGCGTGGTGCGCTGGACTATGACGTTCGCAACAGTGCAAAGGGAGACGAGTCATGGCTGGATCGGTGAACAAGGTAATTCTGGTAGGAAACCTGGGCAAGGACCCAGAAGTGCGCCACAGCCAGGATGGCAAGGCCATCGTCAATCTTTCCATCGCGACGTCAGAATCCTGGCGCGACAAGGCCAGCGGTGAACGCAAGGAAAAGACGGAATGGCACCGCGTGGTCATTTTCAATGAAGCCCTCGCCAAGGTCGCCGAACAGTATCTGAAAAAGGGAGCTACCGTTTACATTGAAGGCCAGTTGCAAACGCGCAAATGGACCGACAAGGACGGCGCAGAGAAATATTCAACCGAAGTCGTTCTGCAGAACTTCCGGGGTGAACTCACCATGCTGGGCGGCAAACCGGGCGGCGGTGAAGGCGCAGGCGGCGGCTATGGCGGCGGCGACAGCGGTTTTGGGGCCTCTTCGCCGATGGATCGGCCACGGGCTGCGGCCGGTGCAAAACAGACCTTTGCACGTGATCTGGACGATGAAGTTCCGTTCTGACGGGCCGCCTCATTCTCTCCACAATCCCTTGCTTTGTGCGCTGCAACATAACTTGACGGTCGGGGCTGTTTGGGCCAATTTTGGCTGTCCCAACGTCACGAGACAGCCATGACCCTGAAAACCGTACTCGCCGCCGCCGCACTTTGCGCCTTTCTTTCCGCACCGGCGTCTGCAGGCCAATTAAACACCCAGCAGCTGCGCAACCTTGCACCTGGCAGCTACGCCGTGAGCATCTACGGCTTGATCAAAATGACCATCCGCATGCAGTCCGGCGGGAATATCTCTGGCACCACGTCGAAAAGGAAGTCCGATACCGGGATCTGGAGTGTTTCGGGCGAAAAACTCTGCATCCGCTGGACGCGCTGGCTGAAGGGAAAGCAGCGCTGCACAGCACTTTCAGGTGACAATGGCGTGTATTCGGGCGGTGGGCTCTATATCCGCAAAATCTGAGGTTTTTCCAGCATAAATCATCGCTTTGATGTGGCCTTTCCGTTGCCCGGGGTGGCTATTTTCTTTATGCTTTGGCAGCTTCAGCGAGTCGCGTTTCCACGCGTCTGCGGGGTGTTACGTAAAGGTTTCCGGTGAGCGACGAGAACAACACACCGGGTGGTTTGCCACCCGTCAATCCGCAAGGCATTGCCCCCATCTCCATCGAAGAGGAGATGAAGAAAAGCTACCTCGACTATGCCATGTCGGTCATCGTCTCACGGGCGCTTCCGGACGTTCGTGACGGTTTGAAGCCAGTGCACCGCCGTATTCTCTACACCATGTATGAAAACGGCTTCACGCCGGACAAGCCTTACAAGAAATCCGCCCGTATCGTCGGCGATGTCATGGGTAAATACCACCCGCACGGCAACCTTGCGATTTACGATGCGCTGGTGCGCATGGCGCAGGATTTTTCGCTTCGGCTCCCACTCATCGATGGCCAAGGCAACTTCGGCTCGGTGGATGATGACCCGCCTGCCGCCGACCGTTACACCGAATCCCGTCTCGCCAAAACTGCCATGCCCCTGCTTGATGATCTCGACAAGGATACGGTGGATTTCCAGCTCAACTATTCCAACGAATTCCGTGAACCCAAGGTTCTTCCCGCGAAATACCCCAATCTGCTGGTCAATGGCGCAGGCGGCATTGCTGTGGGCATGGCCACCAACATGGCGCCGCACAATCTGGGCGAAGTCATCGACGCTACGTTGGCGGTGATGGACAAGCCTGACATTGCACTTGAAGATTTGATGCTGGTTATCCCCGGCCCGGACTTCCCGACGGGCGCCATGATTTTGGGCCGCAGCGGCATACGCTCGGCCTTTGCCACGGGGCGCGGCTCCATCATCTTGCGTGCGCGTGTTGAAACTGAAACCGTCCGCAAGGATCGGCTTGCGTTGATCGTCACCGAAATTCCCTATCAGGTGACGAAGTCCACCATGGTGGAAAAAATCGCCGACATGGTGCGCGACAAGCGCATTGAAGGCATTTCCAATATTTTTGACGAAAGTTCGCGCGAGGGCATGCGCGTCGTCATCGAGTTGAAGCGCGATGCAGAGCCGGATGTGGTGCTGAACCAGCTCTGGCGCTTCTCACAGTTGCAAACCTCGTTCAGCGTCAACAACATTGCGCTGGCCAACGGCCGCCCGGAACAACTCACTCTCATCGACCTGTTGAAACACTTCATCGCTTTCCGCGAAGAGGTGATTACGCGGCGCACCAAGTTCCTGCTGCGCAAAGCCCGTGACCGTGCGCACATATTGGTTGGTCTTGCGATTGCTGTTGCCAATATTGACGAGGTCATTCGCCTCATCCGCGCCTCGAAAGACGCAGCAGAAGCCCGCGAAGCTTTGATGGCGCGGGACTGGCCCGCCAAGCAACTTGAACCCTGGATCGCGCTCATCGCCGATCCGCGCCACCGCATCAATGATGATGGCACTTATCGTTTGTCGGACGAGCAGGCCCGCGCCATTCTTGATCTGCGTCTGCAACGCCTCACCCAATTGGGGCTTGAGGAAATCACGGCGGAGCTGGAAAAGCTCGCAGCCGAAATCAAGGACCTTCTGGATATCCTCGGCTCGCGCTCGCGCATCCAGGAGATCATTCGGACCGAACTTACTGATGTGAAAACCAATTTCGCCACACCGCGCAAAACTGAAATCATTGAGAACGATGGTGAAGTTGAAGACGAAGACCTGATCCAGAAAGAAGACATGGTCGTTACCGTGTCGCATACGGGTTATGTGAAGCGTGTTCCCCTCTCGACCTACCGCGCACAACGGCGCGGCGGCAAGGGCCGGGCCGGCGTGCAGATGCGTGACGAGGATTTCGTCACGAAAATGTTTGTGGCCAACACGCATACGCCGATTTTGTTCTTCTCGTCTGAAGGTATGGTTTACCGCATGAAGGTGTGGCGTTTGCCGCAGGGCACGCCGCAATCTCGCGGCAAGGCGCTGATCAATATTCTGCCGCTCGACCAGAAAGAACGCATCACCACAATTCTGCCCTTGCCAGAGATGGTTGAAGGTGCGGCCAAGCCCTTCCTGATGTTTGCAACTCAAGCCGGCACCGTGCGCCGCAACGAGCTTGATGATTTTGAACAGATCAACCGTGGCGGCAAGATCGCCATGAAGCTTGATGAGGGTGATCATATTGTCGGCGTTGATCTGTGTACGGAGCACGACAATGTGCTGCTGACCACGGCGCTGGGCCAGTGCATCCGTTTTGAGGTGACCGATATCCGCGTCTTCCAGGGCCGCAACTCTGTGGGCGTGCGCGGCATCAAGCTTGATGATGGTGATAAAGTCATCTCCATGGCCATCCTTCGCCACGTTGATGCAACCGCCGAAGAACGCACAGCCTTCATCAAGATGTCGAGAGCTGATGCTTCGGAAGAAACTGAGAGCGATGATGAAGCTGTCGCGGAAACCTCGATCAGCCCCGAACGCTATGGCGAACTTGGGGCTGCTGAACAGGTCATCCTCACACTCTCGGCAAATGGCTATGGCAAGCGCACATCATCCTACGAATACCGCATCACCAATCGCGGTGGCAAAGGCATCACCGCCATGGTCGTTAACGATCGGAACGGGCCATTGGTTGCGTCATTCCCGGTGCAGCAAGGCGACGATATCATGCTGGTTACGGACGGTGGCCAGATGATCCGCTGCCCGATCCACGATATCCGAAAGGCCGGGCGCAATACGCAAGGCGTCATCGTGCTGGATACGGCGGATGATGAACATGTGGTGAGCGTGGAACGCATCAGCGAAGAAGCAGGGGACGAGGCGGAGTAAGGCCCTACCCTACAGAATGGCCGTACACATTTCTGTGATCGCGGTTGTTACATCTTTGTCGTGACCCTATCTCTTACATCTCAGTCATCATAATGCGAGGAGCGCACCCATGTTTATGTCTTATCCCAACGCCACGATCCGGCTTGATCGCCGCAAATTCCTGGGCATTGCCGCTGGCCTTGTGGCCGCTGGGGTTTTGCCTGCATCTGCATTGGCACTTGCAGGTCCCCATTCCTTCAAGCACGGTGTGTTTGATGTCACCGTGGTCAGCGATGGGATGCTCGAGTTACCTTTGAGTATTGTCAGCAAAGATGCGCCTCCGGAAGAGTTGGCCAAGCTGGTAGGCGCCCAGGCCAAGGGCGACAAGTTCTACCCTGAGGTCAATGTTGTCGTTGCCAAGTCTGGCAGTGATGTGATCCTGTTTGATGCCGGTGCCGGAAGCGGCATGGGGGCATCAGCGGGAAAACTGGCAGAAAGCCTGAAGGCGGCAAGCATTGACCCTGCGTCCATCACCAAAGTCATTTTCACGCATGCGCACCCTGATCATTTGTTTGGTGCGCTGGGCGCAGATGGCAAATCAGTTTTTGCCAATGCCAGTTTCCACATGGGGCAGACGGAATATGATTTCTGGGCGGCACCTGATCTCGCTTCGAAAATGCCAGAGGGCATGCAGGGCATGGTCAAGGGTATTCAAGGCTCGCTTGCCGGATTGAAAGACAAGCTGGCCTTCTTCAAAGGCGGTTCGGAAGTGCTGCCAGGCGTTGGCGTCATCGACACACCGGGACATACGCCGGGCCACGTGTCGTTTGAACTGGCTGGTGGCGACGGGCTGATCCTGACAGGGGACGCGATCACAGTGCCCGGCGTGTTCTTCGCGCATCCGGATTGGGCGTTCGGGTTTGATGCTGATGGCGCGACAGCGGGCAAGAGCCGCCGGATGTTGCTGGAGTCAGCGGCTGCAGGAAAGAAGAAGATGCTGGGATACCACTGGGCCTATCCGGGCCTGGGCATGGCAGAGGCCAAGGATGGGGCTTTTGTTTATGTGGTGGCGATGTAACTGAGAGATGTGATCAGCCCCGGGAAACTGGGGCTGGCTTTAATTTCAGATTTAATCATGGGTGTCGGTAACCTTCTTCCTCTCAATCATAGCGCAACTTTTGCTGCAATCAATTTAGCAAGTGTCTCAAAATCTGTATAACAATCGCGCACTGCACCTTGATGGCCACCGATTGCTCCATCTGAAGGCTTCAGCAAAAACATTGGTTTTCTCGCTTCTTGAGCCATGGGCATTAGTGATCGATAGTCTTTGAGCTGCGCAAGACAATTTTGATCCCCATCAATTCCTATTGGACTCAAAGATTGATGTTCGTTCAGCACTCTTTCACGATAGATTTCTGGCAGACGATCCAACCATTTACGAAATGCTTTGACTTGCCTTCCTTCACGTACGGAATGCCGGGAAACTACATAACCAATGGGGAACATATCTCCCGTAGGGAGTACTATGTCGAGTCCCGCGGGGACCTTTAATTTGCGTTCTCGCCACTCTTCTCGCCAAGACAACAGCCTAGGTCCAACATTTTCGAGACCTTGAACTGAAAACAAATCTGGTGCTGCCGGAATTACCACATAGTCAGCTGCAATTAATGCCGACCGATTAATTGCTCCAAGGTTAGGACCTACATCCAGCAAGCCAATATCGGCATTGAATAGATCGCCAGCTTCATCAACGACCCTAGAGAATGCGGTGGTTACGCGAAAGGCGCGCTCCTCTCTATCTAGGCATTTAGACCAATTTGCCGATAGATCGTCCTCAAAGGAGGACAACTCCAAGTCGCCTACGACTAACGCCAACCTGCTCGAGACTTGTTCAATCTGACGAAGTGCTACCTCACCAACACCTTTTTTCAACGGTGCAATTGCAGAATAAATCGTTGGGCGTGGCTTATTCTCCCAAATCTGCATTAATCGATCATCGTCCAAACAGATGTTTGTTAGATTGGCTTGCGGGTCCAAATCTGCAGCGACCACCTTGTAGCCTTGTTCCGAAAACATCCAAGCGAGATGATAGACGAGAGATGTTTTTCCGACGCCACCTTTGTTGTTAAAGAATGCTATTGTCTTCATTGGCGAGACCTTACAATTGCCAACACATGTTGTTGATTGACCTCAAACTCAAGCTCAGGATTGTTGTTTGCAGCAAGTTGTTCTTTCGCGATTTGTATTCCGACCCCAAAGCGCTCGATCAATCTCAACTGCACCATCAGCCCTGCTACTGTCGGATTTCGGTAGTCAGTTGCACCAAGGCCGAAGTTTTCCTGAGTAACCTGACCATATGGCCCGCCAGGACTTTGGATTTCTATGCGATCATTATACCAAGAAATTCTAACTGGCGCATTTGTGCCTTCATAAGTCCGGTGAATTAGTGCATTCCGCACGAGTTGTCTGAGTGCCTCAATGGGATAATCATTGTATTCTTCTCTGACTTGACCTCCAACTACTACTCTTCGCCGCACATTAAGCGTTAGAAGCTCGTCAAGTTGTCGGATTTGATCTGGGAGTGTTCCAGAAATCTGATGTACGTCTATTGTATCGTCGGTCAATTTCATGCCCGAAATGCGACGAAACTGGACAAAGGCACCTGGGAACCAAGTAAGCGGTGACTTTCCCAAAAACAGCATTCCCGTTACTGTCGGCTTGCCCTCAGCATTGAGCAAACGCAAAGTCTTTAACTGTTGCTCACTTGGGCGTTGGTTTTGTGCAATAACATCTGCGGGCACAACGGCAGGAAGAAACTCCAATTGAAATCGAACTGTGTCTAAGTCTGTCAGCGACGATCCAAGACAAGGCTGTGCGTCGAAAGGCAAGTTGCCCCATTGCCTTTTTTCGAGAAGCACTCGTTCTTCTTGCCCAGTTGCCAAAGCTCGTCGCGGACCAATCCGGATCCATACCCGGCCAGAAAGTTTAACGGGTGGATTGGTCGACGGAGCAACTGTTATTACCGCCACTGTGCAATTGCCAAACTTCTTCTGCTGCACAGCCATTGTTGGAATTGGCTGAATAGAGCCGTCATCTCGCAACATTGCGAGTTTCTTCAGTAGTTCGTCATCTACTTCAATCTCCGAACTTGAGAGATCGTCTTCTTGGCCTATAAATATCACCCCCGGTCGATTGTGACCCGGCATGTCATTTGCCAGCGCGCAGATGAATTGCTTGATTTTCTCAGAGTCGTTAGCGTTTCTCTTACGCTCAACGTTGTCAGCTTCAAGTGATTTGAACGCTACAAGCAATTCTTCATCTGTCAGCATTTTTTTAAGACTCTCAATTGTCGAGGAAACTCCGCAGCTTCCGGCTCCGGCTTGGATGCTTGAGCTTCCTCAGCGCCTTCGCTTCGATCTGCCGGATACGCTCTCTCGTCACCGAGAACTGCTGCCCCACTTCTTCCAACGTATGATCCGTGTTCATGCCGATGCCGAAGCGCATTCTCAGAACGCGTTCTTCTCGGGGGGTCAGGCTGGCGAGTACGCGGGTTGTTGTTTCGCGCAAGTTGGCCTGGATGGCCGCGTCGATTGGCAGTATGGCACCCTTGTCTTCGATGAAGTCTCCGAGGTGAGAGTCTTCTTCGTCGCCGACCGGGGTTTCCAGCGAGATTGGTTCCTTGGCGATTTTCATCACTTTGCGAACCTTCTCCAATGGCATGGAGAGTTTTTCTGCGAGTTCTTCCGGCGTGGGTTCGCGGCCGATTTCGTGCATCATCTGCCTAGATGTGCGCACGATCTTGTTGATGGTTTCGATCATGTGCACGGGGATGCGGATGGTTCTGGCCTGATCCGCGATGGAGCGGGTGATGGCTTGGCGGATCCACCAAGTGGCGTAGGTGGAGAACTTGTAGCCGCGACGGTATTCGAATTTGTCGACGGCTTTCATCAAGCCGATATTGCCTTCCTGAATCAAGTCGAGGAATTGCAGGCCGCGGTTGGTGTATTTTTTCGCGATCGAAATCACGAGGCGCAGGTTGGCTTCCACCATTTCCTTCTTGGCGATGCGGGCTTCGCGTTCGCCTTTTTGCACCTTGCCGACGATGGAGCGGAATTCCTGGATTTGCAGACCTGTCGCCGAGGCGAGTTCGAAAATTTCATCGCGGATGACGATGATCGAATCCTTCTCGTCGTTGACCCACTTCTTCCAGCCGTGCTTGACCAGACGGCCGACGCGCTTCAGCCATTCATTGTCGAGTTCGTTGCCTTGGTATTCCTTGAGGAATTCCTCGCGGGGCACGCGATAGGTTTCGGCCAAGCGCATCAGACGACCTTCAAGCATGTTGAGGCGCTTTGAAATGTCATAGAGCTGATCAACCAACGCCTCGATGCGGGCGTTGTTCAGGGCGAGCGACTTCACCATGACGATGATATCGTCGCGCAGTTTCTTGTAGCGACGTTCCTGCGATGGCGAGAGGCCTTCTCCCTCAGTCACTTCCTGGTCCTGCAGCTTGCGCAAGGATTTGTAGAGACGCGCAATTTTGTCGAAGACTTCAAGCACCTTGGGCTTCAGCTCGATTTCCATGGCGGAGAGCGACACGCCGAGGTCATCGCCTTCATCGTCTTCTTCTTCTTCCACGTTGGGCTTGTCGAAGTCTTCAGGTGACAAGACGTCGGAATAGTCATCGTCATCGCCACGGCGCAAGGGCGGTGGCGTGGTGCGCTTGGCTTCGATTTTCTTGGCGGCTTCACGCTTCAGTTCGGCCTGCTTGCGCACCTCTTCCTTCGGTGGCACGTAGGGCATGGGTGTTGCCACGGCCTGATTTTGCTTCGCATCGGGGCCCGCATAGGTGGCTTCCAGATCGATGATGTCGCGGAGGAGAATTTTCCCCTCGTTCAATTCGTCGCGCCAGATGATGATGGCCTGGAATGTCAGCGGGCTTTCGCAGAGGCCCGCAATCATCGTTTCGCGGCCAGCTTCAATGCGCTTGGCAATGGCGATTTCGCCTTCGCGCGACAGCAGCTCTACAGCACCCATTTCGCGCAGATACATGCGCACGGGGTCATCAGTGCGGTCGGCGGGAAGCTTCGGCGCATCCACCTTCATGATTTCGGTGGAGCTTGATTCCTCCTCCACCTTGGCCACGACGTTTTCGGTTTCTTCTTCCGACTCGACAACCGTGATGCCCATCTCGGCCAACATGCCGTAGATGTCTTCAATCTGGTCCGACGTCACTTCGTCGGAGGGAAGCACTGCGTTGAGTTCGTCAAGGGTGACGTAGCCGCGTGCTTTTGCCGTCTTGATCATGCGTTTTACGGCAGCATCGGTCAGGTCAAGCAGAGGCGAATCCTGGCCAGCTTCGGGCACTTCGGCTTCAGTGTTGCCATCTTCAGCAGGCGGCTTTTCATCCGGCTCTTGTTGTGGCTTCACGGCGGTGTCTTTTGGCGGGCGGGCCATGGCTTAGTCCTTAACTCTGGCTGTTGTGGCCAGAAAACGATTCGGTACTCAGATAACTACTGATTCGGCTGTTAATTGCGGCTTAACCATCCCGATAATCGAGGATGGTCAGGTTGACGAGTCCATGTCCCGGCCTGATGCGGCACCAAAGCCCGGAACAAGGGCTTCAGAACCAAGCGCGGATTGCAACTCTTCCCGCACCGCAGACAGCGCGTTCAGGTTTTCCTCTGTCGGATGGTTTGCGAGAGCGATTTCAGCCGCTTTCAGCTCACGATCCAACGTGACTGTTTTTCGGTGGAGGGCAAACATCTGGCGGAGGCCTGTCCGGGCATCATCTGGTGCAGCCGCTGGACCCAAGTACCACTCATTCAAACGTTTCGCCTGGGTTTCAAGCTGGTTCAGCACGTCGCCAAACCCTCTAGAAACCAGATGGTCCTTCAAAGCGTCCGGTTCAAGGGCCGTTTCAAGGGATGCCGCTTCTAGAATCAGTGTACGGACGGAGTCAAGCTCGCGATTCGGAAAATCGAGATGGGCAAAATCATCCCAGAAATCGTGTAACAGCTTGGGATGATTGATGAAAATAAGTACCATCATACGGGCGCGCCCCAATGCTGCATCGCCGCCATCCAATTTTGATGCGGCAGATTTCAGGGAAAGTGACGCAGGGGCTGCAATTTCCCACTCTTTCAGGCGGCGGCCCTGGGGAGAGAAGCGTTGAGCGTAGCCGGAAAAGCGTTGCTGGCCGGGCCTGCGCCAGTCGGGTTGGTTGGCACCGCGTTGCTTGCGAAAGCGCTCGGCAAGTTCGTCAAGGTAGTGTCGTTTCACACCATCGTCTTCAATGGTGGAGGCGAGCATTCGCAGGTCTTTTTCGAAGGCGGCCTTGCGTTCGGGGGATGAACGATCGTTGGCGGCAAGGGCCCGGTCCCACATCACATCGACCATAGGAGCGGCCTTGGCGATGACCGCTTTCAGGGCATCAGCACCATCACTGCGGAGAAGGTCGTCAGGGTCCTTGCCGTCGGGAAGGAAGGCAAAGCGCAGGGAATGGCCGGGCTGCAATTTTGGCAAGGCAATGTCGAGGGCGCGGTGGGCGGCCTTCTGGCCGGCAGCGTCGCCATCGAAACAAAGCACGGGTTCTGCCGCTGTGCGCCACAGAATAGCCAGCTGGTTTTCTGTGAGGGCGGTTCCCAGGGGGGCCACGGTTTCGACGAGCCCCGCCCGATGCATGGCGATGACGTCGACATAGCCTTCCACCGCAATGATGTTGCCTTTCTGGTGGGCAACGGCTCGGGCCTTGTCAAAATTGTAAAGTACTTCGCCTTTGCTGAAGATGGGGGTTTCCGGTGAGTTCAGATATTTTGCCGCGACGTCCTTGCTGAGAGCGCGCCCACCGAAAGCAATCACCCTGCCTCGGGCATTGCGGATCGGGAACATGACGCGATCGCGGAAGCGGTCATAGGCGACGGGGATATCGTCGCCTGCAACGACAAGTCCTGCTTCCATCATCTGGTCGAGATGCACGCCCTTGTCCGCGAGATGACTGCGCAGCGCTGAGCGGTCATCGGGTGCATAGCCGATGCCGAATTCGGTTTGCACCGCGTGGCCAAGGTCACGGTCTGCCAGATAGCCGCGGGCCTTGGCGCCACGAGCCGATTGCAGTTCATTTTGGAAGAAGGCTGTGGCGAGGTCCATCACGTCATAAAGACTGGCGCGGACTTCTTCTCGCTTGGCGTCCTCCGGCGAATATTCTGGCATGGGCAGCCCGGCTTCGCTGGCGAGTTGTTCCACGGCTTCATGAAATTTCAGTCCGGCTTTTTCGACAAGGAAATAGAACACGTCACCAGAAGCCTTGCAGCCAAAGCAATGATACCGGCCTTTGCGATCATCGGCGTGGAAGCTTGGCGATTTTTCGGAATGGAAAGGGCAGCAAGCCCAGAAATCTCCCTTGCCCGGATTGGACTTCTTCCGGTCCCATGTCACATGCCGCCCCACTACGGATGAAATGTTCACCCGCTGGCGGATCTGGTCGAGGAAATGGTCGGGAAAGCGCATGGGCGATTTCTAGACGAAGTGGTAACGGAACGCCATTGACAGTCTTTTGAATACAGTTGTATATACGATATAATTCTATGGCGGACTGCATGGACGACGATTGGCAAGTTCAGCATTTTGTATTTACAGGGATTGACTATGACCCGAACAAAAACTTCAGCAACTGGCAAAAACATGGGATCACCTTCGGCGAAGCGGCTCAAATCTTTGACCGACCCGTTATCGCCCGGTGCCAAATTGTTGCCTATGAAGAGCGCTGGATTGCCGTGGGAATTACGGGAGGACGGTTCACCACTGTCGTTTTCTGCGAACGTGGAGAAGACGTCCGAGTTATCTCAGCGCGAGGAGCTACTCCGTCCGAAAGCCGACGGCATGGTCAGAGTTTCATTCAAAGACCTGCATAAAATTAGCGATCCGAATTTTGACTGGTCACGCTTCGACGCCTTGACCGAAGACGACATTCGTAAAGCTGTGGCAGATGACCCTGATGCAGCACCTGTAGACATGGACTGGTCTGATGCTGTTGTGCTCGAACTGATGCCGAAAACACCAATCAGTTTGCGGGTGGATATGGATGTTTATGATTTCTTCAAGTCTACAGGCAAAGGCTTTCAGACTCGCATGAATGCGGTGCTTCGCGCTTATGTGGCGCATCATCGTCAAAAGAAATAGGTCTCGAAGCTTACGGTAAAAAATGCTCCACCGCACTTTTCAGTCACAATGTTGTCAGGTTTTGGGAGCCATAAGACAGTCGTACTGCGGCGAATGATTTTTAAAGCAGTCCGTCATTCAAAAAGGAATTCATCATGTCAATTATTGTCCGCAGCTTTTGTGCTGCCACCCTTTCACTTGTCCTTTCATCTGCTGTCTATGCAGCCGCCCCAGCGCAGGTTGTGCACGTATCATTGCTTGGCGAAGCAGACCAGCCCATGTCGGTGAAGCTTGATACGACAGTCATCAAGGCTGGAGCTGTGCAATTTGAGGTGTCTAATGACGCCGTTGGCACGGACCATGAAGTCATTCTTGTGGCTCTCAAAACACCGGGCCAGAAGATTACGGCTGACGCGAAAAAGCATCGCGTTGATGAAAGCAAACTCAAGACGCTTGGTGAGGCCGGCGGTTTGAAGCCCGGCGACAAGAAGGTTCTGACGGCCACGCTGAAGCCCGGCGTGACCTATGCATTGATCTGCAATCACAAGAGCCATTTTGAACTTGGAATGGCTACGCGGATTACTGTGGTGAAATAAACAAGGGGTCCCTCTCCGTCTCGCGCCTTGGCGCGAGACGGAGAGGGGCCGCTTTAACTTTGCTTGCACGGTTCGGCGATATGTTGTGGATTATGACAGTTTTTCGCCCACGGGTGTCTGCCCTCATCTGGCCTTTCGCGCTCACACTTGTCATTGCGGTCATTCTGCTGGCCATGGGTCGCGAGCCAATTTGCAAATGTGGTTACGTCAAACTCTGGCATGGGGTGGTGCAGAGTTCTGAAAACTCGCAACATATTTCAGACTGGTACACATTTTCCCATATAATCCACGGCTTCATATTTTATGGACTGATGCGTCTTATCGGGCCACGCTGGAGTTTCGCACTCAAACTAAGTTTGGCCACTTGCATTGAAGGTGCTTGGGAGATTTTTGAGAACACGGACTTCATCATAAATCGCTACCGGGAAGCCACCATTTCGCTGGACTACTACGGAGACAGCGTTCTCAATTCGGTTAGCGATATCCTGTCAATGATGCTGGGATTTTTTGTGGCGTCGCGATTGCCCGTGCTTGCCACAGTGGGACTTGCGATCATCTTTGAACTGGCTGTCGGCTATATCATCCGTGACAATCTCACACTCAACATCATCATGCTGGTGTGGCCGCTTGAGTTTATCAAGCAATGGCAAGCGGGAGCCTGAGGCCCCCGCCCTGCCCTCACATTACTCGCAATCAATATACTTGAAGCCATCGCATTCCGGGTCAGTGCATTTCTGACCTGTTTTCAAAATACGGGTTTTCCAAATATTTTCGTCAATCTTGAACCCCGTGGCATGGGCGTGGCCCTTGGTTTTGCAATAATAGTCTGCTGCGGGCTTGCCACAGTCGGTGGCCCATGTAAGGCACCAATCAAGGCGGCGTTTGCCTGCCATGGGCGCATTGTAATGGATGGGTTCAGGGTCTTCGTCGGTATAGTCATCGGCCTTTTGGCAGCTGATTTTCGTGAAGCTGTCACAGCCCGCATCATCACAAATCTGGTTTGAGGAGATGACGCGGGTAGGTTCGCCGGCATCGTTCCATTTGCTGAAACCGGATGACGAGTCATAGCCCTTCTTTACGCACCAGGCGTCAGCTGCGGGTTTGCCGCAGTCGGTGGCCCATGAGCGACACCAGTCAAGGGCGAGGCCCTTGTGTTTGGGATAATCGAAACTGGTGGACTCAGCCGTTGCGGAAACGGAAAGACCAACCAGAGCCACGGCTGCAAGTATAGAGTTTCTGAATAGTCCGGACATGATGCGATCCTCCAAGCGTCCAACACCCCCGTGCCGGATCAGCTTGGATGGCGGGAGATGAACCGATGCTGAATGTCAGCGATAGGCGCGGACAGCGAATTTTTGTGGATAGACCGGCTCCACAATGAAATGTGGGAGAGGAGTGACGTAGGCTTCGCCATCGGTTATCACGCGGCAGATGTCACCATCAATCGACGTTACAACGCCCTCGCGGCCATCTGGAATCATCACGGTATAGCCAGGCGTACACCAGTTGTAGCTTTTGGCTTCCGGCACGTCAGCAGGTACCGAAAGTATTGCCACCAAAGCCATTGCCCCTGAAATGTCGCTCATATCTTTGCTTTTGCCGCCTCGTCTCAGATCGTTAACGATTTTGGCGGGCTTGGCAAGTCCAAGTGCCGCATTTCAACAGTCCAGAGGCGGCTCCCCACTCGCTACCTGATCAGCTTCGGGCTAACGTTCTGGCTCTGGGAGGAACTCATGCAGCCAAAAGTCATTATAACCTGCGCCGTCACTGGGGCTGGCGACACCGTGGGCAAAAGCCCGAATGTGCCGGTTACACCGGAGCAAATTGCGAACGCCGCCTTGGAAGCTGCGAGTGCCGGTGCCACCGTGGTGCATTGCCATGTGCGCAATCCTGAAACCGGCAAAGGCTCCCGCCGCGTTGATCTCTACCGCGAAGTCATGGAGCGCATCCGCACCAAGAACACCGAAGTGATTATCAACCTCACCGCAGGCATGGGCGGCGATGTTGTGATTGGTGATGGTGAAACGCCATTGCAGTTTGGCGAAGGCACCGATTGCGTTGGGCCTCTTGAACGGCTTTTGCACATCGACGCCTTGCGCCCCGAAATCTGTACGCTGGATTGCGGCACGCTGAATTTCGGCGATGGCCAATCCATCATGGTGCAAACACCAACGCAACTGCGCCAGCAAGCCGCACTGATCAAATCCTATGGCGTGAAGCCGGAGATGGAGATTTTTGATTCTGGTAATCTTTGGTTTGCCAACCAGTTGGTGAAGGAGGGCTTGATCGACGGTCCTCCGCTCTATCAACTTTGCCTGGGCATTCCATGGGGTGCGCCCTACAACACTGAAACCATGGCCTATCAAAAATCACAACTTCCGGAGGGTGCAATCTGGGCCGCCTTCGGCATTGGCCGTAATCAAATGCAAGCAGTTGCACAGGCTACCTTGCTCGGGGGCCATGTGCGCGTAGGCCTCGAAGACAATTTGTATCTGGAAAAAGGTGTCTTCGCCACCAACGGTTCACTCGTCGAAAAAGCGGTGAAGCTCATCGAAATTCTTGGAACCACAATCGCCACACCAGATGAAGGCCGCGCAATTCTGGGATTGAAAAAATGAGTATCAAAACTGTTGGCATCGCAGGCACCGGATTGATCGGTGCGGGCTGGGCGGCGCGTCTGCTATTCCGTGGATACAACGTCATCGCCTTCGATGTATCGACAACCGCCGAAGCCAAACTGAAAGCCCAAATCAAGACTGCTTGGCCCTCACTGGAAGCACTTCTCGGCAAGCCTCTCAAGAAAGGCAAACTCAGCTTCACCACTGATTTGAGTGAGATGGCAGCGAAGGCTGACTTCATTCACGAATGCGCACCCGAACGCGAAGACCTGAAAATCAGACTGTTCCGGGATATTGATGCTGCAGCAAAACCAGACGTCATCATCGCCTCATCTTCATCAGGCTTTCTTCCCACCAATCTGCAATCACAATGCAAACATCCTGAACGTGTCATCATCGGGCACCCGTTTAACCCGGTCTATTTGTTGCCTCTCGTTGAAACCGTTCCCGGTAACAAAACCTCCGTCGATGCCATGGATCGTGCAGGCGAATATTTCGAAGCCATCGGCATGCAGGTGCTGCGCCTCAATAAAGAAATCATGGGCTATGTCTGTGACCGCCTGCAGGAAGCTCTCTGGCGCGAGAGTTTGCACATCCTCAACAAAGACATTGCAAGTACCGGCGATATCGATGATTCCATTGTCTATTCTGCCGGCATGCGTTGGGCATTCATGGGCTCGTTCCTGACCTATCACGTCGCAGGCGGCCCCGGGGGAATGCGTGATTTCATCAAACAATTTGATCCCACGCTGGAACTCGATTGGACTGATCTCAAATTCCCGCAATGGAATGAAGCACTAGAAAAGCGTCTGGTCGAAGGCTGCGAGTCACAAGCCGAAGGCCGCGCCGTTGCGGCAATCGAAGCCAAGCGCAACGCGATATTAGTGGACATGATGAAGCTGTTCAGAAAGCACAAGATCGGGTCCGGTCTTGTGCTTGACCGCGAGTTGAAGGCAAGAAAGAAAAAATTGAAAGCGAAGCAATAGTCCCCTCATCCGCCCTTCGGGCACCTTTTCCCGTTAGAAGAAACGGGAGAAGGAAAATTCAATGAGCCTTCTCCCGCGCCTGTTCGCGGGAGAAGGTGCCCGAAGGGCGGATGAGGGACCACCTGGAGAACGTTAATGCCCCAACGCATCATGATCACCGCCGCTGCCACTGGCATCGGCCGCGCTATAGCCAAGGCCTTTCATGAAGACGGTGCCAATGTTCACATCTGCGATATGAACGAAGAAGCTCTTGACGCCCTCCGCGAAGACTTTCCCGACATCGCAGCCACCCGTGTTGACGTGCAAAGCGAAGCTGAAGTTGACGCATGGTTTGATGATGCCTTGGAAGACTTGGGCGGGCTTGATGTGATGGTCAACAATGCTGGCATCAAAGGTCCTACGGCCCCCATTGATGATATTGAATTATTCGAATGGCGCGATTGCATAGCAGTGTGTCTCGACGCGCAATTTCTGTGTGCCCGCCGCGCGGCCCCCGTCATGAAGGCACAACGCAGCGGCCTCATCATCAACATGTCGTCGAACGCCGGGCAATTTGGTTTTGGAAATCGCACACCCTACGCTGCCGCAAAGTGGGGAGTCATCGGGCTCACCAAATCCCTGGCCATAGAACTCGGCCCCTACAACGTGCGCTGCAACGCCATTTGCCCCGGTGCCGTGCGCGGCGAGCGCATCAACAAGGTCATTGAGGGCGAAGCCGCCTTGCGCGGTGTGGGATCGCAAATCGTTGCAGCCGAATTGGTGAGCCAGCAATCGCTCACCCGCTTCACCGAGCCTGAGGAAATTGCAGCTCTTTGCCTCTATCTCGCCAGTCCCGCTGCCTTCATGATCAATGGCCAGGACATCGCCATTGATGGCCATATCGAAACCTTTCATATAAAGTAGAACCATGAATTTCTCCCTCACCGAAGAACAACACATGATCATCAAGACCACGAAGGACTTCGTGGCCAATGAGCTTTACCCGCATGAAAAGGAAGTGGAGGAAACCGGCATCCTTCGCCCGGAACTCCGCGCCGAAATCAAGGCAAAGGCCATCGCCGCTGGTCTCTATGCTGCCAACATGCCAGCCGAAGTTGGCGGTGCGGGCCTCGATACGTTGACGTGGTGCCTCTATGAAAAAGAACTGGGCCGCGCCAATTATGCGCTGCACTGGAATTGCGTATCACGGCCCTCCAACATTCTCATGGCTTGCGTGGGCGATCAGAGGGAACGCTATCTGCTCCCCTCCGTAACCGGCGAAAAAATCGACTGCCTCGCCATGACTGAACCCGGTGTGGGCTCTGACGTGCGCGGCATGAAAACTTTTGCGCGTGCAGATGGCGATGACTTCATCATCAATGGTGTGAAACATTTCATCAGCCACGCCGCAGAAGCCGATTTCGTCATTCTGTTTGCAGCAACGGGGGAGGAAGAAACCTCGCGCGGAAAAAAGAAACTGATCACAGCATTCCTCATCGACAAGGGTACGCCGGGTTACACCGTGCGCGACGGCTACAAGAACGTATCGCATCGTGGCTATGCCAATAATATTCTCGAGTTCAACGACTGTCGTGTTCACAACTCACAAGTCTTGGGAGAAGTACACAAAGGTTTTGAAGTCGCCAATTCCTGGCTCGGCGCCACCCGCCTGCAAGTTGCGTCTACCTGTCTGGGCCGCGCCGAACGTGCCCTTGAACTCGCGCTGCAATGGGCTGTGGACCGTGAACAATTCGGCCAGCAAATCGGCAAGTTCCAAGGTATCTCCTTCAAACTCGCCGACATGGCCATGGAATTGAAAGCCGCAGACTTGCTCACCCGCGAAGCCGCCTGGAAAGTGGACCAGGGCACAGCAACAGACACCGACATGGCCATGGCGAAATTGAAAGCCACAGAAGTATTGGCCTTCATCGCCGATGAGGCCATTCAGATTCACGGTGGCATGGGGCTGATGAGTGACTTGCCGCTGGAGCGCATCTGGCGTGATGCAAGAGTGGAGCGTATCTGGGAGGGCACAAGCGAAATTCAACGGCACATTATTTCACGCGCATTGCTCAGGCCGTTGGGGGGATAATGACCAAGGACTATTTCGCTGGAAGTGTCGCAGAACATTACGACGCCGATTGCGCACAAGACTTTGCGCCTCAAATTTTAACACCGATGGTGGATGTTTTGTTGGCGTTGGCGAAGGGCGGCCCGTGCCTCGAATTTGCAATTGGCACAGGCCGTGTTGCCTTGCCGCTTGCGGCGCGGGGCATTGCTGTCGACGGCATTGAATACTCAGCTGACATGATCACACAACTGCGCCAAAAACCTGGCGGCGCTGACCTGCATGTGTTGATCGGTGACATGGCATCGACGCGAACCGGCAAGACATATGATCTGGTGTTTCTGGTCTTTAACACCATTATGAATTTGACAACACAAAGCGCGCAAGTCGCCTGTTTCAAAAATGCAGCACACCACCTGAAAAGCGGCGGCAAATTTGTTGTTGAGGTCATGTTGCCAGATCTCAGAAAATATCCACCGGGCGCTAAAGCTGTCCCCTCCGACGTGAGCAAAAATCACCTGGGTTTTGACACTTACGAAATGGCAGAACAGAAACTCGTATCGCACCATTTCTACATCTCCAACACTGGTGTTTCGCGCCATGAAAGCCTGCCATTCCGCTATGTCTGGCCGTCGGAACTCGACTTGATGGCGGAACTTGCCGGGATGAAATTTGTTTCTCGCCATGCAGACTGGCTGTCAACACCCTTCACCGATGACAGCTACAAACATGTTTCTGTTTGGGAAAAATCGTGACGTCCCTCTCCCGGCTGATCTTCCCGAAGTCCATCGCCTTCATTGGTGGCAATGAATGTTCTGTTGCCATTCAACGCTGCCTTGAGTTTGGCTTTGCTGGAATAATTCATGCGATACATCCGAAGAGAGATGAAATCGGTGGCGTTCGTACAGTCCAATCCGTCGACAATATCCAAGGCCACATCGACGCCGCTTTCATCGCCGTAAAACGTGAGGCCACCATCGACATCGTCCGTCAACTCCGCGCCAAAAAATGCGGCGGTGCTGTGATCTATGCCTCTGGTTTTGCTGAAACAGGCGACGATCACTTGCAACGCGAACTGCTCGCTGCCGCCGATGGAATGCCGCTGCTCGGTCCCAATTGTTACGGCTTTGTCAATGGCTTGGGCCGGGTTGCTCTCTGGCCGGACGAACATGGCATCATGCCTCTGGAACGCGGCATCGCCATCATTACCCAGTCCGGCAACATTGCCTGCAACATGACTTTCACGCGCCGCGCCCTGCCGCTTGCCGCAGTCTTCGCCATCGGCAATCAGGCTGATGTGGATATGGCATGGATGGTGGAATTTCTATCCGCTGATGATCGTGTGACGGCAATCGGGTTACATATCGAAGGTCTTAATGATCTCCCGGCTTTTGCAGCTGCTTGCGAAACCGCCCGCCTGCGGAAAAAAGCCATCGTGGTTCTGAAAACCGGAAAATCCGAACAGGGTTCGAAAGTGGCGATGAGCCATACATCGTCATTGTCCGGTGCTGACGCGCTTTACGACGCGCTGTTCAAACGCCACGGTGTCGCCCGCTGCCACAGCATCACGTCATTCGTGGAGACCTTGAAATTCCTGCATCTCGGCGCGACTGCAGGCACAAAGCTTGTCTCACTCTCTTGTTCTGGAGGAGAAGCGGCGCTTGCCGCTGACCTCGCCATGGACCGTGAGGTCTCCTTCCCTGACTTCGACGCGGCCACCGCCACACGTGTCCGCGATACCCTCTCGGAACTCGTCACCGTTTCAAACCCGCTCGATTATCACACCTTCATCTGGAACCAGATGGACAAGCAGACAGCAACATTTTCCGCCGCTCTTTCTGGTGGTTTCGACGTCGGCATGTTGATCCTCGACGCTCCACATTCACCGATGAATGCAGACGCGTGGTACGCGGCGGCGCGCGCTTTCAAGCAAGCTGCCATAACTACGGGAGCACGGGCAGCGGTCGTGGCCACCCTGCCCGAATGCATGCCCATGGACTTGGCAGAAGAGCTGCTCGCAGCGGGTGTCGCCCCGATGTTGGGGCTGGATGATGCGCTAACTACTTTTGAAAATGCAGCGAGGGTTGGCGTGGCGCAAGCACGCACGTACGCACAACCTACCCTCAACGCACCTCATTTGATCGACGCTCCTTCGCGGATGTTGAAGGAGCGCGAAGCCAAGCAACTGTTGGCCCGTTTCGGTCTCCCAGTTCCAGAAGGAGTCACCTGTAATGCCATCGAGGCCGCAAACGCCGCAGAAAAACTGGGCTACCCCGTCACGCTCAAACTCTCATCCAACACCATCGCCCACAAAACCGAAGCAGGCGGTGTCATTCTCAATTTGAAATCCCGCACCGAAGTTGAGGCCGCCGCAACCCGCCTTGCAAAACTCTCCGATGAACTTCTCGTCGAACGCATGGTCACAGGTGCTGTCGCTGAACTCATCATCGGCATCACCCGCGATCCGCAATTCGGACTGGCTCTCGTCGTTGGTGCGGGCGGCATCCTAACAGAACTGCTGCAAGACTCTGCCACGCTGCTGTTGCCAACCAACCGCAACGAAATCGAAACCGCGCTCAAGTCCATAAAAATCTGGAAACTCGTCAAAGACTTCCGCGGAAAATCCGGCGATGCTGAAGCTGTGATCGCAGCCGTCGAAGCCATAGCCCGATT
Source organism: Hyphomicrobiales bacterium (assembly GCA_031430915.1). Taxonomy (GTDB): domain Bacteria; phylum Pseudomonadota; class Alphaproteobacteria; order Rhizobiales; family Aestuariivirgaceae; genus Aestuariivirga. The sequence goes on from JANPCL010000184.1 coordinate 47,212, forward strand.
TGCCGACGCCCATGCGGACGGGCTGGAAGAACTCGATGTTAACCCGTTGCTGGTGTTGCCAAACGGAACCGTTGCAGTTGATGCGCTTGTTAAATTGCGTTGACGGGAATATACTTCAAGCAGCGAAGGATTGATCATGAAACGCACATTTTATGTCAAGGCAATTTGGGACGACGAAGCAAAGATATGGACTTCTGAAACTGATATTGAAGGGCTGTTCATCAACGCGCGAGACCTGGACGAGTTCGAAGAGGTCGTCAATGAGTTCGCTGGCGAATTGGTTCTGGAAAATCATTGGAGACATGAAAACGTTCCACCAGAAGTCGTTGGAAACACGGTTCCAATCATCCTTTGGCAAAGGCCCGATGACGCACGACAAGCAGCCTGATACCTGAAGGGTTTTATCGGGACGTGATCAAAGAACTAAAAGCATTGGGCTATGTCTATGCGGATCAGGCAAAAGGTTCACACGAAAAATGGAAAGCGGAAGGTCGTGAAATTTTGATCGTTCCGCGCAACCTTCACAATCGCCACACAGCAAATGGCATCTTGAAAAAGGCTGGCAGTACAAAGAAAGTGTGATGGCATGACACGCTTGCTCCGGAAGGCAGCCATTGTAGTCGCAATATGGGCGGCGATCTTCTACACGTGGCTCACCCTCACGTCGGTTTCAGCCAAGGACCTGCCACTTCTCCAAAACGGCGACATCATTTTTCAAACCTCCCGCAGTTCGCAAAGCGCAGCAATTCTACTCGCATCAATGAGTGCCTACAGCCACATGGGCATCATCGAAATGGGTACAGATGGATCACCATTTGTTGTGGAAGCTGTAGGGCCTGTAAAATCAACTCCACTTGATGATTGGATTAAACGCGGCCTTGGCAGACGATTGGCCATCAAACGGCTGAACACGCTCACGTCAGATCAGGCCCAGTCCGTCTTGCAAGCGGCTCATCACTATGATGGCCAACCCTATGACTTGTTTTTCATGTCAACCACAGACCAAATCTATTGCAGTGAACTGATCAGTCTCGCGTTTAAAAGCGGCGCATCACTCGCGCTTGGAAAATCCCAAAAAGCCAAGGAGCTTTACCTCAATAATTTTGCTACCAAGCGTTTGATCTCTAAACGTTGGAAGAAACATCCGCTTTGCCAAACCGAGCAAACCACAAATTTTGAATCATGCTATGCTCAAATTCTGGAGCAGGAACTTGTAACGCCAGACTCCATTTTCAACGACCCCAAACTCGAACTCATATTCTCAAATTACAGGCCCATTCCATGACAAGCCCGATCCACACTTCGCTCAACGGCTCCGTACTCGAAGTCACTATTGACCGTCCCAAGGCAAACGCCATTGATGCAGCCACATCCCGCATCATGGGCGATGTCTTCGCATCCTTCCGCGACGACCCGGATTTGCGCGTTGCCATTCTCACCTCAACCGGTGAAAAGTTCTTTTGCCCCGGCTGGGATTTGAAGGCGGCAGCGCAAGGTGAAGCTCCGGACTCAGATTATGGCGTAGGTGGCTTTGGCGGCTTGCAGGAATTGAGAGGCCTGAACAAACCTGTCATCTGCGCTGTAAATGGCCTCGCCTTCGGTGGCGGGTTTGAAATCATGATGGCCTGCGACATCATCATCGCCGCCGAACATGCCACTTTCGCCCTGCCCGAAATCAATTCCGGCACTGTGGCCGATGCCGCGACGATCAAGCTGCCACGTTATATTCCGCACCATGTGGCGATGGAAATGCTGTTTACCGGACGTCGGATTGACACGGCGGAAGCCAAGCATTGGGGCATCATCAATGAAATCGTTGCTGCGGACCAGCTCATGCTCCGCGCCCGCACTTTGGCTGCCCAACTCGCTGAGGGGCCGCCACTGGTTTATGCCAGCATCAAGGAAATTGCGCGCGAGACGCAGCACCTGCCGATACAGCAGGCTTTCGACATGGTCACCAAGCGGAAGCTGCCAACGGTCGACAAGCTCTATTCATCGGAAGACCAACTTGAAGGCGCACGCGCCTTTGCTGAAAAGCGCAAACCTGTGTGGAAAGGCAAATAGAAAAAACCTCATTCGCATGACTGTACGAATGAGGTTCAAGTGATCGCGCAAGGGCGACCGAGGGTTCGGGAGACGTCGGGAGGCTTATGCACCCCAGTGGCGAGCCGTGCGGCGCACGTCGACGTAAGTCTTTTCGAGGAAGCGTTCGGTGGCCTGGTCGGCAACAAACACGTTGCGAACGGCGTGGGCGGCGGCGGCGAAGAACTTGTTCATGATGGTTAACTTTCATTAAGTATTGTTGATAATCATCATATAGCGCATTGCGATTCAAAGGAAAAACGACTAATTGTATATCGATCTTCAAACATAGCTTGAAGATGGACAGATTTCAGCCATGATTGAACACTTTCCCGGCCTTCGCACCCTCCGCGCCTTTGATGCGGCTGCCCGCCACCTGAGCTTCACCCGCGCCGCTGATGACATGGGCGTGACCCCCGCCGCCATATCCAACCAGATCAAGGAACTGGAAGACCAAATCGGCGTGGAACTCTTCATTCGCACCAGCCGAAGCATGCGCTTGACCAAGGAAGGCGAAATCCTGCGCGTCGCCGCCAATGAATCCCTCGAAACCCTCTCCAAGGCGCTCCACCGCATCAAGCGATTGGAAAACCGGAACCAGATCCGCGTCTCGTCAACACCATCCGTTGCCGCAAAATGGCTGGTGCCGCGACTGGATGGCTTTCTGACAGCTTTTCCAGCCGCCGATGTTCGTGTGGACGTGTCCAATACTTTGGTTGATTTTGACCGCGATGATGTCGATGTGGCCATTCGTTTTGGCACGCCCTGACTCCGCGAAGGGCCTTGCCGATTGACGTACCAACACCATGCTCTGCCTGGTCATCATCACGGCGACGACCTTATTGTTGCTCATCGAAACGGCCTGAAGACCCTTTTATTTCCGCTGAC
>JANPCL010000185.1:0-14070 GCA_031430915.1 Hyphomicrobiales bacterium
CCCTCACCCTGAGGTGCCCGCCCTCTTGCGGGCCTCGAAGGGCTGGTGGCAATTGAGTTAGAACCCTGCAAACTCACCCCACCCGCCCCATCGAAAATCCACGCACCAAATGCCGCCGCACCAGAAGAATGCAAATCACCCCCGGCACAAACCCCACCACACTGGCCGCCGCCAACATTCCGAAATCCCCGAACAACACACCACCCGCCCGCGTCATGATTCCGCTGATCGGCTTGGCGTAAACCGCCGTCAGCGCATTGGCCAGCAAAAATTCCACCCACGAAAACATGAAACAGAAAAACGCCGTGACGGCAATACCGGGCGCTATCTGCGGCAAAAGAATGCGCCCGAAAAAGCCCGGCAGGGAATGACCATCAATCGCAGCACTCTCATCCATCTCCTTCGGCACCGACGAAATGAATCCCTCCAAAATCCAAACCGCAATCGGCACATTGAAAAAGCAATGCGCCAGCGCCACCGCAATATGCGTGTCGAACAAATTCAAATCTGAAAAAATCTGCACAAACGGTACCAGCAAAATCACCGGGGCCATCATCCGAAACACCAGAAACGTAAAAAACAAGGGTCGCTTGCCGGGAAAAACGTAGCGCGAAAACGCATAGGCCGCAGGTATCGCCACACCAACTGAAATAACCACATTCATGCAAACATAGATAGCCGCATGCACATAGCCCATCCACCACGCCGGATCAGAAAAGATCACACGAAAATGTTGCAGCGTAGGTGCCACAGGAAACAAGGTCAGCCCACGGGCAATCTCGCCATTGGTCTTGAACGCCATGCTCACAAGCCAATATACAGGCACCATCAACAACATGACATAAACCAGCGGCGCAACCGGCCAGCGCATTCTATTCATGCCGCGTCACCTGACGAAAAAACACAAACGACACCGCCACAACGATCACAAAATAAATCACCGCCATGGCACTGCCTTCACCCAGATCAAACTGGATCGTGGCCGTCTGCACCAACTCATGTGACAAGAAAGTTGTCGACACCCCAGGCCCGCCCCGTGTCACTACATAGGCCTCTGTATAAATCACAAGACTGTCCATGAAACGCAGCAACACCGCAATGCCCAAAACCAGTTTCAACTTCGGCAATTGCACGAAACGGAATATTGCCCAGGACGAAGCACCATCAATTCGCGCCGCACGATAATAATCATCGGGGATCGCCTTCAGTCCGGCATAGGCAAGCAGCACCACAAGACTGGTCCAATGCCAACTGTCCATCAATAGCAAAACCACCCACGTCACAAACTTGCTGTTCATGTCGAGGTCAAGCCCCACCATTGAAAGCACCCCCGTCAACAATCCAGTCTCTGGCAGCGCCAAGACTTTCCAGAGATATCCAACAACCAGCGATGGCGTGAGCAACGGCACCGCCATCAAAACCACCAGCACCGAAGCCAGCCGTCCCTCAAGCGGCAGACGCAGTGCAATCCACAATCCCAACGGAATCTGCACCGCCAAAGCCAACAGCGAAAAACTCAAACTGCGCAGCAAGGCCCATTGAAATTCCCGTGCCGTCAGAACCTGCAGAAACCACTGCCCACCCACATAAATAAAATCATTGCCCGCAAAAGTGTCATGCACCGAATAGAACAGCACAAAGCCCAAAGGCAAAACGCCACAAGCCAACAACACCATCACGGCGGGGGATAACAAGACAACGGCTGTGGATATGTCATTGCGCATGATCAGGCCAGCGAAGATCGCTTGGACGCTCCACTGGGTCAATATCGAAAACAAAATGAACCATAGTCGCAATTGCCATGGCTCCCCATTTGACTCTTCCCCCCAACACGCCTATGGCGAAGCACATTCGACGCTGGCCCGATGGCGCGGTCCCCCGTCTGTTTTCCCTTTTTTAATCGCCCGGATATTTTCGCTCCACATGAGTTTTTCCACCCTTGGGCTCAGCCCAAAAGTTCTCGAAGCCGTTGCCGCTGCTGGTTATACCACGCCAACGGCCATTCAGGCTGAAGCCATTCCCCATGCGCTGGCCCGCCGCGACGTGTTGGGGCTTGCCCAAACTGGCTCCGGCAAAACCGCAGCCTTCGTGTTGCCAATGCTGCACCTCCTCGAAAAAGGCCGCGCCCGCGCCCGTATGCCGCGCACCCTGATTCTCGAACCAACCCGCGAATTGGCGGTGCAGGTGCAGGAGGCGTTTGAAAGCCTCGGCAAACAACACAACATCAGCGTTGCTCTCTTGATTGGCGGCGTCGCCTTCGATCCGCAAGCCGCCAAGATTGACCGTGGTGCCGACGTTGTCATCGCAACACCGGGCCGTTTGCTCGACCATTTCGAACGCGGAAAGCTGCTGCTGAATGGCGTTGAACTCCTCGTCATCGACGAAGCCGACCGCATGCTCGACATGGGCTTCATTCCTGACATCGAGCGCATTTGCAAGCTTCTGCCCTTCACCCGGCAAACCCTGTTCTTCTCGGCAACCATGCCGTCAGAAATCCAGCGCCTCACAGCGCAGTTCCTGCACAACCCGGTGCAAGTGGAAACCTCCTCCGTCTCGTCGGCGGCACCCACCATTTCGCAATTCGCAGTTAAGGTGCCTTCGGAAGCCGCAGCTAAACGCGACGCTCTTCGCAAACTGATCCGCAGCCAAGAGAACGTCAACAATGCCATTATTTTTGCGAACCGTAAAACCACAGTGGCGCTGCTCGAAAAATCCCTGAAGCGCCATGGTTTCAATGCCGGAGCACTGCACGGCGATATGGACCAGTCGGCCCGCCTGAAAATGCTGACGGCGTTTCGCACCCAGGAAGTCACCTTCCTCATCGCATCCGACGTCGCGGCACGAGGCCTCGATATTCCGGAAGTCAGCCACGTATTTAACTTTGACGTACCGATCCACGCCGAAGATTACGTCCACCGCATCGGCCGTACAGGTCGCGCCGGCCGTGAAGGCCAAGCCTATATGATGGTCTCGTCCGCTGATACCAAACACCTGAAAGCCATCGAAGTCTTGCTTAAAAAAGACATGGAGTGGTTCTCTCTGGGCGACGCGCCAGTCGCCGACACCGTTGAAGACGCACCAAAACCCGTTCGCGAACGCCGCACCCGCGAGAAGAAACCCGAGCGTAAACCCCGCACCGTTGCCGAGGCAGCTCCAGTAGTCGAAGCTGCAGCGCCAGTCGCCAAGCCGGAACGCCGCCCCCGTCGTGACTACCACGAGCAGAACGACGCGCCCGATCATGGCGGCTTCAACGCCGGAAACATGCCGGCTTTCCTGCAACGTCCGGCAAAAGCAGCAGCCCGCTGAGTATTGGCTTAAATTTAACGTCTCTCGCCTATGGTGTTGGTTATGACGACCAGTCAACCATCAGATGTAGTCGAAGTCACGACGGCGGAGCAACGCCGCGCCGCCAAGCGCATGCGCGTGTTGAAATCGGCCAAGCTCATTCTGGATGACATGCGCTCCATCGATTGCGCAGTGCGCGATATTTCATCAACGGGAGCCAAAGTCCTCATCGTGTCCGGCAACAATCTCCCGGACAAATTCCGGCTTTTCATGGTAGCCGACAGCACCATCCGCGATGTTGAAATCGCCTGGAAACGCCACGACATGATCGGCGTAAACTTCACCAGCGAAGCAAAAAGCGCAGCATTGCGGAAGTTTTAAGGGACCTCATCCGGCCTTCGGCCACCTTCCCCAGAGGGGAAGGACTCGTTGTTGCACCTCCCTGAACTATAGACATTGAGGGAGGACCGCCACCGAGTCGCTTCTCCTATGGAGAAGCTGCCCGAAGGGCTGATGAGGTCCCTTTCTCTCTAAACCGCTGTCATATCCGCAGGCTTGATCTCGACACTCTCGCCACAGCCGCAAGCCGAAATCTGGTTCGGATTGTTGAACACAAACCCCGATTTCAAAATACCGCTCTGATAATCCATCTGCGTGCCCAGCAAAAACATCAAGGCCTTGGCCTCAATCAGTACCTTGGCTCCATCCTGCTCCACCACTTCGTCAAACGGCTTCGGTTCTTTCGCCCATTCCATGGTATATTCCATGCCAGCACAGCCACCATTCTTCACACCAACCCGAAGCCCGATGCCCTCATCCTTGGCCATGAGTTCACGCACCCGCGCGGAGGCGGCCTCAGTCATCGACAAAATTGCAGGACGTGGTTTCATAGTCTCTCCTACCACATATTCATGGCCATGCGGGCCTCTTCCGACATGCGGCTCTGGTCCCATGGCGGGTCAAACGTAATTTTGGCCTTGACGCCGGACACACCAGCAACTGACCCCACGGCATTCTCCACCCAGCCCGGCATATCGCCAGCCACCGGGCAACCCGGTGCGGTCAAGGTCATGTCAATCGCCACGAAGCGGTCATCATCGATATCGACCTTATAGATCAGGCCCAGTTCGTAAATATCAACGGGAATCTCCGGATCATACACCGTCTTCAGCGCACCTACGATGTCATCCGTCAGCCGCGCCAACTCATCTGCCGGAATGGCCGAGGGGTTCGGGGCGTTCTCGATGGTTTCAACAGCGGCGTCCATTATCCAAATATCCTTTGTGCAGAGATAAGCGCGTCCGCCAGTTTATCAACCTCTTCGTGGGTGTTGTACATGCCGAAAGATGCACGGCAGGTCGCCGTCACACCAAAGCGCTGCAGAAGCGGTTGCGTGCAATGGGTGCCCGCCCTAACAGCCACGCCCTGCCGGTCAATCACAGTGGCAACGTCATGGGCGTGTGCGCCCTCCATGGTGAATGAGATAATCGGGCCCTTGGCGCGTGCCCGCCCAAAAATCCGCAGGGAATTGATCTTGGTCAACCGCTCCATGGCGTGATCCAGCAGGGCATTTTCATGCGCCACAATCGCGTCCGCCCCAACACTACGCATATAATCCAGTGCCGCCCCAAGCCCAATCGCCTCAACAATCGCAGGCGTTCCCGCCTCAAAGCGGTGCGGCGGGTCGTTATAAGTCACACCACTTTCAGTAACTTCCAGGATCATCTCGCCACCGCCTTGATAGGGCGGCATTTTCTTCAAGTGTTCAGCCTTGCCATAAAGCACGCCAATGCCCGTGGGGCCGTAAGTCTTGTGCCCCGTAAACACCACAAAATCCGCATCCAGCGCCTGCACATCTACCTCGCCATGCACCGCCGCTTGGCTGGCATCCACCAGCACGGGAATACCCTTGTCATGTGCAAGCAGGATAATCTCGTGGATCGGCATGATCGTGCCTAGCGCATTCGACATCATGGTGATGGCCACCATCTTCGTCCGCGAAGTTAAAAGCTTGGCGTAGTCCTCAAGCAGAAAATTCCCCTCATCATCAATCGGTGCCCACTTCAAAACAGCTCCGCGCCGCTCCCGGTGGAAATGCCACGGCACAATGTTGGAGTGATGTTCGAGAATGGAGAGCACAATCTCATCCCCCTCCCCAATCACCATGCCCCCAAAAGACGAAGCCACCAGATTAATCGCATCCGTGGCATTGCGCGTGAAAATAATCTGGTCCTTGGAAGGCGCATTCAAAAACCGCCGCACACTCTCACGAGCATCCTCAAAAGCCTGCGTCGCCGCATTCGACAAAAAATGAAGCCCACGATGGACATTGGCATATTCAGAGGTCATCGACTTGACCATCGCGTCAACAACAACCTGCGGCTGCTGCGAAGAAGCAGCGTTATCGAGATACACAAGCGGCTTGCCATAAACCTCTCGCGATAGGATGGGGAAATCGGCACGGATTTTTTCGATATTGTACATCTAGTTTCCCTCACCCTGAGGTGCGAGCCCTTGCGAGCCTCGACGGGCTCTCACCACAGGCGCATCCTTCGAGGCCCGCAAGAGGACGGGCACCTCAGGATGAAGAGTGAATAGAGCGGGCATTATGACGCCATCCTCACATGCAGCAAAGCCATCAATGCATTCCGCACGCTCTCATTCTCCACCGTCTCAATCGCCTCCGCCACAAACGCCTCTACCAACATTGCCCGCGCCTCCGATTCCGGAATCCCGCGTGATTTCAGATAGAACAAATGATCATGGTTCAAATCCCCGCACGTGGTGCCATGTCCACACACCACATCATCCGCATAAATTTCCAACTCGGGTTTGGCATCAAACTCCGCCGTTTCCGACAACAACAGCGCATGCGAAGACTGCTTGCCGTCAATCTTCTGCGCATCCCTGGCCACAATCACCTTGCCCTGAAAAATCCCGCGCGCCTTTTCATCCATCACGCATTTGAACAATTCGCGCGAAAGACAATTGGGCACCTTGTGATCAATGATCAGCGCCGTATCCGCATGTTGCGCACCGCGCAGCAAATAACTGCCCGAGACTTTCGCCGCACCATTTTCTCCATGATATTCAACGACACCGTTCTGACGGTTCAACATCGCACCTGTCGTCAAAGTAAAATCATTGAAAATCGTATCCGCTGCAAGCGTCACAATCACCTGCGAGAGATGCTGCGCCTTCGCCGACTCCGTCTCAATCTTCACGCGGTCCAACCGCGCACCTTTGCCCACATCAATCGTGGTCACAGGGTTGCTGAGATACTCACCCTCCCCCACAAAGGTTTCAATCACGGTCGCCGAAGCACCTGCCACAACAGCAATGTGCAAACGAGAAGCAACCGCCACACCCTGTCCCGTGGTCACATGCAGAACTTCAACAGGCTGGTCCACGTTGCCCTCAAACCGCAAGGCAATCGTCTTCGCCTTCAACTTTGCATTCAACGTCAACAACGGATCTTCATGCGTGACCGCAGGCGCATCATGCGAAATCACGACCCCCTTGGGCGCGGACTGCAAAACACCATTCACGACAACAACACGCTGCACATGCAATGCAGCCAATGGAGAAGAAGCCGCCAACCGCTCCACATCCTTCGCGTTGGATGTCACACCATCAACCGAATAAGCCCGGTCAACCAGCCGCTTCAAATCCGTCCACTTCCACGCCTCATCACGACGCGATGGCAGCGACAGACCAAGTGCAACTTCAGCTGCAGTTTGTGGAACAATCATATTCACGCGGCTTTTCCTACAATATCGGCATAGCCATTGGCCTCAAGTTCCAGTGCCAGTTCCTTGCCGCCAGTTTTGATGATGGCACCGTCCGACAACACATGCACAAAATCCGGCACAATGTAGTCAAGCAGGCGCTGATAATGCGTGATTACAATCATCGCACGATCAGGCGACCGCAGCGCATTCACACCATCAGCCACCACCCGCAACGCATCAATATCAAGCCCTGAATCGGTTTCATCCAGCACACACAGCGAAGGCTGCAACACCGCCATCTGCAAAATCTCGGCCCGCTTTTTCTCGCCACCAGAGAAACCCACATTGACTGGACGCTTCAACATGTCTTGCGAAATATTCAGCTTCTCGGCATTGGCCTTCACATGCTTCATGAATTCCGGAATGGTATATTCCTTTTCGCCACGCGCTTTCCGCTGCGCATTGGCCGCCACTTTCAAAAACTGCATGGTGGCCACACCGGGAATTTCAATCGGATACTGAAACGCCAGAAACACGCCAGCCGCAGCCCGCTTATCCGCCTCCATGGCCAGCAAATCCTCACCCTTGAACGTAATCGATCCCTCAGTAACCTCATACCCCTCACGCCCCGAAAGCACGTAAGAGAGCGTAGATTTGCCAGATCCATTCGGCCCCATAATGGCATGCACCTCACCCGCATTTACAGTGAGGTTCAAACCCTTGATAATTTCACGCTTCTCATCTGCGAGACGGACGTGGAGATTTTTAATTTCGAGCATGATTTTCACTTTGTCGTTTCTCTGTAAATTTTTATTTCGCCTAACTTGTCGCCATTTGGACCGACGCCACATTCATAGTCGCCGATTTCAAAGTTAGGATCGTTGCGTTTTGCAGCCGCTTGTCTCACAACTTCTCTGCAATTTTCAAGGCTACCAACATTTGGGAAAAACTCGTGATTGGTGAGGTCTTCTTTGTTTGGATAATAGAAAGCGTCCACTTGCTCTTGACCACAAGCGGACAAAACCAACAAAGAAATGAGTAGCAATAAAACTTTCACCCCAAATTTTCTCCTAAACGGATACTAATCAATTTCCGCGACTTCTCAGATATTCTAACAAACGTCCCAATCATCGTATCAACTCCACCCGAACCGCCACATCCACCTTGGCCCACTGTTGATCCGTCGTCATCGCAACCGCATTTTTCTCCACCGCAAGCGCCAGACAAGCCCGATCTCCCAAGGACAATCCAGCATGTCGTGTTGTATCACGCATGCCACTGGCGATACGGGACTGCGCCGATGTGAAGTCCACTTCAAGCATGTCAACCAACTTCATCAATTCATCAACCTGCGCTGAGGTATGACCGAAATCAAACAATTTGGTCCGCGCCTCAACAATGTTGACCGTGGACACCCAGGGTTTGGTTTTAAGGTCGAGAACCAGATGACCCCCTGGTTCCGACTGAATGACTGCAATAATGGCTGACGCATCAAGCACAACAACTTCAGCCATGCTTTGCACCCTCGGCAGCTTCAGCAGCCTCGGCTTCCAAACGCTTCCACTTTGCTTCCTCGGCGGCCACTTCGCGGCGACGGTCTGCGATCAACTCATCTACCAACGAAAAACCAGGCCGAACAAGAGGGGCAGAGATTTCTTTCATCCGCGCCATGGCACCGCGTCTGGTCAGCACTTCAAAGCCCCGTTCAGTCGGCTTGATGAATAGTCTGTCTTGGCCCGTCACTCCCACCAGCGCCAGCAAATCAGCTGGAATCTGCAACTGCCCCTGCGCATCCACATCAACCCAAACCGACTGGCGCACAAACGAACCAGAATCCACCGGCGGCATCATCTTCGTCTCAAGCTCCGGCATCTCCTCAGCCATGCCTCCATGCTGCAACCCCGCATCAACAAGCACATTGCGCGCATGTTGGTACCGTATCTCCAAAAACCGGGCGATATCAGCCGTGGGCACGCCTTTCCTTCCCAAAACCCGGATTTTTTCCGACTTGGTGGTCAGTCCCTTGGTAAGCTCCTCGTAGTTCAACTGCGACATATCCCATCTCCTCTTCGGAGAACTATCTAACTATCAATTTTGTCGATTTCAAGGTTAACTATCAACCTACCGAGCCTTCCAGTGAAATACCTATCAATTTCTGCGTTTCCGCCATGAATTCCATCGGAAGCTGCTGAATCACATCCCGCACAAACCCATTCACGATCAGCGCCACCGCCTCTTCCTGCGACAGACCGCGCGAGCGGCAATAGAACATCTGGTCATCAGAGATTTTCGACGTCGTAGCCTCATGTTCAAACTGCGCCGTCGAGGTTTTGCTCTCGATGTAAGGCACCGTATGCGCCCCGCACTTGTCGCCAATCAGCAGCGAGTCACATTGGGTGAAATTCCGCGCATTCAGCGCTTTCCGATGCGCTGACACCAATCCGCGATAAGTATTATCACTCCGCCCCGCCGCAATGCCCTTCGAAACAATCCGCGAAGACGTGTTCTTGCCCAAGTGGATCATCTTGGTCCCGCTATCAACCTGCTGGCGGCCATTGGAAATCGCGATGGAATAAAACTCACCGCGCGAATGGTCCCCGCGCAAAATGCAGCTCGGATATTTCCACGTAATCGCAGAACCAGTTTCAACTTGCGTCCACGACACCTTTGAGTGGTGGCCCCGGCAATCCGCGCGCTTGGTCACAAAATTATAAATACCACCCTTGCCCTCAGCATCTCCGGGATACCAATTCTGCACCGTCGAATATTTGATTTCTGCTTCGTCATGGGCGATCAGTTCAACAACAGCCGCATGCAACTGGCTTTCTTCGCGCGTCGGCGCAGTGCAGCCTTCCAAATACGAAACGTAAGAACCCTTGTCGGCAATGATCAGTGTACGTTCGAATTGCCCAGTGTTTTTCGCATTCATGCGGAAATACGTTGACAGTTCCATGGGGCAACGCACGCCCGGCGGAATGTAGACAAACGATCCGTCCGAGAATACCGCCGCATTCAGCGCCGCATAATAGTTATCACCCTGCGGCACAACCGAGCCCAGATATTTCCGCACCAATTCAGGGTGTTCGCGCAGCGCCTCCGAGATCGAACAGAAAATCACGCCATGTTTTGCGAGTTCATCCTTGAACGTGGTGACAACTGATACCGAGTCAAACACCGCATCGACAGCCACCCGGGCTTCGATGATTTCATTGCCCTCATCATCCAGCTTTTTCGGCCTTTGCACGCCCGCAAGAATTTCCTGCTCCTTCAGCGGAATGCCAAGTTTGGCATAAGTCTCCAGCAGTTTCGGGTCAATTTCATCCAGCGACGTGGGTGCCGCAGATGTTTTCGGAGCCGCGTAATAATACAAATCCTGAAAATCAATTTTTGGATAGCTGACCTTGGCCCAAGTTGGTTCCACCATGTTGAGCCAGACGTTGTAAGCCTCAAGCCGCCAATCCAGCATCCACTGTGGTTCATTTTTCTTTGCCGAAATGAAACGCACAATATCCGCACTCAGGCCCTTCGGCGCAAAGTCAGATTCAATATCGGTGGTGAATCCGTATTTGTATTTATCAACGTCGATCTCGCGAACGAGGTCTATGGTATCTTGATCAGCCATTTCAGTCCCTATGCCGCAAGCCGCGCAATGTGCCGCGCCCGCAATGAATTCAATGTTGTGATGAAGCGGGAAACATCATCCGCCGTCGTATTCCACCCTAAGCTTACGCGAATGGCCCCCGATGAGATTGCAGGTGCGACGCCCATGGCATCGAGAACATGCGATCTCCCGACCTTGCCGGATGAACAGGCTGAACCCGAAGACACCGCAAAACCCTCGAGATCCAGATTCATCAATAACGTCTCAGCCTTCATCCCCTGCACGGCAAAGCAAGTCGTGTTGGAAAGCCGTTCCTGCAAATTGCTGAAAACGATGCAATCAGCAAGGCCACCCTGCAAGGCATCAGTCAGTTCAAACGTTTCCAGCAACGACAATTCCGCCACAGCTCCAAAGCCCGCAATGGCTGTAATATTTTCAGTACCAGCACGACGACGAAGCTCCTGCCCGCCACCAACAAGCAGCGGCTCCACGACTAGCCCATCACGCACGATCAGCGCACCTATACCCTTGGGGCCACCGACTTTATGTGCGGCAACTGTGAGCATATCGCAACCCATCAAACCGAAATTCACCGGATACTTGCCGAATGCCTGCACCGCATCAACATGCACGAGCGCACCCTTGGCCTTGGCAACGGAGACAATATCATTGATCGGCTGGATGACTCCCGTCTCATTATTCGCCAGCATGACCGACACAAGAACATTCGGCCCAACAATCATCTTCTCCAGCACCGCCGGATCAACCCGCCCCTGATCATCAACAGGAATAATATCGACGGTTTTGCCCGTGGCCCGCGCCGCATCCAGCACACAAGGATGCTCGACAGCCGAAACCAGAATGCGTTCCGCCGCCACTCCGCGTATTGCCATGGCATTGGCTTCGGTGCCGCCACTGGTGAAGGTAATCATCTGCGGCAGACAGCGAAGCGCAAAACCGATTTTCTCCCGCGCATCATCCATCAACTTGCGGGCAGCACGACCCTCCCGATGAACCGAAGACGCATTGCCCCCCACATCCATAGCCGCCAGCATCGCCGCCTTCGCTTCAGGGCGCAGCGGGCTCGTGGCGTTATGGTCGAGATAAACTCTCACCGCACTATCCCCGGCACAAAGCGGTCCTTCGCCTGCTTGATCGAAGCGGCCAAAGCAAGGTTCCGCTTCTCCACCACATCTTCCAGCGTGATCGATTCCAGAAAATACATCATCTGCCGCCCCAGCGACGACCACAGGTCATGGGCGCAGCACTGCTCGCCCTTTACACAGCCTTCAACGCCATCACCTTCACAGCGCGTCACCCGCAAGGGCTCATCGGCCGCCTGAATGACATCGGAAAGCGCAATATCCGCAGCAGGCCGTGACAGTTGGTAGCCACCACCCGGCCCACGCGTGCTGTCGACAAGGCCAGCCCGGCGCAAGCGCCCAAACAGCTGTTCCAGATATTCCTGGCTGATGTCCTGACGCTCGGCAATTTCATTCAGCGAAACCGGCCGATCGGCCCCATGTTGACCAATATCAATCATGGCCATCACGGCGTAACGGCCCTTGGTGCTCATTTTCATTGGACAATGCCCTGTTAGCGTTCACGAAAAGCTTGCTTTTTGCCCCCTGTGACGTGCTAAACGCCACAACACAAATACAATCTCACCTTGGAACAATTCTAAGGAGAGATATAATAATTCCGAGTAGCGGAGTCAAATATAAAGACTCTCCCTCCACCCGAAGGACGACCATGCCAGAAGTGATTTTTAGTGGACCTGCAGGCCGCATCGAAGCGCGCTACCATCAGGCCAAAGCCTCTGGCGCACCCATTGCCTTGATCCTGCATCCGCATCCCACCTTTGGCGGCACCATGAACAATCCGATTGTGCATTCGCTCTACGGCATGTTCCAGACCCGCGGCTTTTCCGTGTTGCGCTTTAACTTCCGTGGCGTAGGCCGCAGCCAGGGCATGTTTGACAATGGCGCAGGTGAATTGTCTGACGCAGCATCCGCGCTGGACTGGCTGCAAGCCCTCAACAAGGAATCAAAAGTTTGCTGGATCGCGGGCATCTCCTTCGGTGCCTGGATTTCCATGCAACTCCTCATGCGTCGCCCTGAAATCACCGGCTTCATCTCGATTGCGCCTCTGGCCAAGCACTACGACTTCTCCTTCCTCGCCCCCTGCCCGGCATCCGGCCTCTTCGTCAACGGCGACAAGGACACAGTGACTTCTCCTGAAGCCGTGCACAGCCTCGTCTCAAAACTGAAAACCCAAAAAGGCATCGCCATCGAGCACAAGGTGATTCCAAATGCGAACCACTTCTTCCAGGACAAGATCGAAGACCTGACGAAGATTTGTGCGGATTATCTTGACAAGCGCATGACGCGGGAAGTGTAGGAAGGCCCCTTCACTTCTCCCGCTCGCGGGAGAAGGTGGCGCGAAGCGCCGGATGAGGTCGCTTTGCAAGCCACACCCACCCCCGTCATTTTTCGGGTGGCCCTTCATGAATCGCCAGCCTACACCACGCCATGACCAAACCCACCGCCCCCGCCGACGCCCAATCCTGGGCACTCCTCGTCGCCCTTGCCGCCATCTGGGGCGGCTCCTTCATGTTCATCGGTGTAGCGGTGAAAGAACTTCCAGCTCTGCTCATCGTGCTGGCCCGCGTTGCCATGGCGGCAGCCATACTGTTGCCCATCCACTTCATTATTCTCGGCCAACTTCCAACCAACTCCAAATCGTGGATCGCTTGTGCCGGCATGTCGATCATGAACAACGTCATTCCCTTCACCTTGATTTCGTGGGGCCAACATCACATCGCCAGCGGCTTGGCTTCAGTCATCAACGCCACCACACCCATGTTCGCCGCCATCTTCATGGCTATGGCCGCTTATGAGGCCATCACCCTGCGCAAAACCATCGCCCTCCTTGTCGGTCTCGCAGGGGTCATCATTCTGCAAGGTGGCAACTTCAATAATCTCGGCGACCAAAGCCTCGGTATTTTGGCCGTCATGGGGGGATCAGTTTTCTACGGCCTCTCCGCCCCATGGTCGAAGAAAATGCTCACCGGCATCCCGCCCCTCACCATCGCAACCTGCCAACTCTCGATTTCAACCGTGATCATGGCAGCAATAGTCCTGCCAACCCAAGACCTCAGCCTCTACGCAGAAGCCTCGACAAAAACCTGGGCCGCACTCATCGCCTTGGCAGCACTGGCCACATCGCTCGCCTATCTGCTGTTCTTCCGCATCATTGCTCGAGCCGGACCGTCATTCGTGTCGCTGGTCACAATGCTGGTGCCAGTTTCGGCGATTGCTTTGGGCTATCTGATCCTGAATGAGACACTGTCGTTCAACGAAATCATCGGTGCACTGATCATTGGTTTGTCGTTGGTGATCATTGATGGACGGGCATTGAAATACATTGGCCTCAAACCGGCGTAGCAGTCCC
>JANPCL010000186.1:0-44412 GCA_031430915.1 Hyphomicrobiales bacterium
AGATCATCACTGCCGGCCGTACGTCAGGCCAGGTTTTGGTAGACGTTATGGACGAAGCTTCAGTGCGCGCCATGTATGAAAAAGTGGGCGCAATAGATGCGGTCGTTGTTACTACAGGACACACCCATTTTGGCCCGGTAGCCGAAATGACGCCTGCATTGTTCCGCAAAGGCGTTGATGACAAATTGATGGGCCAGATCAACGTCGCGCTCATTGGGCTGCAGTTTGTGAAAGACGGCGGTTCGATCACTTTGACCAGTGGCGTCACAAACCGCGACTTTATCCGCAAGGGCGCCAATGCTTCATCCGTGAACGGAGCAATTGACGACTTCGCCCGTGGCGCATCACTAGAGATGCCACGAAACCTCCGGATCAACGTAGTGAGCCCCGGCCTTCTTGATGTTTCAGCGAAAAAATATGATGGCTTTTTCCCCGGTCACAATCCCGTTTCGTCAGAACGTGTCAGCCTCGCCTTTACCAAATCGGTAGAGAGTGCCCTTAACGGCAAAGTCATCGTTGTCGATTAGCCCTTTACAGGCACAGTGTAGTTGAGCGGCATCCGCGCGCCGTCAACATAAATGACTTGGCCAGATACGTAACTCGCATCGTCAGATGCGAGAAATGTGGCCACGGATGCAATCTCCGAAGGCTCACCCACCCGGCCCAGCGGCGTGCGCGAGAGGATGCGATCCATCGCAGACTTGTCGGTGGCAACGCCCTTCAACATGTCCGTCATGATCGAACCCGGACCGATTGCATTCACCCGAATACCATGTTCTGCAAGGGCCAGAGCCGAAACCGCCGTGAGCTGTTTCACGCCGCCCTTTGACATGGTGTAGGGTGCGATCACCGGAATGGCGAGGGTGTCATTCACCGACGACATGTTCACAATCGCCCCGGCTTTCCGCCCGGTCTTGATCTGTTCAATCATCACCCGCGCCACGGCCTGTGTAAGCAGGAACGGCCCCTTGAGATTGATCCCGATGACTGCATCAAAATCAGCTTCAGTGATCGCGAGAAAATCCTTGGCAATCGAAATCGCCGCATTGTTGACGAGAATATCGATGGCACCGTGTTTCAAAACGACGGCAGCAACAAGTGCTGCAATCTGTTCGGCTTGCGATACATCACAATGCAAATAGTCCGCGCCTAAAGTAGCAGCAGCAATTTCCCCTTCAGCATCCAGAACATCCGCCAGAACAACAATGGCACCTTCAGCCACAAAACGTTCCGCGATCGCAAAACCAATACCCCTCGCCGCCCCAGTGATCAGTGCCACACGCTTTTCAAGTTTCAATTCCAGCTCCTAGTGTCCGTGAAAATTGCTGATCATTGTTTCCATGACCACCGACATATAAGAGACATGCCGCCCCCGCCCCAGGGCCGCAAGGGCTGAATCAACAACGTCCCTGTTGGAAAGCCAACTGGCCGCATTGCGAACTTCACTCCACGCCGCGGCATTCAGCGGCGAAATGTCCTCAATGTTCGGCGGATAAATCGCGGTGATGCGAACTCCGGTGCCGCGCAATTCCTGGCGCAGCGCATCGGTCATGCCCGCTTGCCCATGCTTCGAGGCGATATAGGCAACTGAAGCGCCTTGCAGCGGCACATTGGTCATGCCGCTGATGGACACCATGTTCAGAATATCCGGCCCTGCAGAGACTTTGAGCAAAGGCAGAAGCCCCCGCGTCAACAACAAGGTTCCCGTCACGTTGGCGGTGATGGTCTGGCTGATTGACAGCGCATCATGACTATCCATCGGCCCGGACAACCAGGTCGCCGCATTGTTGATCAGCAGATCAAGCGGTCGCTTTTCATCGCGCCAACTTTTGGCAAAAGTTGTGACAGCAGAAATGTCAGACATGTCGAGAACGACAGTTTCAGGTCGTGAGCCCGTCCGTATACGGATGGATTCTGCAAGGGAATAGATGTTCTCTGGGGTGCGACCTGAAATTGTCACGCGTGCACCCAGATCAGCAAGCACAACAGCAAAGGCCGCCCCCAGTCCGCGGCCAGCGCCGGTGATAAAAACCTGCTTGTCCTTGAACTGTTCCATGTCGCACACCCTCAATATGTATCAGCAGACTGAACCATGCAGGCAAAAGCTGCAATGATCAATGCCGCAACTACCGTCAATCCCAGCCCCCATTGCAGGCCGGTCAATTCAGCCACCATGCCAATCATGGGTGGGCCCGCCAGAAACCCGGAATAACCCATGGATGTCACAGCAGCGATGCCACGACCCGGCGCGTCAGGTTCCAAACGTCCTCCGCCTGCAAACAATACAGGTGCTACATTGCCGATCCCGATGCCTGCAATCGCGAAGGCCACCAGTGCCATGGGCACACTTGGCAAAATCAAAGCCGCAGCCGTCCCTGCAGCCGTCAGCAGCGCACTCCAGAAGACCATGGGAACAGCACCGAACTTTTTCCGCAACATATCCCCGGAGAAGCGCGAGACAGCCATGCCCGTCTGATAAAATCCGAAAGCCATTGCGGCCACCGAAACATCAATCACAAATCGGTTCTGCAACAGCAAGGCCCCCCAGTCAGCCACGGAGCCTTCGATCATCAGCGCCAGAAAACACAGCGCTCCAAGCCCAAGGGTCGCCTTGGTGGGCCATGCGAAATGTGATCCAGACAAGCCTTTGTCAACATCCGCAGCCAGCAAATAGCGCGAGCACAAAATCACACCGGCACCACAGAAAACGCTGATAATGGCAAGTTGGGCCGTAGGCCCGACAAGGCCCAGAAGCCAGGCTCCGCCAATTGTCCCGACAGCAGCACCCACGCTGAAACCGCCATGAAAGCCGGACATCACCGGAACCTTCAAAGCTTTTTCAACAGCCAAGCCATGGGCATTCATGCCGACATCCATCGATCCCACGCAGGCACCCAGAAGCATGCCGCCCAACATGAACAAGGGTAGATTGGGTGCAAGGGCAGGGGCGAACAGAAAGACCGCAAAGCCCATGCCTGCCACAAGGGTGACGAAAGCGCTGCCCTTCTTGTTGATGAAGGCCCCCGCAATTGGCATGGCGATCACAGCACCCACTGCAAATGACAAGAGAGCAATCCCGAACAATCCCAGACCCGCATCAAGCCGTGCCTTGGCCAGCGGAATATGAGTGACCCACCCGCCCAGCATGACTCCATGCAGGAGAAAAACGATCATGATGGCGCGCCGGGCTGCCGCAGAATTTGAGGGCATGATATCTCCGCTGATTGAGTGCCGTGCATAGTCGAAGTTCTGCGCCGCGCAAAAGTGAAATTGTCACAACTGCCCCGCGTTACACGCAATGGCCCGCATAAAACCGTCGTAAGATCGCCGTGAATATCCTAAGGCAAATCGTCAGGGAGCGGAACATGACGGCGGCACCAGCAAGCAAATACGCAATAACATTTGTTTTCATCACGGTTTTTCTGGACATGGTGGGCTTCGGCTTGATCCTGCCGGTTTTGCCGCAGCTCATCGAAAACGTAGGACATGCGAGCTTGGCAGAAGCCGCCTCTCTCGGCGGCTGGATGTTCTTTGCCTTTTCGCTCACGCAATTCCTGTTCAGCCCGATGATGGGCAATTTGTCAGACGCCCATGGCCGCAGACCACTTTTGCTGCTGGCGGTTTTCGGATTGTTCATCGACTACCTGATCATGAGTTTTGCCCCCAATCTTTTCTGGTTGTTTGTGGGTCGCCTGTTTGCCGGGTTTTGTGGTGGATCAAACGTCATCGCCAACGCCTTCGTAGCAGATGTCACACCGCCTGAAGAGCGCGGCAAAGCTTTTGGCTTGATGGGAGCAGCTTTCGGACTGGGCTTTGTTGTGGGACCAGCCATCGGAGGTCTGCTGGGTGAACTTGGTCCCCGCGTTCCATTTTACGTGGCCGCAGGTGTATCAGCGCTCAACCTGCTTTTTGGCTATTTTGTACTTCCGGAAACTTTGCCTGTGGAAAAGCGCCGACCGTTCGAAATCGCCCGCGCGAACCCCTTTGGCACTCTTGCTGTTTTCAAGAATTATAAAGGGGTTCTGCCGATTTGCTCCGTCTTTGCAATTTATTTCTTCGCCTCAGCTGTCTATCCAGCGATCTGGCCTTTCTGGGGTATCGCAAAATTTGGGTGGAACTCATTGGTCATTGGCGTAACTCTCGCGGCCTTCGGCATTGTGACTGCAATATTCCAGGGCGTGCTTTCAGGGCCGGCTGAAAAAATCTTCGGCCAAAGCAACCTTGTTCTGATTGGCATGGTATCCGCCGTTATTGCTGCAATTGGCTATGGCCTTGCGCCGGGTCTTTTCGTGGTCATGATCTTCTTGCTGGTTCATGGACCTGAAGGCTTCGTCCACCCCATGTTGACGGCCATCATGTCGAAGGCTGTACCGGAAAATGCCCAGGGTGAATTGCAGGGCGGCATATCTTCAATCATGGCCATTACCATGTTGCTGGGCACAGTATTTTTCTCGCAAGTCTTCGCCTACGGCATGGACCCCAATCCAATCATCCAGTCCCCCGACATCGCACTTTATGTTGCAGCCGGATTTTTGGGTTTGACTCTTGTGATGTTTCTGGCGATCCGGAAAAGTATTCACAAGTCAGTGAACTGAATTTGGGAGACTCCAATGATCCGCCACACCGTCGTATTTGTCTTGCACCACCCCAAAGGGTCCACCGCCGAGCAAGACTTCCTGTCCGCCGCCGACGTCCTTGCCGAAATCCCGGGCGTGATGAAATTTGAAAAGCTTCGCCAGACCAGCACGAAGAACAACTTTGCATTTGGCTTCTCCATGGAGTTTGAAAACCAGACGGCCTATGACGGTTACAACATTCACCCTTTGCATGTCGCCTTCGTCAATGAGCGCTGGATTCCGGAAGTGAGCAACTTCATGGAAATCGATTACGTCGCGCTATGAAGGTCAGTGCCATCACCTATCTCGTCCGGGATTATGACGAGGCCATTCGCTGGTTTGTTGACGTGCTGGGCTTTGAACTTCGGCAAGATTTAAACCTTGGCGATGGCAAACGCTGGGTAATGGTTGCCCCGAAAGAAGCCGGAACGAGTTTCCTTCTTGCGAAGGCGACCGATGCGAATCAGGATGCGGGAATCGGTAATGCTGCGGGTGGTCGCGTAGCTTTCTTTTTGAGCGTTGACGATTTTGAGGCGTCCTATACAGCGCTGCGCAAGCGTGGCGTGCAGTTTTGCGAAACGCCAAGACGTGAACCCTATGGGATGGTCGTGGTTTTTGAAGACATTTATCAAAATCGCTGGGATTTGCTCGGACCTGTGCCGCAACAGCACAAATCTTAAGAATGCGGAAACCATGTTGCCGATAGTTTCCCTCCATAGGGGCAGCAGGCATGGCATTTATGCAAAGAATGAGTACGGCGTCGGTCAGGAATTTCAATGCGATTCTCAACCGGGCCCAGGTTGGAATTTTCACTGCACCCAAGCGCATTGACACGCCACACCTGACCCTTGTCAAAACCGCTTTGCGGGCTGCAGGTCCGCAATCCATTTCGTCGCCTCAAGGCCAGAACCGGGTCGATGCTGGCCTGCAGTTTAGCTTTCCCAAGCAGGCCAGGCAAAAAGCCGTCGAACTTCAACGTCGACAGCAGGCGCTGTTGGGGCGGTTGAACAGTTCACTTCCATCTCAAACCCAACTGCTGGCGTTAAGTATTTTACCGCCCGAGGCATTTCAGAATGACATCGGACGGTTCCTGATGTTGGCCTGCAATTTTTTTGCCTGTTCGCCCGAAAACACCTTGGTGACACCAGCGACTGCGGAAGCAGCAGAGTTTCTGGGCCTGCCCTTTATTGAGCCCCAGATTCCCGATCAATTCATCTCAAATACGCTTTCGAAACTGCAATGGCTGCGTGAGACAGTGATTGTGGAGCACCGTCGCACCTCCATCGCCTTGCAGCAGGGGGACTTGAGCCAGTTGTTGAAGAGCAATGAACGCCAACTCGCCTACCGCCAGAACCTCACAGCAATTGCTCAGGATCTGGCACTAGCCAGATGCAGCAAAGCAACGTGGGAAGACCATGAACGGCACTTCCGCGCAGAAATTCAGAGCGTGTAACCTATTCAGGCCGCAGCGAACGTATCGCCTTGCAAGGCCCGAATGGCGTCTTTCACCTTGAGCTTTTTTCGCTTGATTGCAGCAATTTCCATATCTGTTGACGCTGGGTGAACCAAGGCTTCCGCCAGGTCATTTTCCAGCGCACGGTGCTGTACAAGCAAATCTGCAAGGGTGGGTGAAGACATCGATTTCCTCCATCAGGTGTTGAGGGCCGATACTCAAACGAACGACGCACGTCCGACATTAACTTGACATAGATTTGGGGGCTTGTCGAATGCTCTTCAAGGGCATAGTTGACAGCGTGAGGGATTAAAAAGGGTTAATCATGGATGCGCTGCAACAGGTCCAGCTGCGGGTAAAACTGCGCCAGCTCGGGCAGCAACATGCCGACATGGACGCTGCGATTTCAGCATTGGAAATGGCGGGAACCGGCGATCAATTGCAATTGCGCCGCTTGAAGAAAGTGAAACTGGCCCTGAAAGACCAGATTACCTCGATTGAGAACCAGCTTATCCCAGATATTATTGCGTGAGGCACCACACCATGACAGCCCCCGTCGCCATCATCATGGGCAGCCAGTCTGACTGGAGCACCATGAAACATGCAGCCACCGTGCTGGAAGATCTGGGCGTGGCACACGATGTTAAAATCATCTCCGCCCACCGCACACCGGATCGCCTGTATGATTTTGCCAAGGGTGCAAAAGCGTTGGGAGTGAAAGTCATCATCGCAGGCGCTGGCGGTGCCGCCCATCTGCCCGGCATGGCCGCAGCCATGACGGTGCTGCCGGTCTTTGGCGTACCCGTGGAGTCAAAAGCCTTGTCCGGGCAAGACTCGCTTCTCTCTATCGTTCAAATGCCCGGCGGCATTCCCGTGGGCACTCTTGCCATCGGAAAAGCAGGTGCCATGAATGCGGGGCTTCTGGCCGCCGCAGTGCTGGCCCTGTCGGACGAGGCCTTGTCCGCGCGCCTTGAAGCCTGGCGCAAACGTCAGACTGAGTCTGTCGCTCTGGTTCCCAAGGACGAAGCATGACTGCGCTTCCACCGGGGTCGACGATTGGAATTTTGGGCGGCGGGCAATTGGCCCGTATGTTGGCGCTGGCCGCGGCCCCGCTGGGATTGCAGTGCCACATCTTCGCGCCGGAAAAAGACAGCCCGGCCTTTCAGGTGTCAGCCGCGCAAACCTGCGCAGCCTATGATGATGAGCTTGCCCTCGCGACATTCGCAAACTCTGTGCAAGCCGTGACTTATGAATTCGAGAATGTGCCCGTGCGCACCGTCGAATTTCTGGAAAAGCTGGTCCCCGTCCGACCCGGCTCCAAAGCCCTGGGCGTGGCACAAGACCGCATTCAGGAAAAGCTGCTGGCAAAAAGTCTGGGTGCCATGACTGCTAATTTCGGAAGCGTCACATCACTTGCCGACTTGAATATCTGGATTAAACAATTCGGAGTGCCTGGAATACTAAAAACCACTCGCATGGGCTACGACGGCAAGGGGCAGGCCAAGATCACTTCTCCCGATGATGCAGAGGCCGCATGGTTAGCCATGAAGGGCCAGCCCGCCATTTATGAGGGCTTCGTCACATTTCGCTGTGAAGTTTCTGTTCTGGTTGCCCGTGATGTGGCAGGCAACGCCGCCTGCTTTGACGTGGCAGAAAACGTCCATCGCAATCAAATCCTCCACACCTCCACCGTACCCGCCAACATCTCGGAAGAATTGGCAGCAGAAGCAATATTTGTCGCCCAGCGTATGGCGGAAGCGCTGGATTATGTCGGCATCATGGGTGTCGAATTTTTCGTTGGGGACGATGTGCTGTATGTGAATGAGATTGCGCCGCGCGTTCACAACTCTGGCCACTGGACCCAGAACGCCTGCTCCGTCTCGCAGTTCGAGCAGCACATGCGTGCCGTCGCGGGCTGGCCCTTGGGTGCCACCCGCCGACATTCGGATGCGGTCATGACGAACCTCCTGGGTGACGCGGCCCATGACTGGCTTAAGCTGGCGGCAGAGCCCGGTACTGCCCTTCATCTCTACGGCAAAGCCGAAGCCCGTCCGGGCCGAAAAATGGGGCATATCAACCGGATTCACCCTCGACAGGGCTGATGGCCTGTGTTATCGCCGCCGCCATATTTTGGGCCGGAGGCTTATCCGGCCCATTTGACGCAACACTTTTTCCTGTGAGGTAGCCACTTGCTAGTTTCTGTTCGTGACAACAATGTTGATCAGGCCTTGAAGGTCCTGAAAAAGAAAATGCAGCGTGAAGGCATTTTCCGTGAATTGAAAATGAAAGACGCTTTCGAAAAGCCATCCATAAAAAAGGCCCGTGAAATGGCAGAAGCCATCAGCCGTGCCCGCAAGCTGGCCCGCAAGAAGCTGCAACGTGAAGGCTTGCTGCCCATGCCGAAGAAAATCGAAAAGCCCCGCCGCCCCGGTGCTGCTGGTGCAGGCAGCGCGCGCGGCGGCATATAATCAAACATAAATTCCGTATGATCAGTCCGCGATCCATCGCGGCCTTTTTGTCAGGATTTCAGCATGCGTGCATCCGCAAACGCATTTCGCATCAAAGGCAGCAAATCCGCATTGGCCGCCAGATAGCCCTTGGAATGCAGCGGATCACCCTCACCATCGAGCTTCGACACAAACCCTCCAGCCTCGCGCACGAACAATAATCCCGCTGCCATATCCCAGGCATTGAGGTGGTGGCACCACGCGGCATCGAGACGGCCTGCAGCGACATAGGCCAGTTCAAGAGCCGTTGAACCCAAAGCGCGAATGCCCGTGGTGCGGGCTTGCAGCACGGCGATTTCGTTGCGGTGTGCCACGTGGTTTTTCTGGCCCATATGCGGAATGTTGGTGGCAATCACAGCTTCATGCAGTTGCGTGCGTTGGGCCACGCGCATGCGCTTGTTGTTCATGAAGGCGCCTTGGCCTTTTTCGGAATGGAACAGTTCATCGCTGATCGGATTATAGGTGACCCCCGCAATGATCTCGCCTTTGCGTTCAAGCGCAACAGTGATCGCAAAAAACGGCAAGCCGTGCATGAAGTTTGACGTGCCGTCGATGGGATCGATGATAAAGCGGTTATCAGCATCTGTTCCTTTGCTCTCGCCCTCTTCTTCGCCCAGAAAACCATAGGTCGGACGGGCTTTTGCAAGCTCCAAGCGCAAAAGTTTTTCGGCGCGCTTGTCCGCTGCCGTCACAAAATCTCCCGGCCCCTTCATGGAGACTTGCAGACTGGCGATTTCGCCAAAGTCACGCTGCACGCCACGGGCGGCCTTGCGCACAGCGGCAATCATGATGGTCATAGCAGGAGTAGCGGTCACGGGGGAGGTCCTTCAAATGTTGCAGCCGCTTAGCAAGGCTGGGGAGAAAATGCCAGAGTAGAGAAGGAAACCTTACTTCTCCGCCGCTACAAATTCCGCCGCCATCTTCTCTGCCTGTTTCTTCTGCTGTGGTGTCAGCGTCTTCATCAGGTCATCCAATGTCACATCGGGCCGCCCACCCTTGCTGGCGATGAGGTTCCACTTCGCGGCTTCCACGGGGTCGGCTTTCACACCAAGCCCTGCCGCGTAGATCCGGGCCATTCGGTTTTGCGCCACGGGATTGCCGCGATTTGCCGCATAGAGCAACCACTTGAGGCCAATCGCCTCGTCACGTTGCACGCCTTCGCCGCGCATGACCAACACGCCATATTCGAGGGCCGCGTCCGGCATGCCCTTGACCGCTGCACGCGATAACCAGTCCGCCGCTGCAACCGGATCTTTCTCGACACCACGTCCTTCGAGATACAACAGGCCCAGATTGTATTGCGCGTCCGGCAATTGTTGCTCAGCTGCTTTTCGAAACCAGGTCGCTGCCTTGGTCCAATCGGGGTCAGTGCCATAGCGCCCGGCATAAACCAGAGCCAAGTTGTATTGCGCCTGCATGTTGCCGCCCGCGCCCGCTTTTTCCAGCCAGAGAGCTGCTGCTTCCGGGTCAGTCTCGCCCAAGCTGCCGTCGAGTTTCATCATGGCCAAGGAAAACTGCGCGCCGGGGTGGCCTTTTTCTGCAGCTTTGGTGAACCATTGGGCCGCACCCTTGGCATCAACGGCTGAGCCCAGCCCTTTCTGCAATATGGCCCCCATCATGGCCATGGCGCGGGGATCGTTCGCCGTGGCCAATGCTTCGGCAATGCTGCGTGCCTCCGCGTAATTCTTGTCCTCGAACAGAGAAACCGCTTCTTCAAACGTCGACTGAGCCTGCCCGGGTGTTGCCCACGCAAGTAAACCGATGATCAGAAAAACTCGCTTCATGCCGTCCAATGTTCCACTAGCCCCATCACAACGCGGGCAGCTGTTGCAGCGTCCACCCACATATCGTCAGACGGGCGGATGAAATCAGGATTTTGTGGGCGCAGTGTGGCATCGACAACGGGATCCAAAACCACACCCGGCACATCTGTCACCTCCTGCCACCAGCCGACAATCGGAATGCCCGCGACCTGCTTTGCGGGTTGGAAGGCAACGAAGTCAGCGCCCGCCTCGGCGGCCTCCATGGCCATGTGCCGCGAAGCGCCAGCGAGAAAGCCCAGCACCTCGTTTTTCAAATTCTTGCGGGCATCATCCACCTCTTCAATATTCGTCATCAGCAAGCCATCAGCCTTCAGGTAATGCACTTGGCGCACTTCAGAATCATTCAGGATGACTGCAAGGTTGAGAGCTTGCAGTGCGTGCACGGCCTCTTGTGAAATGCTGGAAGCCACGAGAATGGTGGCACAGTCAGCCGCTGCACAGGCAGCTTTCGCGCAGTCCAGCAGAAGGGTTTCGGCAATTGTCTCAGGTGCGACGAGGAAGAGGCGAGGTGTCATAACCGTCCTCTATCAAGGCCGGGCCTGCTTTGTCGAATGTTAATCACCGCCCCTGCAATCGGTCCCGGTTCGGCAAGAACAACGCCAGAAGCCCGAGCGCTGGCAGGAAAGAGGCAATTTGGAAGACTGTTTTCATGGAAGTGGCATCCGCCAGTGCGCCCATCAAGGCTGCTCCTATTCCGCCCAGACCGAAGGCGAGGCCAAAGAACAATCCGGAAATCATGCCGACACGCCCTGGCAACAACTCCTGGCCATAAACCACCATCGCCGGAAAAGCCGATGACAGGATGAGACCTATCGGAATGGTCAGCGCCACTGACCAGAATTCATTGGCGAAAGGCAAAGCCAGTGAGAAGGGCAGTGTGCCCAAGATGGAGAACCAGATCACCGTCTTGCGACCAATACGGTCCCCAATCGGCCCGCCTGCAAAGGTGCCTATTGCCACTGCTCCGAGCAGGATGAACAGGTCCGTCTGCGCCCGTTGCGCCGTCATGCCAAACTTGTCCATCAGGTAGAAGGCGTAGAACGAATGCATGCTCGACATGTAGACGAATTTCGAAAACATCAGAGCCACCAGAATGGTCATGCTGAGTGTGACGGTACGGCTGTCAACCGCGCTTGCTTTGGAAGGCGCAAAAGCGGGAGCTGTTGTCAGGTGATTGGCAAACCACTTCGCCACGAAAGCAAGAATGGAAAACGAAACCATAGCCAACAGCGCAAACCACAGGATGCTGCGCTGGCCATATGGAATGATGAACCACGCCGCCAACAGAGGACCAAACGAAGTCCCCATATTGCCGCCCACCTGAAAAATAGATTGGGCAAAACCAAACCGCCCACCCGATGATAGCCGTGAGACGCGGGACGCATCAGGGTGAAACATGGCTGAGCCAACGCCGATGGATACGGCGGCGGTCAAAAGCAGCGGATAACTCGGTGCCAGCGCCAACAACAAAAATCCGACCAGTGTGAAACAGGGTGCCAGCGGCAGAATGGCAGGCCACGGTTTTTTATCCGTGGCAAAACCGATGAAGGGCTGCAACACCGACCCCGTGATCTGGAAAGCAAAGGTCATTAAACCGACTTGTGTGAAGGTGAGGGCGTAACTTTCCCGGAGCAAAGGGTAAGACGCCAGCATGATCGCCTGCATGGTGTCATTGATCAGATGACAGCCAGCCGCAGCGAAAAGCACAGTGTAAACCGTGGCAGATATGGGAGAAGTCGCAGTGGTCGCTGTCATAATCATTCCGTGGTGGGCGACCAATAGACATCTGCCATGGATTTCAACAACCCGTTCTTTCGCAGGGCTGGCATTCGCTCGGCTTGAAGGGCTTCCATTATTATGCTAACCAATGTCATCTATCGCTAACAAAGGTTTGCCGTCATGAATGTGTCGCTTGGTAAAGTTTGGGAAGACTACGTCAGCAAACATGTTGAGTCGGGTCAATTCAACAATGCCAGCGAAGTCGTTCGCGATGCTCTGCGGCTGCAACAAGAACGCTTGCTGAAACTGGATGTGTTGCGACGCGAAGTTCAGTTGGGTGTTGATTCATTGTCACGGGGAGAGGTTGTTCATACCACAGCGGCGGAAGTCATTGCGCGGGCCAAAGCTTCGCGCGTCAAAAAATGACTGCCTATACAATATCGAAAAATGCCGATGAAGATTTGCAGGACATCTATTGGCTTACACATGAGCGCTGGGGTGAACAGCAGGCCGAGTTCTACATCAATGGTTTGTTTTCAACATTCGACAAACTTGCGCAATTTCCTGAGATGGGCCGATTGAGAGCTGAACTGAGCCCAAAGATCAGAAGTTTCGCTCACAAACGTCACGTAATTTTTTACGTTTCAATGGAGAGACAAGTCGGAATTTCACGCGTTCTCCATGGCGCGGTGGACACTGGGAACGCGGGATTATTTGACGAGTGATTCAACTCACCTCCAGCGCCTTCACCCCCGGCAATTCCTTGCCCTCCAGCCATTCCAGAAACGCCCCGCCCGCCGTCGAGATATAAGTGAAATCATCAGCGGCACCTGCGTGGTTTAGCGCTGATACCGTATCGCCGCCGCCCGCTACCGTGATCAGCCTTCCCGCCTTCGTACGCTTGGCGGCGTATTGCGCGACTGCGTTCGTTGCGGCATCAAAGGGTTCGATTTCAAATGCGCCGAAGGGACCGTTCCACAAAAGTGTGTGGCAGCCGTCGATCGCGGCTTTGACGCGGTCGACGGACATGGGCCCTACGTCCAGCATCATGCCGTCAGCAGGAATGGCGTCCACGCCGTAGTCATGGCTTGCGGCACCAGCCTTGAATTCTTTCGCCACAATGGCGTCGATGGGGAGGATGATGGCACAGTTGGCTTTTGAAGCTGTCTCCATAATGGCGCGCGCCGTATCAGCCAGATCAGGCTCGTGCAGGGATTTGCCCACGCCCATGCCTTGCGCATAGAGGAATGTATTGGCCATGGCCCCGCCAATGACGAGGGCTTCCACTTTCTTCACCAGATTGCCCAGAAGATCGAGCTTCGACGACACCTTGGCCCCACCGACAATTGCGATGACGGGTTTCTTCGGTGTCTCGAGGGCTGCGGCCAGCGCTGACAACTCGGCCTGCATGGCGCGGCCCGCATAGGCGGGGATCACATGGGCAATGCCTTCGGTGGAGGAGTGCGCGCGATGGGCCGCAGAGAACGCATCATTGACAAACATATCGCCAAGTCCGCCCAGCATGTTCGCAAAACCCATATCATTCTTTTCTTCGCCCGCATGATAGCGCGTGTTCTCCATCAGAATCACTTCGCCGGGCTTGGCGTTAACGGCAGGGGTGGACTGCCAATCCGTGAAAACAAATTTCACTTTGTGCCCAAGGGCTTTTTCCAAGGCGGGTGCCACTGGCTTCAAAGACATCTCCGGCACAACCTTGCCCTTGGGACGATCAAAATGCGCGAGAATAATGACAGCAGCGCCCTTGTTGATGAGCTCCTTCAGCGTCGGCACCACACGATCTATCCGGGTTGTGTCCGTGACCACGCCATCCTTGATCGGTACATTGAGATCAAGGCGGATCACCACTTTTTTGCCGTGGACATTGACGTCATCAAGAGTGCGGAAGGCGGGCATGGTCATCTCCAATTGATTTATGAGGGGCGTACCTCAAGCAGCAACAGGATGGAAGCGAGAAGTTTCGCCGCGGTGGCCTTAGTACTTCAGACGCAGCATACTCTCAGGAGAAATCGGTGGCTGCATTTTCTCGACATAGAGGTGGCAGTTCTTGACACTCGCGCCGTTGTCCAATTTCCACAGCGGCGAATCCTTGTTGGTTGCCGTACCTTTGTTCTGTGCCAGCGACCGCGTCTTCACATTATTGAGAATGCGCTGTGTCTGCAGCGTATCAGCCTTGTCGGTGAGTGCAGTTTCCAGCGCTGCAATCGTGGCTGTAATGCTTTCGTAGTTTTCCTTGTAGGCCCAAGGCACCACAACGGAAATCACACCGAGCAAATTGGCCCGCCCGTTCTCGCCACCCGGAGTGTCGAGCAAGGATGAATCATTGAGGTGGGTCAAAGGCACACACACCGTCGAGTTGTCGATAATGTTGCCCAGGATCAAAACCGCATTCAGCCGCAAATCCTTTTCACCGCTCCGCGCCGCGTATGAAAGCGCCGACACCACATTGATATCATCCACCTCCCTGAACAGGCTGATGAAGTCCTTCAAATGCACAGCGTCATATTTCAACTCATTGCCGCCATTGGCTGTGGCAATCAATCGCCGCAAGGCAGATGTCGCACTCAGCAGTGGCAACTGTATTGCTGGTGTGTCGATATCCTTCACGCTGGATATGCGCTGCCCAATCTCGCGCAACACATCCACAAGGCAACGCGTGGCCTGTTGCTGATCTTCGATCAGGAGGTCGGGAACCACCATGGCGACTCCAGACTTGTCAGGCTCGACGGCTGCAAAGTAAGGCGCACAAGGGGACTGTTCTGCCTTTGCACCGCCCGCCAGAAACGGCAGACACGCGAGAGCCGCAAAAACATACAGCAATATCTTTAACGTCTTCATTGTCCCAACACCAAAGCGTCTTCTGTTGGAGTGACGATAGCGGCTCCGTCAGCCTTGGCAAGCTCCCGCCGCCCGGCCGAGTCCAGAACTGCAACGACGGTATCAACAGACTTAAGGTCAACGCGGAAAGCGGACTTGCCAGCCGTCTGGCTGTTGACTGGGTCATCGGCGGGAGGTTCGTAAACCAGAAAATCCACACCGGGGTGGCTATCGCTGAAACGCGTTCCCTCAAGGGCGACTTCCACTGTTCCACCCTTGGAGGGAGTGAGTGATCGGTCCAGCAATTTTTGGTCCTTCGCATAGAGGCGGTAAGTTACCACCAGTTTTTTGCCCAGGCCCACGTCACGGTCGCGATATGGAATGAAGCCCACAAATTTGTTGGTATCTGCAAGAGACGGTATGGGTGTGCCATCAAGATAGAATTGCACAACATAGTTCCTGATGGCCGTCTCGCTGCCGGACAGTCCGTCATTGGCCGGCATCAGAAATACGAGCAGGTGTTTGTTTTCGAGATTGAAAACGTCCCGCATTTTCGGGCCATAGGCAGCCATGCCAAAGCCTGTGGCGAAAGCCAGAACGCCCGCGCCACCTGCCAGCACAATCCGGTATTTGGCAAAGCTCTGGTCGCCATAAAGACTGCCCATGCCGTGGGTGCCCGTGCCGTACAGTAAAATAGCCACACCCAGCACTACCAGCACAAACGAGAATACGCCATGCACGCCTCCCATGGTGCGAAATGCGATGGTCAGGAAAGCAGCACCGAGACAAACAAAGAAAATGCCACTTGAAAAAAATGCGCCAATCCTGTCCCACATGGTGGCGGGCACCGCAGCGGGCTTGTCCTGCAACTTCTTTTCCAATTCGGCAAAGCGAGTAGCAAAGAAACTATCCATCCGCGCGTCAATGGCCTTTGCAAGCGCTTCTTCGCCAGCGCCTGGCGGCGGATCGTTGGTCCGATTATTTGACATGGGCAACTGTCCTTTCCGCTAAAGCCAGCTCAGATTTTGATACCTGCATCCAGGTTTCTAAACCTTCGCGACTTCTTCGAATGTGTGCAGCTTCACATCCGGAAGAACACTTTTCCCCCGGAGACCCCCGATGCATTGATCCTGCGCCAGATTTCGCGGGAATTCAATGGCAGGAAAAATGCCTCAAAACTGACTGAGGCCCTTCGCCACCGAGATCAGTTCTTCGCCCGCATGAAGTTTATGGTCGCCAAATCGGGACGCGAAAATCTTGCGTACGGACGGTACCAGCGACGTGCCACCCGTGAGAAAGACCGAGTCAATTTGCGCATCAGCAACGCCGATCTTCTCCAACGTTTCACCCAATGCTTTCGAAATCCGGTTGAGGTCCTCAGCAATCCAGGCTTCGAAATCCTTCAACGCGATGGGAATGGCGAGATTCTCAAAATGCAGCGTCGCTTCGTCCCGCACTGAGAGCTGCCGCTTCACCGCAGACACGGCATCATACAAATCCAGACCCTTGCTGTGATCGACGATATGGAAAAACAGCCGTAGCTTGGCCGGATCTTCGGCATGGGCGGCAAGCTCTTGCAATTCGGCATATTCGCGGTTTGTGCGTAAAAACGACAATTCATTCCAGCGCGCCAGAGACTGAAACACATGCTTTGGCAATTCCAACAACTTGCCACCCATGCTGCGATACTGTGTGCCTAGTCCAAGGTGTGGCAGCATGGCGTTGACGACAATGCGATAGTCAAACTGGTCACCGGCAATGCCAATGCCACCCACGCCCAGGACTTCATGTGATGTGTTTGAAAGTTTAAGCACGGAAAAATCCGTCGTGCCGCCACCAAAGTCGGCAATCAGTACGGTAGCGGATTTTGTCAGGCGGCGGGCGAAGGTGAGGGCGGCGGCTACCGGTTCGTAAACAAAATCAATCTGGGGTATGCCGATGGTTGTGAACACTTCACGGTAGCGCGCGAGGGCGAGTTTTTCATCAGGGCTATAACCTGCGAATTTCACAGGCCGTCCCACAGTGATTTTGCCGACGCTTGATAAATCAATATCACTCAGGCGAAACAACTCTTCGATGAAAGCCTGCATCAGCAGCGCAAACGTAAAAGGCTTGTTCAAAATCATTGATTGCCGGAACAGCGGATTGGCGGCATAGGATTTCAACGATTGGATGAGGCGCGTATCATCTGGAAATTCCGAAAATTCTGCCAGCGCGTCACGGCCCACGGCAATGCTGGCAACGGTTTTCGAGGGGTTCTGCCACAGCGCCAACACCGTGCGCACAGTGTCAAGCATGCCGAGTTTTGTGTCGAAATTCAGAGTGGTCACATCATCGCCATGACGCCGAGACACAACAGTATTGGTGGTGCCAAAATCAAGGCCAAGTGTGATGGGGGACATTTTGTGGTGGATATGCTGGTTTGAGGAACAAGGCCAGCTTAAATGGTCGAGACGTCCATTCTGGGACACAGTATTTTAATTTAAGGCAGAAAGTGCATCATGAAACTGATTTGGCTGGGCCACGCAAGTTGGCGGATTGAGATTGCAGATCAAATTTTGTTGATAGACCCGTGGCTGGGTAGCAATCCCTCGTTCAAGGGCCATGACAGAGCGGCAGCCCTCGAAGGCGCCACCGCCATGCTGATCACCCACGCGCACGGAGATCACGCCAGTGAGGCGGAAAGCATTGCAAGAGAGCTTGCCATTCCCATCGCCTGCATTGCCGAACTTGGCGATATCTGGGAACAGGCAGGCCTCAAAACCATCGGCTTCAACAAGGGCGGCACCATCACGCTTGGCGAGGTCAAGGTGACGATGGTGAACGCCGTGCATTCCTCCACCATGGATTTCAAAGGCAGCATGATGCCCGCAGGCTCCGCCGCCGGATTCATGATCGCAGGCGAAGGCCACGTGATCTACGTCTCCGGCGATACCGACGTCACCGCCGACATGGAAATATGGAACGACCTGCACCATCCCGATGTCGGCATTTTGAATTGCGGCGGCCACTACACCATGGACATGGCCCGCGCGGCTTATGCGGCGGCTAAGTTTTTTGATTTCAAAATGGTGCTGCCAAGTCATTATCGGACGTTTGGATTATTGGCGCAGAATGCCGATGTGTTTCGGGATGGGCTGCCGGGAGTGAAAGTGGTGGAGCCTGAGGTGATGGTGGCGGTTGAGGTGTGAGCGTTTCTGAATTTTAGAATTTGAATGCAGGAGATGCGCATTCGAACTGCGAGGCGTATTATTCTTCCTCGGTCCCTTGGCCGCGGGAGTACGCCGAAGGCGGGAGGGGCTGTGTCAACAAGTTCCACCGCCAGTCCATTCCAGCTACGCGGTATTTCCCCATCCCGGCAAAAGGGCCGGGCCGAGGAAGAAATGGATTGAGATGATCCTTGTAATGAAAAGGGAAGCGTCCCCTATGCCTCACCCCTATGCCTCACCCTTTGCCTCTTTTGCCTCATTAAGTACTTATTTTGGTTTTTCAACGCGCTTGGGCGCGAAGGGTGCTGGTTTGTGTGGTCGTTTAACTTCCAGCATATTTAGAATGTTCATCACATTTGGCGGAATCTCGAGTTCGTTTTTTGCCCGCGTCATGGCTACATAAAACAAGCGTAGCTCCGAAGGATCAATACCCAAGGTATGCCTCGAACCATCATTTGGTTTCAGCTCTTTGGGCTTGCTTTTCAGAAAATCATCCAGCAGCCTAATGCGACCCCATTCGCGCCCCTTTGATTTGTGTGCAGTGGATATGATAATGTCAGCTTCTTCTTCACTGGAGGTATTCAGCAGTGCCCTCATAAGTTGGCCTTCTCCTTTCGCCTCAACGAGGTTCACAAAACCCAACAAATGTTCTCCTTCGCCACTTTTTGCGAATTCGACTACTTCATTCCAATTGTTGAAGCCGAAAAACTCTGGCACTTCACAAGGCTGTCCGTTTCGCAACTCTTTGACGCCTCTGAGTAGAGCCAAAAGGTCCGAGTGATCCCCAACAAGATGCACTTTTTTGTTATTGTCGAGTGCTTCTATCAGCGCTGTGATTGTACTTGCGTTTGTTCTACCAAGAATAGTTTGCGGAATTGTAGGACCAACTCGACTATTGACTGTTGGATTGCCATGCAGTGGAATCTTCTCTCCCAGCAATGACAGCACAAGTGAGGCGGCAGTTGCGATGTCGGAACCAAAACGAAATGACTGAGTCAGCATACTTGTGTGGTCTGAGGTCATTTCATTCATAGCATTCACTGCTCCACGCCATTCGTAAATCTGTTGATATTTGTCACCTACATAAATGATCTGTGCAGATTGTTTTCGAAGTACATCAAGCACAACGGGATTGGTTTCTTGGGCTTCGTCAAGCAAGATGTAATCTGCGGCAATCTCAGGATTGGCTAACGCCCAAAGTTTTAGATAGCCGTCGTGGCCTAGGGGAATTCCATCACGCGGATCGCACATCTTTTTCCAGACTTGTTTTGCACCTTGCAAAGCAAATTGCTCGGCTGCATTGCGCGTTTTTTGTGAAGCACCTGACAATGAACCATGTACCGGAACGTGCGCAGCAAGTGGTTCAACATCCGCACTTTGTGCGAATCTTTTTACAGTCTCCAATATCAAGTAACCCTGTGACCGTGGCTTGAGAACATAGCTCTCGCCTATTAGAATATTTTTTTGATACCAATGAGTTGACAAAGCTGATTGGCGTTTACAATACCAAAACACTTCTTCTTTCCAGTGCGATAATCTTTTGAGATGCCTTTGAGTGCTAAGCCATGTATCGTTGAACAAATTACATTGTCAGGAAATTTTTCTTTGGCCTCTTTCACAATGCTCTTGTTGAATGCGAGGTATTGCCCTCGGGCTGATGACGCATGTGCCAAGAGTTGAAGTGTGGAGGTCTTGCCAGTCCCAGCATATGCGTTGATTTTCATAGACCCACCTGAAAGAAAAGCATCAATTGCTATTTGCTGTTCTTGGGTCGGTTTAAAAGTGGGTTTCTTGACTGAAGCTCTTGCTGGGTTTTTGCGGGATAGTTTTGCGATTCCACTATCGGAATTGAGTTTTTTTGATGTAGGTGTGGTTTGATCAATAATGGGAAAAGCAAAACTGGTTTGAACATTTTTAGAGGATGATTTCAGTGATGCCCGTACATTCACTAATAATTCGCGGGCTTTGGTTGTCTTTCTATGAGAAAGCTCAAACTCTAATTCGCCAAGCGTTTCAAAAGCGCGCTTTTTCGTTGCCCTCTTATATTCGGACTGCAACTCAGCAATTGAATAGTTGAGGAACGGGCGAGGCATATTCGCCACTTGAACCTCCTTCTGGTGATCCGTCAAGCATCATACTTGCCGACGGAGGTACGCCACTCAAATTCTTTCAAGCAACATACGTTGCTCTGCGCCCAAATAAGAAGAGGCTACGCTTCCGTTTTCCTCACGCTTCCAGCTTCTCCCTCGCAGCACTCGCTAAAAACGCCGACCGCGTAATCCCCGCACGGGTGGCGGCCGTGTCGATGGCCTCTAGCAGGCCTGCGTCCATGGTGAGGTTGGCGCGGACGCTGCGGCCTGCGTCGAGCACGACGGGGATGATAACTGTGCTTTCGGACTTGGCTGGTTTTTCTTTTTGAAGAAGACTGTCGATAGACGAGGCTTTCGGAAAAGGTGCTCCGCTCGATTGTTTGTGCTCCAATACATCACGCAAGGCCTGTGTCACATCTGCTATCGCAGCTTCAGGCGTGGGGCCGCCACCAACGCAGCCATCAATGTCAGGAATGCGTACGCCCCAGACGTCGCCGCTGCCATCAAGAATACCAATGTAACTACGTGGGTGCATTTTCATTTTGTATCCTGTCAGTGCCATCGAGCTGCCTTCGCGATTGATCGCGCTGTGCCTTGCGTAAGTTCTCTGTGGCGCGGCACGGTGATCATCTCGCCGGGTTTTTCGTCATGAATGAAGCGGTCATGACTGCCGCCACCGATACTGTGCCAACCATCTGCCAACAGCATTGCAATGATTTTGCGGGTATTGGTTTCTGGTTTTGGCATGGGGCAAGGTCGTGCATAATGATGCACGAGAAATAGGTTGCTGTCAATGAATTTTAAGGGTGCGTTGTGTGGCCGACACACCCTCCCGGCTTTGGCGTTCTCCCTCGGCTAAGAAGCCGAGGGAGAAAAATAGTTATTTGCTCGCCGCCTTCACCACAGCCTTCGCAGTAATCCCGAACTTCTCATACAACACTTCCGCTGGCGCACTCGCGCCAAAGCCTGCCATGCCGATGAAGCTGCCTTCTGTTCCAATGAAGCGGTCCCAGCCCTGGCGCAGGCCTGCTTCCACGGCGATGCGGATTTTTTCGGTGCCCATGACTTTGGCTTTGTAGGCTTTGCCTTGGCGTTCGAACAGTTCCATTGACGGCACTGAAACCACGCGGGTGTTGATGCCATTTTTGTCCAGCAGCTCTTTTGCCTGAATGGCGATTTCGACTTCGCTGCCGCTGGCAAAAATCACAGCTTTGGTTTTCTTGGGCGATGACGCGATTTCGTAAGCACCTTGGGTTGACAGGTTTTTTGCGCTGTAGGTCAAGCGGGCGGGTTTCAGTTTTTGCCGTGTCAGCACCAATGTTGACGGTGTGGTTTTGCTTTCGAGCGCAATCTGCCAGCACTCCACGGCTTCAACGGCATCGCAGGGGCGCATGACGATGTGGTTCGGGATTACGCGGCAGGCCGCCAGATGTTCCACGGGTTGGTGCGTCGGTCCGTCTTCGCCCAGGCCAATCGAGTCATGCGTCATCACGAAAATCGACCGAATGCCCATCAAGCTCGCCAGTCGCATCGACGGACGGCAATAGTCGGTGAAGCAGAAGAAGGCACCACCGTAAGGGATAACGCCGCCATGCAGCGCCATGCCGTTCATGGCGGCGGCCATGCCATGTTCGCGGATGCCCCAATGCATGTAACGGCCGGCATAGTCGGCGGCGCTCAGAACTTTCAGATCTTTTGACTTGGTATTGTTGGAACCCGTGAGATCGGCGGATCCGCCGACGGTTTCAGGCACGGCGGGATTGATCACATCCAATGCGTTTTGGGAGGAGTTGCGGGTGGCAATCCATGGAGGGCTTTTGGCCAGTGCTTTTTTGTAGTCGGAAATGGCAGCGCTAAAACCAACGGGCAACTCGCCGCTGAACAGACGGGTGATTTCGGCCTTGTGTTCGGATGCCGCAAGACGGCCTTCCCACGCTTTGCGGGCGCTGGCGCCTTTGGCTCCCACGGCGCGCCATGCGTTCAGGATATCGGGGGGAATGACGAAGGGAGCAGCATCCCAGCCGAGTTCTTTGCGAGCCAGCGCAATTTCCGCATCACCCAACGGCGAGCCATGGGCCTGATAGGAGTCTTTCTTGTTGGGAGAGCCAAAGCCGATGATGGTTTTGGCGGCTATCATCACCGGGCGGTCGGAAGTTTGAGCTTCCGTCAGGGCGCGTTCAATATCAGCCTGGTCAAGACCATCACAGCGGATGGTTTTCCAGCCTGATGCTTCAAAACGCTTCACCTGATCCGTCGAGTCCGACATCGACACGCGGCCATCAATGGTGATGTTGTTGTCGTCCCAGATGACAATGAGGTTGGACAGTTTCAGATGCCCGGCAAGGCCCATGGCTTCCTGCGAAATTCCCTCCATCAGGCAGCCATCACCGCAAATCACATAGGTCTTGTGCTTCATCAGCCCATCGCCGAATTTGGCGTTGAGGTGACGCTCCGCAATGGCAAAGCCGACCGCATTCGAGATGCCCTGACCCAGCGGCCCCGTGGTGGTCTCAATGCCAGTAGCATGGCCATATTCCGGGTGGCCCGCAGTGATCGAACCCCATTGCCGGAAGTTCTTGATCTGCTCCATCGTCATGTCCTTGTAGCCCGTCAGATGCAGCAGGCTGTACAGCAACATGGAGGCATGACCCGCCGAGAGAATGAAGCGGTCACGATCCGGCCAGTGGGGCGCTGTCGGGTCGAACTTCAGGAACTTCGAAAACAGCACCGTCGCCACATCAGCCAGCCCCATGGGCGCACCGGGATGGCCGGAATTGGCCTTCTGCACGGCGTCCATGGCAAGGGCGCGGATGGCGTTGGCCATGGTTTTGGACGAAACGGTGGTCATTGGGGGGAATCCTTTGGGAAAGCGGGCCAGAACCAGCATTGATACCGAGCGGCCAAGCCGAGTCAATCTTTTGAGTTCTGCAATTTATCAGCGTTTGCTTCTCCGGCAAATCAGCCGTATCATGCAACACGTTAGGATGGCTTGGAAATTTGCTATCCGGGTGCATTGGTCGTATAGGGGCAAACATGACTGAGGCTCGAAAATTCGACGAAGCATTGGTGCGCTTTGAGCGCGCCATTGCCAAAGTGGAACAGGCAACTACCCAACGGCGTGACACGGTTTCACGCCTTGAAACACTTGAAAAACAGGCGGTTTCCCTGCAGGCCGAGCGCCAGCAACTGGACTCGGATTTGGGCCGTGTACGCGCCAAAGCTGCTGAATTGGTTGATACATCGAAGAAAGCCGCAGGCAAGATTGATTCTGCCGTTTCCCGCATCCGCGCTGTGCTTTATTCGAACAGCGGAGGCGAATGATGGCCAATGTCGTCGTCAATATTGCTGGCCGCCCTTATACCATGCAATGCCCGGATGGTGAGGAAGACCACCTGAAAGAACTGGCCAAACTGCTGGACACGGAGGTGGGTCGCATCCGCCAGAGTGTTGGGGCGATTGGTGACATTCGCCAGCTGGTCATGGCGGGGCTGATGGTCGCTGATCGTCTGTCTGAAGCAACGCGCCGGATGGAATCACTGGAAGCTGACAACCAGACCTTACGCGAATCACGCAATGCTGCCTTGGGGCAAATCAGGACACTGGAAGACAATTTTTCCCGGGCGCTGGATATCGCGGCGGAGAAAATGGAAGAGCTGGCGAAGTAGACAGCAGATAAAACTGGCGGACCAAAACACGATCCGCCCCGTCTCATCACTTAACCATCAGGCTTTCGGCGGCCATGTCGAGGTGCATGGCGCACTCCTCCATCTTGCCTTCTTTCTTCGACATGGCGGCCATTTCGTTTTCCTTCATGGCCGCTTCGGCCATCTTCTTGTCGCCGGTGTGTTCCTTCATCATCATCTCAACTTTCATCATGGAATCTTCGTCGCACTTCATTTTCTCCATGGCCATTGCGGCATTGGCAGAGGCCAGCGTTACGGCTGAGGCGAAAAGCAGGGCGGTCAGGGTCTTGGTCATGGAATTTCTCCGGGGGGTCTGGACACCATTGTCCTGTGCCCAAGTCTCGTCGTTTGCGTCATCAACTGCCACACACGGTTGCGTGGCTCTTTCGTGATCGGACAGCCGCCCTTTCATTCTGCGCACCAAGCGCCTATATGTGACTACGGCGATGCTGCGGCTCTCGTGCGGGACACTAATTTCCCAGGGCCTATAAACGATTATCTCGGGAGCTGTCCCTGCGCTGGATCGTGGTCCGGCGCACACGGCCCCCACCTACGCAAGTAGGGACCAGGGATCGTTGGTTCCCACGGCTCTCGCGGGTCGCCACCTCTTTTCTCGGCGCGAGCAACATGACTTATCTCACTGAACGCAAGGCGGAAAGCCGCAAAACTGCCGCGAAAGCGCGAAAAACCGCACATGACCTAGTAAAGGACGACGCGCCTTTGAAACTTGCAGCGCAGGTTTTTCCTGTGCAGCCCACATCAGCACAGAAGATTGTTTCAGCGTTTTATCCCTACAAAAGCGAGATTGATACCAGACCTTTGCTTGGCAAACTGGCAGGCGAAGGCTGGACCACATGCTTGCCCATTGTGATTGCCTTGGGCGAGCCGCTGATTTTCCGCCGATGGCTGCCGGGCGAACCAACAGTGCCGGGCGTGTGGGACATTCCCAGACCCACCGACGATGCACCGTTGCTGGAGCCCGACGTGCTGCTGGTGCCATTGATGGCCTTTGATCGGCAGGGGTTCAGGCTTGGCTATGGCGGCGGTTTTTATGACCGGACTCTGGAACAGTTGAGAGCAAAGAAATCCATCATAGCCATTGGCGTGGCCTATGCAGCGCAGGAAATTGATGCCGTACCCCATGGCCCCCATGACCAGCCGCTGGACTATGTCATGACTGAAGCAGGTCTGTTCAAAGTATAGCCTTATTCCGGGTTCCAACTGCGCAAAATTCTCACGACCGGAAAGTGCAATGCGAGACCAAGACTATATCACGGCGTTTCGATTCGGCTTTGGACTTGGACCAGCCGAAGTATTCGATCCGTACACGGAGCTTCATGCGGCACAAGACAAGGCTGATACCGCGCAAGGACCTGTAGCCATGCGTGACCGCTTTGCAGCTTGGGCTGAAATCGGACAATACGTCAACGCTGAAGCCAAAAGCCAGGTCGCGCGCTTGAAGGAACGCGCCTTTTCCGCCTTGTTGGAAAAGCGGGATCTGCATGAGGCCATAACCAATGCCGTCGCATCGCGCCTGATGTTTACCGAGCGTCTGGCCCTCTTCTGGGGCAATCATTTCAGTCTGGGGTCTGGCAATGCTGCGGCTGCCCGTTTCGCCGCGCCGGCCCAGGCTGGCATACGCCATGCCATGTTCGGGAACTTTCAGGATTTGCTGTGGTCTGCAGTAATGAACCCAGCCATGATGCTTTATCTGAATCTGCAGCAGGCCATTGGTCCCAATTCGAGAGCGGGCAAAAACACAAATCGCGGCCTCAATGAGAACCTTGGGCGGGAAATTCTTGAGTTGCACACGCTGGGTGTTCGCGGTGGTTACACACAACAGGATGTTGCGGCCTTATCGAGACTTCTGACGGGATGGCACTTTGACGGCATGACGGGCGATGTCCAATTTCTGGCACGGCGGGCAGAACCGGGGTCCAAGTCATTTCTGGGGAAAACCATTGGCGGCAAAACGCCTGTGGCGGATGATCTGGCCGAGGCCTTTGCCATGCTCGCCAATCACCCTGCAACGGCGCGCTTTGTGTCCACAAAGCTGGTGCTGCATTTTCTGGGACCTGGATTAACTGACATCAGCGACAAGCTTGCTGCCACCTTTCAGGAAACCTCAGGCAATCTCACAGCCTGTTACGATGTGCTGTTGCAAGCCGCAGCAAAACTGCCAGCAATTCAACTGCAATACCGCAATGATTTCGTGTTCCTGATCTCAGCCTTGCGGGCTTTGCCATTGCGTAAAGGTGTCCTGGATTTTGTGGAGTTGCCTGATGGGCGACCCAAACCAAACGCCGCCACAACCGGGGCCATGTCGATTGTCCGTCAACGTTTGTGGTTGGCCCCGTCACCGGCAGGTTGGTCTGATGATCCCGCCTATTGGCGCTCACCTTCCATCATGCTCGCGAGGTTGCAACTCATACCGCGCCTCGCGCGTTTGTCCGAGGTGCTGGATCCTGTTGTCTGGGCCGATCAGGTTCTGGGTCCATTGTTGCGGCCGGCAACACGGGAAGCTGTAGCACTTGCCCCCAACCGCTTGCAGGGCATGGGACTTGTTCTCGCCAGTCCCGAATTCAACAGGAGATAGCCCATGCTGAACCGCCGCAATTTTTTGCACAGCGCAGCCGCATTTGGTTTGCTGTCACAACAATCCGGAATGGCTTTGGCCAGTATGCCGGGACAAAAGCGACTTGTGGTTATCATGCTGCGCGGCGGCATGGATGGTCTCGACGTGGTGCAGCCTGTCGGCGATGTGGCCTATCGCAGTTTGCGACCTGAAACGGGTACTGAGCCGCCCCTCGCTGTTGACGATTTCTACGCTCTGCATGGCGGTCTTGCCAATTTGCAACCACTGTTTCTGACACGTGAGGCGCTGGCCATTCATGCCGTATCAACCCCTTTCCATTCCCGCAGTCATTTTCAGGCACAAGACCTGCTGGAATGGGGTGCCAAGTCGGATGAGCGGCATGAGTCGGGCTGGGTCAACCGCCTGATCGGCTTGTTGGGTGGCAAAACCCTCGGCTTTGCCAGTGAAGTTGGCGCGTCTGTATCGCAACTCATGAACGGGCCTGAACCCGTCTTGAATGTCTATCCGGAAACCGACACGGCTTTTTGGGCTAACAGCAAACAATTCCTTGATATTCTGTATCAGGGCGAGCCGGGATTTGAACCCCTGTTGCTGCAGCTCAATGCCATGTCCAGTACCATGGACAAGGTTGATAATCTGGACCCCGGCGTGTCGACACGTGAGGTGGCAGCCTATGTGGCGCGGTTGATGCGAAGAGATTGCAGGCTCGCAAGCTTCTCGCTGTTCGGCTGGGACACCCATGTGGGGCAGGCACCGAAGCTTGCACAAAACCTTGTGGCACTGGCATCTGCCATGACCACTCTGAAGGATGAACTGGCTGGGGATTGGCAGCATACGCTTGTTATGGCGGTCAGTGAATTTGGCCGCACAGCGCGCTTCAATGGGACGGGCGGC
This sequence comes from Hyphomicrobiales bacterium, assembly GCA_031430915.1. GTDB lineage: Bacteria > Pseudomonadota > Alphaproteobacteria > Rhizobiales > Aestuariivirgaceae > Aestuariivirga. Next base: position 27,426 of record JANPCL010000186.1, read on the forward strand.
ACAGACCATGGCACCGGCGGAGTGGCATTGTTGGCAGGGGGAGCGCTGGCCAATGGATTGGGTGGCAAGGTGATCACAACCAAATGGCCGGGCCTCGCCGATGACCAGCTCTTTGAACAGCGCGACCTCAGACCCACTGACGACATCCGCCGCTTCATCGGTTGGGCTCTGGCCCGCCACTTTGATTTGTCGTCGCAGCAGGTGGCAAGCGTGTTGTTTCCAGGTGTGGAAATGGGACAAGTGCTGCGTATCGTCTGAGCTGTTCCCTCGCGTCGGTTTCATGCTATCCCATGTGAAACCGGAAGGACGAATTTGTGCGATTGATGTTTTTGGGTGATGTGGTTGGCAAGGCAGGTCGCGAAGCTGTCTACCACCATTTGCCGATGCTGCGCGAACAGTTGAAGCCTGATGTTATCGTCGTCAACGGGGAAAATGCGGCCCATGGTTTTGGCATTACCGAAGACATTTTCATGAAACTGCGCGAGGCTGGTGCTGATGTGGTGACGCTCGGCAATCATTCATTTGACCAGCGTGAAGCCCTTGTATTTATCGCCCGCGAAGACCGCATGATCCGCCCCATCAACTGGCCAGCGGGTTGTCCCGGTGCGGGCTCAAGCCTGTTCGAGACTTCTAAGGGCCGACGCGTCCTGATCATTAACGCCATGGGCCGTGTCATGGTGGAGCCCGTGTTGGACGATCCTTTTCCCGCCGTCGATCGCGCACTCGAGTCCTGCAAGTTGGGACGCGATTGCGATGCGATCATTCTGGATTTTCATGCTGAGGCCTCGTCGGAAAAAATGGCGATGGGGCATTTCTGTGATGGTCGTGCGAGTTTGGTCGTGGGCACGCATACACATACGCCGACCGCTGATCACCATGTGTTGAAAGGCGGTACCGCCTATCAGACAGATGCAGGCATGTGTGGCGACTATGACTCGGTTATTGGCATGCACAAGGCCGAGCCGCTGCAACGCTTTCTGCACAAGTTGCCCATCGAACGCATGAAGCCCGCTGAAGGGGAGGCGACGGTGGCTGGCTTGATTGTCGAAACGGATGATATTTCAGGATTGGCCAAACGCGTGTCACCCATACGTGTGGGCGGCATTTTGGCAGCGACTTCGTTTGAGGGATGGTAAAGGAAAAGTGATGAACCTTGGAATTTCACAAATCGCCCATTGGGCGCTGAAAGTATACGATCTTGAACGATCCCTCGCGTTTTATCGAGACACTTTGGGTTTCGAAGAGATGATGCGCATCGATCAGGACGACGGCCAACTCATGCTGGTCTATCTTCGCGTTACCGACACGCAATTTGTCGAGCTCTTCCCGCGCGGCAAGGGCGGGGTCGCACCCGATGAAGACATTACATCCATGCACCACGTCTGCCTGCAGGTGAACAGCATAGCAGAAACTGAATCCGTATTGACGGCAGCAGGAGTGCCGCCGTTCCGCTCTGCCAATCTGGGTCTCGATGGCAACTATCAATGCTGGATCAAAGACCCCGACGGCAACCGCATTGAATTCATGCAGATGCTGCCGGGCAATATGCAAGAGGTGGCAATTGCGCGGATCAAGAAGGGCAGATGAGCGACGACCTCGAAGGCAGCAATTCAACTGAAGACGACGACCTGCCGATCTCGATCACCCACAGTCGCGATACCATCGTGTTTGGCGGCAAACTTGCGCAGGACTACCGCTTCCTTACATATCGCTTCCGCGGACCAGCGGGCGACATTGTTGCGCGGGTCTATCTTGATGACGCATGGGAAGTTTCAATCACGGAGCCGATGGGCCCTGTCACTTTACCGGATAATGTCATGACCTATCTGCAGTCACGGTTCCGGGTGATCAAGCAACTGGGCGGACCCAACGGCTACACGACGATTTGGCGGAAATAGGGCAGAAAGCGTTAACCCCGACGCTGTTGTCTGCGAGCGTAGCAATAGCCGCGATTGAGATGCGATCATTCTGGATTTTCATGCAAAGGCATCGTCGAGAAAATGGCGATGGCGCATTCAAGCGATGGCAATGCGAGTATGGTTGTGGGCACGCATGCGCACACGCTGACGGCTGATTACTATGTGCTGAAGGGCGGCACCGCCTATCAGACTGATGCTGGCATGTGCTGCGACTATTTTGCCCTCACATGAAATCTGCGGCGTCAAACGTGATCACGCCGAAAAATGCAATCGCCATGTCGGCCTGCAAGTTTGCATTCGAATTGACGTAAACAAAAGTATTTCCGCCGGACTGTTCATAGCGGATTTGATCCTCTCCCGTGAACGCACCAGTCCCGACAAAGTTGAGATTTCTGGGAACAACGTCGGACTTATATAAATTGAAGTCAATCCTGTCTGCAGAATCGGCGTTGAAATCTACGATAGAATCCCTGCCAGCCGCCGCTACAGTCGATTCATTTTCAAAATTGTAGACAAAAGTATCTCTTCCGAGTCCGCCAGTTAGTCTGTCGCGTCCCCCATCGCCACGGAGCGTGTCATTGTTGAGACCGGCCGAAATCGTGTCATCGCCATCTCCTCCCTGAATGGAATCGAAACCGCTCCCACCATTCAGGACATCACTACCCCCCGCACCAAAAAGCTGGCCATTGTGCGTTAATTTATCTCCGCCACTGCCGCCCTCCAATTTCTCAATGGAGTTGGCTTCGAAGAACGTGTCAATACCTGCTCCCACTGTGTTCTGAGCAACGCCCGCGAGGTTGGTATTGAATGTTACGCCCGCCGTAATGTCGCTAAACGAAAGAGTGTCAGTGCCGGTACCAGCTAAATAGGAGTCGTCACCAAGACCACCTTGCAGGTAATCGCTTCCTCCAAAACCATAAAGCACGTCATTCCCGTCACCCCCCGATAGAAAGTCATCAAGGCTACCGCCGTATAGTTTGTCATTTCCGCCCATGCCATCAAGAATGTCACCTTCAATTGCCAAGTATAGAAAAGGACCCGAGGCCGAAAAATCTCCGATCAGGTTATCTCCGCTATTTCCTTTGATTACATCCTTGAATTTTGAACCACTCACGCCATCGAACTGCAGTGGGTTCGTCAATCTGTCCGTTCCGGCACCTCCAGTTTCTTGAAGGGTTGCAAGCGACAAATCTATTCTGATTCCCTGCGTCGCAGTTCCAAACGACGCAATATCAAGTGCTGCGGCATTTGAACTCGCTGTCAATGTGTCCGAGTCAGCACCGCCCTCATAGAATATCAAACCGCTTGAACTGCCGCCATTCAGAATGTCGCTACCTACACCTCCTAAAAGTGTCGCGTAGCGAATTGCCGTGCCCTGCAAAGACAATGTGTCCGCACCGGTTCCGCCATCGATCACGATTTCCAGAATTTCTTCGCTTTCTCCTGAAAATTTACCAACAAGAGTATCTTCACCGTCCCCACCTTCGACGTAACGGCCAGCGAGGTGATCTGCCGCGCTGCCGCCAACAACTTTTTCGATTCCGCTCGCCACTGTATCCAACCCTTGCACGCCCGTGTTCTGCGCAGTTGTCAGACTGAGATCGAGGGTGACGGCTGTGGTCACTCCTGCAAAACTGATAGTGTCGGTACCGATACCGCCGATATAGGTATCGTTGCCTGTCCCACCGAACAACGTATCGTCGCCCGCACCGCCGTCCAGAATATCGTTGCCTGCATCACCATAGAGAAAATCATTGTCTGCAAATCCATTGATCTTGTCTTCGCCATCACCGCCATGGGCCTTTTGCGTGCCAATGTTTCCATTGATCGTGTCATTGCCGAGGCCCGTGGATATTTCCTCGATGTTGGCGAAAGTAAGTGCATTTTCGAGGGGAAGAAGTCCACCAAATATTCCGGTTGAAACATATTTCGTGAACGTCGACGAACCGCTGAGAGTGTTGGAGAAAGTCACGGTGTCATCCACCGCACGGTTGCTGCCCAATGCGTCCGTTGTCAAATCCCCTAATATCAGTTGATCATTTCCCGACAGGCCGTCGAAGTGAGGGCGCAAGGTTGGGGCGGTGCTGCCACCATTTGTCCTGATGGTGTCGTTGCCATTGGACGCAGTTATGCTCTCGATATTATATAGGTCATCTTGCTCTGTCAGGAGGATGGCACCAACGGTGTATTTGGTGATCGCTTTCCCAGTGATCATGTCAATATTCCAACCGCCAGAGGCATTTCCGAAATGGTCCGCAAAGAAGCCGCGGTCACGGCCAGCACCGCCGTCCAGCCTGTCATTGCCGTAACCGCCGGTCAGGGTATCCTGGCCACCCATTCCATAGAGCGAATCTTTGCCAGCATTGCCTCGCAGATCATCATTGCCGCTTGCCGTGACGACCGTGTCATCCTGGTTGCCGCCGACAATGACGAAAGCAGTGTTGAAATCTTGCCGCATTTCCACCTGGTTGTTGGCCCCGCTTGCAAGCTCCCAGCGCTCAAACAGCCGCGGATCCCAATAGTCATTGGACAAGTCCCCGATATAAAAACCCTGCGCCCAACTCGCGCTCAAGCCATGGGTGAAACGCAACACGTCAAGCAGTCCACCCGCGTCAATAATTGTGTCAGCACCTTCGCCGAGAATATAAACATCGCTCTCGGTACCCATATCGACAGTATTGATGCCACCTGCCTGGCTTTCGAACGTGTCATTGCCAGCCCCGCCAGACAATTGGTTGATTCCGGTTCCGCCGCGCAAAGTGTCATTTCCGCTGCCGCCAGCGAGTTGGTCGTCGCCGCCATTCCCATTGATGACATCGTTGCCATCGTACCCCTGAAATTCATCGCGGTTTGCCCCGCCATTGAAAACATAGGACTCGTTCAGCAAGATGGCGTTGAGTGGTTGGGTGTTGCCGATAGAGTATTGATACATCCGTTCGAAAAAATCGATCGTTCCGAAATTCATGCCGGAAAAATATGTTGAACCGTTCGTGTTGCCGAGAATTTGATAATAGTCAGTGGCAGCCCTGCCTCCGGCGAGCGCCTGTATTTCGAAGGTACCGGAATAACCGCCAGTGCCACTGCCTGGTGTAACGCCTTGCCCAGTCGACCAGCCCGTAATTGAGCCGTTGATGCCCGATGTTCCGGTGAAAAAGGTGCCTTCAAAATAGTATCGGTCTGCTGCACCACTGACATGGAAATCAGCGTTGTAGAGGTAAACGCCCAAAGCGTCTGGAGTGAAAATGCTGCCGGAGGTGAAGCGTATCACATCATCCGTGTCGAAGGCGCCATCCTCATCGGTGACAGTCATGTCTGTACGGATGAGGTGATGACTATCTGCGTAAACCGTATTCTGGGGTTGCTCCAGACTGAATGTGCCCGGCGGAAATGAAAGCTGGGTGGGCAACCAGGATGAAAAAGACGCAGCCCCCAGCCCCGAAAAATTCGAGAACAGTGCGCCTGCGCCAACATCAATGGTAATAGCCATGATCAATCTCTCCAGCTGTCAGAACAAGGCTCAATCAAAGCCGAGCAGTGAGACTAACAGCTACGGAACGCCATGTCCTCATTCATTTCAATGATTTGACTGTCAGGAGAGCAGCATGCCTTTTAAAGCGAATGTCGCATGAAATTTGGCAACGGCGTTGCAAATTCTGCACCCAGTGCCTCTTGCAGGCGATGCACCATGCGGGTGCCACGGGAGAGGCGGGCTTCGGCTTCTTCGGTTTCATGGCGCAATGTCGCAAGACTGGCGGCTTCATATTCAGCAGCCGCCTTGCCGCTATTGTCGGCAAGGGTTGCGATGGCTGCAAACAGGCGTCCCTGAGGTGCGGATTCTGCCAAAGACTTGACCTTTCTTAAGGCTGCAGCCCCCGCTGCACCAACGGTTTCACCGTCAAATGAAAAATTCTCTACAACTGGTTTCAACAGTGCCGACATCACGCAAACTCCACACACAAACGCAAACTCTGTCGATTATGGTGAACGAACAGATTTAATAGGGAGTTAAGCTGACGGTTGCGTGACGCCATGGGCCTTGGCTATATGCCAGCAACTGTTTTCGAGGATTTTCCATGGCCGGCCATTCACAATATAAAAATATCATGTTCCGCAAGGGCAAGCAGGACAAGATGCGGTCCAAGATTTTCTCCAAACTGGCCCGCGAAATCACCGTGGCGGCCAAGGCAGGCGTGCCTGATCCGGATTCCAATGCGCGACTCCGTTTGGCCATACAAAACGCCCGGGCCGAAAACCTGCCGAAAGACAACATCGAACGGGCCATCAAGAAGGCCTCCGGAGCTGACGCCGCAAATTACGAAACAGTTCGTTATGAGGGCTATGGTCCTGGTGGCACGGCTGTGATTGTGGAAGCGCTGACCGACAACCGCAACCGCACTGCACCTGTGGTTAGGGCGGCCTTTGCCAAGTACCACGGCAACATGGGGGAAACCGGTTCGGTTTCTTTCATGTTCAACCGCGTGGGCGAGATTGTCTATCCCCTTGGTAAAATCACCGCCGATGCCATCATGGAAGCGGCGATTGATGCAGGGGCTGATGATGCGACGAGCGAAGATATTCACGTTGTCACTTGCGCCTTCGAAAGCATCAACGAAGTGTCGACAGCACTGGCTGCAAAGTTTGGTGAAGCACAATCCGTGAAAGTCGTGTGGAAGCCAAATGTCATGTCTCCGCTCGATTTTGAAAAAGCCGAAAGCCTGATGAAACTGGTCGACGCGCTGGACGAAGACGACGACGTGCAAAACGTTTTCACCAATGCCGATATTCCCGATGACGTGATGGAAAAGCTGGCAGGTTGATGACCCGCATTATCGGTCTGGACCCTGGCCTTCGCAACACAGGTTGGGGCGTGATTGAGTCAGAGGGATCGCGCCTGATCTATGTGGCCGATGGTGCCGTTCATTCCGATGCTGACGCGCCATTGGCCGAGCGTCTGTTGCAAATCCACCAACAGCTGCTCCGTGTACTGAAAGAGTTCACACCGGACGAGGCGGCGATTGAAGAAACCTTCGTCAACACGGATGCGCGTGCCACGTTGAAACTGGGGCAGGCGCGGGGCGTCGTGATGTTGGCACCCGCATTCTGCAAAATTCCAGTGTCGGAATACGCACCCAATACCGTAAAGAAATCCGTCGTGGGCGCTGGCCATGCCGACAAGGCACAGGTCAAACACATGGTGAAACTTCTGCTGCCGCGCGCCGAGATGAAGACCGCCGATTCAACTGATGCGCTGGCAATCGCCATCTGCCACGCCCACCATCGCGGCTCACAACGGCTCAAGGATATTCTCGCGCGTTCTTGACTTGTTCGACTGTTCGTGCAAGTAATACCAGAGAGGTATTACCATGCGCATCACGTCCAAAGGGCAGGTGACAGTTCCAAAACATATCAGGGATCGGCTGGGAATTGCGCCGGGCGATGAAGTTGGTTTCCGTGAGGAGGGGCAGGCTGTGATTTTGGATGTGCCAAAACCCGATGTGAACGAGAATGCGGGTCAACGTGCAGTTCGTGTGCTCGGGGAATTTGGAGACCGTATGCGCCGTGAGGGAAAAATTGATCCTTATTTCGCCAATATGACAACCGACGAGATCATGGAAGAATTGCGGGGTTACAACGAAGATGAAAACGATCCCGGATTCAAACGTTCTGTTTGACATTATTCTGCGGGACGCCACTTGGTGTGAATGGGCATCGCAGAAATTCCTGGCCTGCAAGGCGGAAGATCAATTGGTTGTGAACACGATTGTGTTTGCTGAAGTGGGTGGTCATTTTACCTCGCAAAAGGAAACGTTTGAAGCGTTCCAGTCGATGGGCTCCGTTCTTGAAGAAATACCGTGGGATGCTGCCTATTTGGCGGGCCGCGCCTATAGGGCTTATCGACGTTCTGGCGGATTACGCGATCGTCTTTTGCCGGACTTCCTGATTGGTGCACATGCCGCGGTGAAAGGTTATCGCGTATTGACGCGCGACCAGGCACGTTACCGCACCTATTTCCCAGAAGTCGAAGTCATCGCACCGGACACGCATCCATGATTGGTAAATTAAGAGGCCGCATCGACTCCACTGGGCCCGATTGGGTTATGGTGGATGTGGGGGGCGTGGTTTATTTCGTGTCCTGCTCGTCCAATACCCTGCGCGTGCTTCCGGGGCAGGGTGAGGCGGCTGAGGTTTTTACCGACATGCTGGTATCGCAAGACAATATCCGTTTGGTTGGTTTTGCCACAGTACTGGAGAAAGAATGGTTCAAGCTGCTGCAGTCGGTGCAAGGTGTGGGGGCGCGTGTGGCGCTGGCGATATTGTCAGTGCTGTCAGCGGGTGAATTGGCCTCGGCCATCGCGCTGCAAGACAAAGCCATGATCGGCCGTGCCAATGGCGTGGGCAAGAAACTGGCCGAACGCATCGTGCTGGAACTGAAAGACAAAGCCCCGGCCTATACGGCAGCGGACATTGGCTTGAGCACAGTGGCAGCAGAACTGGCGGCTCCAAAAACTTCTGCCGTAACTGACGCCGTTTCAGCGCTGGTCAATTTGGGGTACGGTCAATCACAGGCAGCAATTGCGGTGAGTGCGGCAATGCGGAAATCAAGTGATGATCAGCCTACGGAGAAATTAATCAGGGCGGCGCTGAAGGAGCTGGCGCTGGGATGATGAAAAGAAGTTTAAGAACCATTAGCGCCAAAACATATAATCAAATAATCAAACGTTGTTTTTTTGTTGGGCCTCCAGTGGGATTATTAGTGCTGTTGCCCTTTCTTGCCTCAATCTCAGGAGGTGATTGGTCAATGAGTCCATTGCCTTTTTTTGTCATTGTTGGACCATTTCTCTGTTATTTTTTCGGGGGACTTCAGGCCGCATTTGGCGGATTTCTGATGGCGGAGTATGCGAGCCGCACCAACACTTTGCCGCTACTAATTGCTTTATGCATTGGTGCCGTTTGTGCTCTATGCTCGGCTTTCTATTTCAGTGGAATGTTTCGCGATATCGACAATGTTTGGGGTCTCGTTTCCTTTTTTCTTGCAGTTCATATTATTCCTGCAGTTGTGTGTTGGTTGCTTTGTCGAAAGCTAGTTGAACGAGAGCCAGATGACCCGCACCATCCTTGACCAATCCCTCAAACCCGAAGACGCGCTCGACACTCATCTGCGCCCGCAGAAGCTTGATGAATTCGTTGGCCAGACCAAGCAGAAGCAAAATTTGCGCGTCTTCATCGAAGCTGCAAAATCCCGTAATGAAGCGCTTGACCACGTGCTGTTCGCTGGCCCGCCGGGCTTGGGCAAAACCACGCTTGCGCAAATTATGGCGCGGGAGATGGGGGTGAATTTTCGCTCTACCTCTGGCCCTGTCATTGCCAAGGCGGGGGACTTGGCTGCCTTGCTCACCAATCTCGAAGACCGCGATGTATTGTTCATCGACGAAATCCACAGGCTCAATCCGGCGGTGGAGGAAATCCTCTATCCCGCCATGGAAGATTTCCAGCTTGATCTTATCATCGGCGAAGGCCCTGCGGCGCGCAGTGTGAAAATTGATCTCGCCAAATTCACGCTTGTCGGTGCCACCACACGCACCGGACTTTTGACCACGCCGCTCCGGGACCGCTTCGGCATTCCCATCCGGCTTGATTTTTACACCCATGACGAATTGTTGGACATCGTCAGGCGGGGTGCGCGGATTTTAAATTTGTCCGTCACAGAAGATGGTGCGCGCGAAATCGCCAAGCGCAGCCGTGGCACGCCCCGGATTGCCGGACGCTTGCTGCGGCGCGTGAGGGATTTTGCTTCGGTGGATGGCGTTGAACGCGTGGACGCAAAGGCAGCTGACAAGGCATTGCAGTTACTTGATGTTGACCACGCAGGCCTTGACGCGTTGGACCATCGCTACCTCAAATGCATCGCGCTGAATTTTGGCGGCGGCCCCGTGGGCATTGACACCATCGCAGCCTCACTCTCTGAAGGCCGCGATGCGCTGGAGGATGTGGTGGAACCCTACCTGCTGCAACTCGGATTCCTGAACCGCACACCGCGCGGACGGTTATTGACGCATCACGCCTTCAAGCATCTGGGACTGGCGCTGCCGAATAGAGCTGAGATTACGCAGGGTGTGTTGCCCTTGGCGGAGGGAGAATGAACCCGGACCAACCAGCCCTTCGAGGCTCGCAAGGGCTCGCACCTCAGGGTGAGGGGCAACAAGAAAACCTCATCCTGAGGTGCCCGCTCTTCGCGGGCCTCGAAGGATGCGCCGCATGCTGACCGGAACAATAGTAGGAGGCATTCACCTCCTGCCCATCCGCGTTTATTACGAGGACACCGACTTTTCCGGCTTTGTCTACCATTCCAATTATCTGAAATTCTGCGAACGCGCCCGCTCCGATTTCCTCCGTGTTCTCGGCATCGACCAAAACACCATGTTCGCCGAAGGTGCAGCCTTCGTGGTCCGCCGTATGAATTGCGACTTTCTGAAACCCGCAAAATTCGACGACATCTTGACAATGGAATCGTCCCCCGGCGAGGCCAAGGGTGCTCGATTTGAAATCCGACAACGCGTATTGCGCGGCGACCAGGTGCTGTTCACCGCAGATGTGACCGCCGTGCTTATCGAAAAGAATGGCCGCCCAAAACGCTTGACGCCTGAGTTGCTGGCAGCCCTGTCCCGCGCGACATCCTAACCTTTTGTTAACCATAACTGTTTCAAGTCAAAATCAAAGCCGAAGGTCCTCCCTTTGGCCCGGCAGCGATTCGCTGAATTGCCGCAGAATCGGCACATTTTCAGTGTCTGAGGCAAGCGTCTGACGGCGACACCTCAGGCGCCCAAGCGAAACAGGGGGACAGTTTCGCCGCAATCGGGGACAATAGGGAATAGATGGAACAGACGATAGAAGCGCCAGCCGCAGCCGCGCAAACCGGAAGCCTGTCACTGTGGCATCTTGTGATGCAGGCCTCGCTGCCTGTGCAATTGGTCATGCTGGGCTTGGCCGTGGCGTCCATCTGGTGCTGGGCCATCATCATCGAAAAGTGGTTCGCCTTCCGTAAAGAGAACGCAGCCAATGACAAGTTCGAAAGCCTGTTCTGGTCGGGGCAATCGCTCGACGATTTGTATCATGGTGCGCGATCACGTGATCCGGTTGGCATGGCGTCAGTCTTCGTGTCCGCCATGGAAGAGTGGAAGCGCAGCCAGGGTGCCGCCATGCGCGCAGGTTTTGCCGGCGTGATGAAGCGCATCGAAAAAGTCATGGATGTGCAGATCCAGAAAGAAATGGCCGATCTTGAATCGCGACTGTTGTTTCTCGCCACCATCGGCTCAGCCGGACCTTTCATCGGCTTGTTCGGAACAGTCTACGGTATCATGACATCGTTCCAGGGCATCGCCAATTCCGGCAATACAAGTCTCGCTGTTGTGGCCCCCGGTATTGCTGAAGCGCTGTTTGCCACCGCCATCGGGCTCGTCGCCGCCATTCCTGCAACGATCTTCTACAACATGTATGCCAATGACGCCTCAAAAGTGGCGACACGGCTTGAAAACTTCGCAGACGAATTCTCCGCCATCATTTCCCGCCAACTCGACGAGAGGGCGTGAGACATGGGCGCATCCACGGGTTCAGCAGGAGGTGGAAGCAGACGCGGTCGTCGCGGTAATCGCAAAACCCTGAATGCCGAAATCAACGTCACACCGCTGGTCGACGTCATGCTGGTGCTGCTGATCGTTTTCATGGTGGCGGCCCCTTTGATGACGGTGAACGTGCCCGTCGATTTGCCGAAAGCCAATGCCAAGGCGTCCTCTGCTCCAGTGGAACCGACCTATATTACTGTGCAGGCCGACAAGACGGTTTATCTCGGTGAAATTAAAATGACTTTCGCCGAGTTGTTGCCGAAACTTGAGACCTCAGCCAAGGACGGCAAGAACGAAAACCTCATGGTGCGGGCAGATTCGGCTCTTACTTACGGCAACATTATGGAGGTGTTGGGCATGCTGAATGGTGCTGGCTACACCAAAGTTGGGCTTGCCACATTGCCGCTCGAAAAGCCTGTTACCCCCTAGAGCAATGAAGAAAAGCGCCCTTGCTTCCGTATCCTTTCACGCCCTCATCCTGCTGGTGGCGCTGTTTGGCATACCCGCAACCAAGCCATTCGAAATCCAGCCTGTGGAAGCGATACAAGTCGATATCTCAAACATAACTGACAACACCAAGGTGAAGGCACAAACCAAGTCTGACGAGAAACCCGTCGACAAGCCAAAACCCAAAGTGTCGAAATCTGACGTCAAGACCAAGCCAGTTGAAAAAGTGACCGAAGAGAAAAAGGTCGCGGCGAAAGAACCAGCCAAAGTCGAGCCACCGCCAGAGCCCCAAAAGAAAGTCGAGCCGCCAAAGCCTGTCGAAGAGAAAAAGGTTGAGGATAAGCCCGTTGATTCTGATCCCTTGCAGCAAATGCTGGAGGCGGAAGACGCAAAGTTGAAGCAGGCCGAAGAGCAAAAGAAAAAAGACGAAGAGAAAAAGCAGAATACTGAAGCCAAAAAGCAAAAGGCCGAAGAAGAAAAACAGAAGCAGGAAGAAGCCGATGCAAAAGCCAAGGCTGATGCCAAGAAGAAGGCCGACGCCCAGAAGAAGCTCGCTTCAAAGCTGGACGTGGCGCAGCTTGAGGATTTGCTGAACAAGGAAAACGACGAAGCATCGGCACCGGTTGAAAAGAAGGATGATGCAGGAACGCCCGAAAAAGCAGAAAAGGATATTCAGGGTGAAGACGCTGCCATGTCTGCGACCATTATTGACGCCATGCGGCAAAAATTGGCTGAATGCTGGTCAATCCCGCCATCAGTGCGCGAAACCAAGGACGCCGTAACCCTGCAATGGAAAATGAGCAAAGACGGTCGCGTTGTGGGTCAGCCGATTGTCATTGGTGGAAGTGGGGGCCTTGCCGCACAGCAAGCCGCGATTTCTGCAGTAAAAGCCTGCGAGCCTTATGACTGGCTTCCGCCGGATGGTTATCATTTGTGGCGTGAGTTTGAATGGAACTTCGAGCCACGCTAAGAGAGATGTGAAGGAATTGTTGGAATGAAGATGTTGAACCGATTTGTGGCTCCAATTTTTGCAGCACTGGTGTTTTTGATCTGTGCTGGCATGGCGCAAGCTCAGCTCAAGGGCAGTAATCAGGATGGTCGCATTGATCCCATTCCACTCGCCATCGCCCCCTTCCTGTCCAGCGGTGCTGATGAAGCTGCTGCCACCGTCTCTGGCGTGATCGCCAATGACCTGGGCCGCACCGGTTATTTTGATCCCATCTCCCCCGACAGCTATCCCGAACAGATTTCGAACATCGATGCCGAACCCGCCTTCGAAGCGTGGCGCGGCATCAAGGCCCGTGCACTGGTCACAGGTTCGGTCGCCAATGAAGGTGGCAAGGTGCGTGTCACATTCAAACTTTTCGACGTGAATTCGGGCCAGATGCTGGCCAGCCAAAGTCTTGCAGCTTCACCCAAACTCGCCCGTCGCCTTGCCCACCGCGTGGCAGATCAAATATACAAGGCGCTTACAGGCTTTGACGGCTACTTCGATACCCGCGTTGTCTTCATCGACGAAAGCGGCACCAAGCAGAAGCGTGTCAAGAAACTCGCGATCATGGATCAGGACGGCTTCAACCCCCGCACCCTGCCCGTGAGCGGTGACTTGTTGCTGACGCCGCGCTTCTCGCCAACGTCAAACGAAGTCACCTTCCTGTCCTTCGGCACCGGTGTGCCACGCGTCTTCGTTTACAACATCGACACCAATCAGAAGGAAATCGTCGGCGACTTCCCGACGATGAGTTTCGCACCGCGCTATTCGCCCGATGGCAACAAGATTGTCATGTCGTTGCAAAGCGAAGACGGCGAGAACTCCAACATCTTTGAAATGAACCTGCAGTCACGGCAATTGCGTCAGGTCACCAATGTCGCTGCCATCAACACCGCCCCCAGTTATTCACCCGACGGCGGCCAGATCGTGTTTGAATCCGACCGTGGCGGTGCCCAGCAGATATACCTGATGGACGCAGGCGGCGGCGGACAAAACCGCATCAGCTTCGGTAAGGGCCGCTACTCCACCCCGGTCTGGTCTCCCGACGGAAAATGGATCGCTTTCACCAAATCCGCAGGCGGCAAATTCTCAATCGGCGTCATGAAGCCAGACGGCTCGGGTGAACGCATCCTCACCGAAGGCTTCCACAACGAAGGCCCAACCTGGGCACCGAACTCCCGTGTGATCATGTTCTTCCGCGAGTCAGGCGGCGGGGATGGTGGTGCGAGACTCTATTCGGTGGATGTGACGGGATACAATGAGCAACCGGTGCCGACGCCAGGCTTTGCAAGTGATCCTGCCTGGTCACCGCGGTTGAATTGAACGCGGAGTCAGCGGCCCCTTTCCATGGTGGCAGATATGTCACGTTTACCGACAATTAACCACCTTCCCCAACCCCATCTTAATTTCAACACGGCAAATGAACAATGAACGGCGGGGATAGAATTCTTCGTATTTATTGCGTGGCGGGGCCGGGGGGCTTTGCTTTTTTAGGGTGGATTTCCTATGATGAATATTCAGACTACGGGTTTTAAACTTGTATTGGCTTTGGGCCTTGCCTTGTCATTGGCGGCTTGTTCGAAAAAGACGACGGCGGGTCTTGGTGCCGATGGCTTGGGGGCAGGTTCGCAGCTCGCAGGTTCTTCCGCACAGGTTCCGGGTTCGGAAGAGGACTTCTCCGCCAATGTTGGCGACCGGGTGTTTTTCGAGGCCGACCAGACAACTCTGACGGCTGAAGGCAAGGACACTCTGATGAAACAAGCGTCCTGGTTGCAGCAATATCCGGATGTAGCCATTCAAATTGAAGGCCATGCCGATGAGCGTGGTACGCGCGAGTATAATATTTCGCTTTCTGCCCGCCGCGCCACCAACTCCCGTAACTTCCTGATTTCGCAAGGCATATCGGCGAAACGCATTTCGTCAATTGCCTATGGCAAAGAACGCCCTGCACAATTGTGTGACGGCGAAGAATGTTGGTCACAAAATCGCCGTGCTGTCACGGTTATCACCTCCGGCGCGCGCACGAGCTAGTCGTTTCCGTGTAGTTTGCGCCACACAGATTGTGTGAAAACAGCCCCCATGCTTGTGCTTGGGGGCATTTTGTGTAACGCGAAAGACAACACAGCGCGAATCGTATTCGGGGCCTTAGAGGGGCGGCGGTACTGCGCTGATTGAAGGAGTGGGATTGATGATGACGCGTTCAACAGGTTTCAGGACGGCGGCCCTGATGAGCTGTTTTCTGGCCCTTGCAGCTTGTTCGAAAAAGAACACACCTGACCTCGAAGCAGGTCCCGGCAGTGATCGCATCGGTGCAGGGGCGGGCAATGTGGCTCCCGGTAGCCAGGCTGACTTCGAAACCAATGTGGGCGACCGGGTTTATTTCCTTGTCGACCAAACCACTTTGACACCAGAGGCTCGCGAAATTCTGACGCGTCAGGCCCAGTGGCTGGAGCAATATCCAGCTGTAACCGTTCAGGTCGAAGGCCATGCCGACGAGCGTGGTACGCGCGAATACAATATTTCCCTGTCGGCACGCCGTGCCACAAATTCCCGCAACTTCCTGATCAGTCAAGGAGTGAAGGGCAGCCGCATTTCTTCGATTGCCTATGGCAAGGAACGCCCAGCACAATTGTGCGATGCCGAGGAATGCTGGTCGCAGAACCGCCGCGCCGTGACGGTGATCACCGGTGGGGCCAACTGATTTCAAACGGGGCCTGTGACGCAAACGCAACAGGCCCCGCTTCTTTGCATCGACGCCTTTGGGCCGCAATTTCTCCGCCTTTCGCAGGCATGATAAATATCAGACGAACTCCTCCGGGAATGTGAGACATGTTCAAAACAACCGCTTTCGCTGCTCTTCTCTTAGCCTGCGTATCCCTGCCTGCAGGGGCCCAGGATATTGCCACGCGTATTCTCAACATCGAGAATCGATTGCGTGACCTCACAGGGCAAATGGAAGAGCTGAATAATTCCATGCGGCAGTTGCAGCAGCAATTGTCGAATGGCCAGCAGGGTGCTGTGGAACAGCCCGCACCAAAACTGAAGAAACTTGCCGCTGTCGATCAGGGTGTTGAAACAATTGAAGATGCGCCAGCGCCCGTCGTCAAGCCTAGAAAGCAGGCTATCGTACTGGGCAATGAAGCCATTGAAACGGAAGATCTGGCCCCTGGCCCCACAACACTGGGCAGCGGTGATAACAACGCCGCAGGTGGAGATGGAGTTGTTGTGCAGGATGGCTCAACGGATGTGGCTGTTGCAGCACCGGCGCAGCCGGTAGAGGATGGCGCGACGCAAGATACCGCAATCGAGAATGTATCATTGACGCCAAGTACAGATACGCCAGAAGCTTTGTACGAGAAGAACTACGAAACCCTGCTGCGCCGCCAATTCGGTGAAGCCGAAGCAGGCTTCCGCCAGTTCCTTGAGAAGTATCCGGATCATAGCCTGGCTGGCAGTGCGCAATATCAATTGGGCGAAACATTCTATGCTCAAGGCAATTACCAGGAAGCCGCGCGTAAGTTCTTGCAGGGCTACAAGAACTATCCGAAAAGCCGGAGAGCGCCTGACAGTTTGCTGAAACTTGGCCTCAGCCTGAAAAAGCTGGACCAGCGTGACCAAGCCTGTGCGGCACTGGCTTCAGTTTCGACTGAATTTCCCCGCGCAGTGGAAGCCAAGAAACGCGCCGACGCTGAAATCAAGCGTGCTGGCTGCTGATACGACACACGCCTTAAGCGGCATTTTTGACGGCCTCACGGGTTTTTCCCGTGTGGCCGTTGCCGTTTCTGGGGGCTCGGATTCCATGGCGCTGCTGCGTCTGGTGGAGCGCTGGTACAAACAGCCCAATGGCCCGCGCGCAATTTATGCCTTGACCGTAGACCATGCCCTGCGACCGACAAGTGCGGATGAAGCACGGCAGGTGGCCTTGTGGTGCGATGCGCTCAAGATTCCGCACCAGATATTGAAGTGGACGGGCGAGAAGCCCGCTGCGGGCATTCAGGCCAAGGCGCGGT
>JANPCL010000187.1:0-12925 GCA_031430915.1 Hyphomicrobiales bacterium
TGGCCACCTTCTCCAGCAAGGGGGCTGGAGAAGGGACTGGATTCAGACCTCCCTAAATGTCTGAATTTAGGGGCGGTCCATATGCAGTCCCTTCTCCAGCCCCCTTGCTGGAGAAGGTGGCCAACGGCCGGATGAGGTCCCTTCTACCTCCCCAACATTCCCGCATACCCCCCGTCAGTCACCTTCGCCAATTCGGCGCGATAGACGTCATACATCCGGTGGTTCCTGCTGATCGCCCCCAACCCCGGTGCTTCACTCAACCCTGCCACGGGGAGCAGTGCCACCGGCATCGTCACCGGCATCAAATGTGCGCCGCGTTCCTGTTGCAGCGTCAACAGCAGGCCATATAATTCGCCGGAGCGCACAATCCGCTTCATCACCATCAATCGATGTTGACCATGGCGGTTGGTGGAGAAATAGATGTGTCCTGTCTGGTGCGGCACAGCGACGTCACCCTTTTGCGCATATGCTGCATCGAGTCTCGCCATTTCATGAAAGACGAGATGATTGCGCTCGTGGTTCCAGGTCACGTCGGTGATGTAGGTGAAGAACTCGTCCGGCTTCTTCGAAGAGGGGCGAATGGTAAGGTAGTTGCCCTCCAGCCACGACACGGACGTGCGGGCATAGCCGCCGAGATAATCCGGGGCTGACAAGGCCTCTCGCGGGCGAAGAACAATGCCCAGTACCTCTTCCAGGCGGATCACGGCGGTGTCCGAAAATGTGCGGATGCCCGACAAGCCTTTTTCCAGCGCCGACAGGCTGATCTTTGCCTCAGCCGCAAGCGAAGCGCGCGACATGCGCTTTTTCGCAAGCTCTTCCTTGATGAGCAGAGAGACAGGAGAGGTTTCACGCAAAGCCATGACAGCCCTCATTTCAGATTCCAGGGTATCGAGCAAGGTCATGGGGTGGTGCCTGTTGGAAGGCTGGAAAAGCGCCACGTCCAGCTGCGCCAGTCGCTGTTGCGAAAGTCACTCGCGGATTTCAACATGGCCGCAACAACTATTGCGTGATGCGCCTTATGCAATGCGAAATAGCCGACAGGAGGACGCACTGCATTGTCAAGATTGTGTTCTGCCGCGACTGCATACGACTGCAATGGTTCAATGCTGCTAGGCCCCAATGAACTCAAGTATTCAAAGTCAATGGTGCGGCTTGGATCAACCAAGGCAAAGCTCAGATTCTTCTGCGCAATGAAGCCCCGCATTTCAGTAACGGCACAAAAGGTCAGTAGCAGCGTCGCGGCCAGAAAATTCACATTCACCAGCCAGCGGCTATCCTTATCCGCCGCCACGCGCCAGATGATGCAGGCGAGGCCGAAGAATACCAATGCCATCCATAGCAAGCCTGCAAGCCGCCACTCGGTCCAGCCATAGGCGTCGATATAGTCGAGCGTGCGCTTGGCGGATGATGCAACGAGCAGCAGGTTTTGTGCGGTCCACAAATAGACCAACAGACGCACAAGCGGTGACTGCTCAGTGGCGGTACCTTTCCACAAGGCAAAGACCATCAACAGTCCGGCGAGAATGGCGGTTGCGATCAAGGTATAGGACCCACGATGCACATAAGCTGCATGGGTCATGGCGTCAGGCAAGGCCGACTTCATCCAGACGTGCCAGATGTCCAGCGCGTTTTCCGTGGCGAAGAGCAGGTTCAACAACAGCAACGTAGTCGCAACCGTTGCGGGTTTGAAGAAAAGCCGGTGCCATAGCGGCACTGGGCCTTCCAGCACATCGGCGTTTTCGCGAAATATGGTTTGGCCGCGCAGGATGGGCCAGAGCAGCAGCGCCGTCATGACAAACACGAACCCCGACCAGCTGAAAATCACATCCATCATCGCAGTTAAGATTTGCCACGGTTGGTCGAAGGGCAGAGTCCGCAGCATGATTTCGATAACGGGGTTGGCAGTTGCCAACAACAGCGTGAACACGGCAACCGCAACAACTGGCAGAAGCAGAGATGTCAGGGCTGGACGTGGCACATACCGCGCGTTGCGTTGAACAACGCCCGCACCAGCCTTGCCATCCCGGAAAAGCAGCGGCGCTGTATACACCAGCATGCGCCCGAGTGCCGCGATGACAGGCAAAGCCATCAAGGCATGCGATCCGCGCGCGGTTATCGCCGTCGCAGCCAGCAGGGACCAGGTCAGCGACATGTTGAGCCAGCCGGGTTCAAGAGCAACACCCAGCAACGACACACCAAGCACGAGAGGCAAAAGTTGCGACCAGCGGCTGCGGTCTTGTGCAAACCAATCGAGTAGCACCAGTCCAAAGGGAAGAACAAAGCACAGAGCCAGAATCGACCCCGGCTGTTCAACCTGAAAAACAAATGCCGAGAGAACAGCACTCAACAGGATGGCCAGAAAATTGACCGCCGTTCTGCCCCATTCCGGAACTCTCAAACCCTTACTCAAAACAACCTGCATCATCACCCCGTTCATGTTACGGGATTAAAATGACAGATTTAGTGGTCAGTTGGTATGGGCAGTATTTGCCAGTTTTGGCACAGAGTGGGTATTTTTGTGCGGGGGTTGTGCGGATGTGTGCGGGTGAAGCTGTCTCCAATTGCCCCTCATCCGGCCTTCGGCCACCTTCTCCCGCCGAAAGAGGCGGGCGAAGGCTTTTTTGCAAACATCACCCTCAATAACAAATTTGGGAAGTGGTCATCCCATTGCCTTCTCCCGTTTCTTCCAACGGGAGAAGGTGGCCAAAGGCCGGATGAGGGGCAGCGCGTAAACTGCCCGCTTACTGCGACGCCCAGATAATGCGTGCCATCCAGTCCACATTCTTCGCCTCCAGCGTTTTCACCGGATGGTCAGCATTGAAAGACGACAGTTCGATGCTGCGGGCGGATTGTTTCTGCAAAATCTTGGCCATCACTTGACCATCAGACGTGCGGACAACCACACGGTCGCCTTTGCGGATTGTGGCTGCCGGGGACACAACGATGGTGTCGCCTTCGCGATACACTGGCATCATGGAATCTCCGGTGATTTCGAGGGCATAGGCCGACGTATCGGTGACACCCGGTACATCCACCTCGTCCCAACCAGCGCCAGCAGGAAAGCCGCTGTCATCAAAGAAACCGCCACGGCCAGCCTTGGCAAAACCCAGCAAAGGCAGCACGCGCACTTTTGGCGGAGCACCCTTTTTTCCAGACAAGAGTTCCATGAACTCGTCAACAGGCGCGCCTGAGGCATTCAGCACCCGGGAAATCGATTCCATGGTGGGCCAGCGGGGGCGGCCATCGGGGCCATTGCGCTTCGATGGGTTGAACGACGTCGGATCGAGCCCCGACTTTTTCGCCAAACCTGACGCTGAAAAGCCATAGCGCTCAGCGACAACGTCAATTGCATTCCAGACTTGCTTGTGTGTGAACATGGTGTGGGCCTCTCTCCGGTAAACCTTATATAGGACAATAAGCCTCGCTAGGAAGAGATTGTCAAGTGAAAACTTTCTGCTATGTGCTTTTTTTCGAGGAGAGCCAGATGGCGCGGATTTACAAGATCGTTACAGCAGACGCATGGGCACAAGCCGTGGAAAAAGCCGCGTTTTTCGGAGCTGCAATCGATTTGACCGACGGCTATATACATTTTTCGGACGTATCGCAGGTTGAGGAAACGGCACGGCGGCATTTCTGGGGACAGGATAATTTGCTGCTCGTGGCTTTTGACAGTGACCAATTTGGCGAATCATTGCGCTGGGAGGCTTCGCGCGGCGGGGCGCTTTTCCCCCACCTTTACGGAATTTTGAACCCTGCCTTCGCCCTTTGGCAGAAGCCGCTGCCATGGTCTGCTGACGGTCACACCTTTCCAGAGGGCTGGCGCGTATGAGCTTGTTCGGTGCCGCTTTCCGTCTGGCCCGGCCATTTCTGCACGCACGGGATGCGGAAGACGCCCACCTCGCCACCATCAAGGCGCTGAAATGCCTGCCTCCACTTCCCGTTCCAAGGGCTGATCCAAGGTTGGCACAAGAGTTGTTTGGTCTGAAGTTCCCCAACCCTCTGGGGCTGGCACCCGGTTTTGACAAGAATGCCGAAGTGCCGGACGCCATGTTGCGGCTGGGCTTTGGCTTTGTGGAAGTGGGCACCCTCACCCCCTTGCCGCAAGCGGGCAATCCGCGCCCCCGGCTGTTTCGCCTGACCGAAGACGACGCGGTCATCAACCGCATGGGCTTCAACAACCAGGGCCATTGGGAAGCGCACAAGCGGCTCAAGAAGCGGCGCAAATTCGGCATCGTCGGCGTGAATATCGGGGCCAACAAGGACAGTGTGGACCGGATATCCGACTATGTGGCGGGCATCGCCGCATTCAGTGAATTGGCCGATTATATCACCGTCAATATTTCCTCGCCCAACACGCCGGGCTTGCGCGGTTTGCAGTCGGCCACGGAACTTGAGACCCTGCTTTCCCGTTTGAATGCAGCGCGGGCCACGCAAGCCAAACGTCCCGCGATGTTGCTCAAAATTGCGCCTGATCTTGGTGAGCTTGAAATGGCAGATATTGCGGCCTGTTGCGGCAATGGCGCGGTGGATGGGGTGATCATTTCCAACACGACACTTTCGCGACCTGGATTATCATCCGTACACGGAACAGAAACAGGAGGCTTGTCCGGCAGGCCGCTGTTTTCACTGTCAACACAGCAGTTGGCGCGATTCTACCTGCTTACACACGGCAAGATTCCGCTGGTAGGCGTTGGCGGTGTCGAGGATGGAGAGACGGCACTGGCAAAAATTCATGCGGGTGCCTCGCTCATTCAGGTCTATTCAGCGCTGGTTTATCGCGGCCCACAACTGATTCAGGATATTATCCGTACACTGACCAATGAAGTCAGCAGAGCAGGCTCACTCGATGCCTTGCGCGGACGCAAGGCAGAAGAACTGGCTCACCAGACTGATGCAGGCAAATAGCGAGCGAAGATTTCTGCCGTAGCGCCTTTGGCTTCCAGCCGATCCAGTGCCGCATCAAGTTTGGCGCGCAGGTCTGGAGCATCGCGCCGGAGCATAAAGCTCAGGCTGCGGGAGAAGGTCTCGCGGTGCAGGAAGGCCTTGCCCAGAAAATTGCAGCAGCCCCTGGATGCGCCACCTTTCAGCCAGTAGGACAACTGCACTGCGTCGCCAAACACGGTGTCGACTTGTCCGGTGCGCAGAGCTTCGAGCATGGCATTGGCATCATCAAAAGGTGTCAATGCAGAGCGGCTGTAGTAGGTTTCCAGAAAGCGGGCATGCTGGGTATTGGAGCGAAAGCCAATGCGGCGGCCGGCGAGGCTTCGAACGTCTGGTGCTGGCAGGGACGAGCCACTGCGCACAATGAATCGACCCAGTGTTCGGAAATATGGGCGGGTCATTGCAAATTCAGTGGCCAAGGCCGCATCCAGCTTGGGCCCCGCCACCAGACCTTGCGCTGCTCCTGAGCGAAGAGAGGGCAGCAGATCCGCGAATGCGGCGGGTTGTAGCGTGCAAGCCAGTTGCGCTTCGCTACAGGCTGCTTGCGCCAGTTCAACGGCAATACCACGCAAATCACCGTCTTCGCCCTGAAAACTCCACGGTGCGAAATCGTTGTCGGCATTGAGAACTACAACCAGATTCGGCGATTGAGAGTTCTGAAACGCATCCGGATCGACATGACGGAAACTTGGAAAGGCCGTTGATGGCGCATCTTCTGCGCCAACGGGAGTTATGAGAGCAACTACAAGTACAGCACTCAACCAAAGATTCAATCGCCGCAAGGTTGTGGGTTTTTTCCGGGAGGCGTTAGTTGTCATTATCGGGGGTTGATCATCTGACGGGGAACGGGTGATGGGAGTAGAGTATTCAGTTGCAGCGCAAGGGCGCAAGCCCGTGGCTACTTCACGCAGCATAGACCAGGACCAAAGCGATTTACATATCGAAGATTGGTCCAATGTACCTGAGGATTGGCTGGATGAGGCGCTGCCGCGCTTCAGTCCCAGTGAACGTTCTGACATGTTGCGGCACAAGATCATTCCCTATTGCTGGCTGCCGCAACGCACAGTCTATGGCGTGGCCACTGACATGGCCATTCATGAGGGGCGATGCCGAAATTTGACTCTTGTGGGCAAAGTCCGCCCGCATGTCTATCGCAAGGTCATCAGAAAACACTTCTCGCGAAGTTTGCTGTTCGAAGCGGTACATGGTCTCGGCCAACGCAAACCCTGGGCTTCCGCAAAGCAGCGACTGTCGCCGGGTCAGAATTTGGTCGCAGGCCTTCTCCTAGTTGCGCTCGTGTTGTTGGTGGCCTTGGACTGCATCAACCTTGTGACCGGACTTTTGCAATTGGCGGCGGGACTGTTCTTTCTGATGGTGGTGATTTTGCGCGGTCTCTGCATGATGCCGCTCCCGACAGGTCCGGGTGTCGTTGCACCACTTCTCGCGGAGGATGATTTGCCTGTCTACACCGTACTGGTGCCGCTGTTCCGCGAAACCAGTGTGGTGATCAAGTTGATGGAGGCATTGTCACGGTTATCCTACCCGCGTGACAAGCTTGATATCAAAATCATCTTGGAAGAACAGGACAGGCCGATGCATGTCGCCATCAAGGCGCTCGACCTGCCATCCTATTTCGACGTCATCGTAGTACCTACGGGCAAGCCACAGACGAAACCTCGAGCGCTGAATTACGCCGTGCAATTTGCCAGAGGCACGCTGGTTACGATCTATGACGGCGAGGATGTGCCAGACCCCAACCAGCTGCTTCTGGCCGCAGCGCAATTTGCAGTCGCTGATGACGATATGGCCTGTTTGCAGGCGTCGCTGGATTTTTTCAATGCCACAGAAAACTGGATGACGCGGCATTTTACCTCGGAATATGCAGCACTGTTTCGCGTTGTGCTGCCCACACTCGCCGCTTACGGACTGCCGCTTCCACTGGGGGGCACGTCAAACCATTTTCGTCTTTCAGCCCTTGATGCGGTTGGATATTGGGACGCCTTCAATGTCACGGAAGACGCTGATCTTGGCATCAGGCTTGCCCGCCATGGATACAAATCCGGTATTTTACACAGCACAACATTGGAAGAGGCCAATACTGAACTTGGAAACTGGATGAAGCAGCGGCGGCGCTGGCTGAAGGGATTTCTGCAGACATGGCTGGTGCATAACCGGGACCCATTTTTGCTGGCGCGCGAAACAGGATTTTCGGGCTTCATGGCCATACAGGCGATGACACTTGGGGTGTTTGCCTCAGCCTTGCTGCATCCGCTGCTGCTGGCGCTGGCCTTGTGGAATTTCCTGCCCGAGAATGTGGTGCGCATGGGAGAAACTTACGCCGGGTCGTTGATATCAGGGTTCAGCCTTGCACTTCTGCTGGCAGGCTATATCTCGGCAATCGCAACCAGTGGCAAGGGCCTGAAGCAGATTGGCGCCTCCGGCTGGACATGCATTCTCGCAACCATTCCACTATACTGGATGCTCAGCTCCGTAGCAGCGTGGATGGCCCTTTGGGACTTCGTTGTGGCCCCACACCACTGGCACAAGACCCGGCACGGCCTTACCCAACATGGGCACGGACGCGCCTGATTATTTTGCCTGTGTCACGACGATGATGGATGGACCCAACACCACAACGAAGATGACCGGCAGGAAGAACAGGATCATTGGAACAGTCAACTTGGGTGGCAAGGCGGCAGCTTTCTTTTCAGCTTCCATCATGCGCGTATCGCGGTTTTCCTGGGCGAGCACGCGCAGAGCCGTTCCAAGCGGTGTGCCATAGCGTTCCGACTGGATAAGACTGGTCACCACGGCACGAACAGTATCAAGACCTGTACGTTTGGCCAAATTGTCGAGAGCCTTGCGGCGATCCTGGAGGTAGGACAATTCGGCAATCGTCAGCGTCATTTCTTCCGCCAGCGGCACCGAGGCAGATCCTATTTCCTTGGCAACGCGCATCATTGAAGGCTCAAGGGCCATGCCTGATTCAACGCAGATCAGCAGCAAATCGAGGGCGTCGGACCATGCCTTCTTGATCGAAGCCTTGCGGCGACTGATCAAGTTCTTGAGGGCGATATTGGGGAGGTAGAAACCGAAAACAAGACCAATCAGACAGCACACCAGGCGCATGTTGGGTGACACGCGGTCCGCAAACACTGTTGATGTATAGACGAAGGTAACAATTGCAAAAACAATGGGAGCGATGACGCGAGCGGCCAGAAACGTTACGAGGTGTTTTTCTGACCTGAAACCGGCCTGGCGCAGGGAATCGCGCGTGCCTTCTGACTCAAAAACTTTCTTCAGGTTCAGGGTTTGCACAAGTTGATTGTAGAGACCGGGCTTGGCCTTGTCGCGCAGCTTGCTTTCGGAACCCGAGAGCAGGGCACGCTGGGCGGATTTCAGGCGTTCACGCTCTTCCACCACGCCTTTCATGCGGGTCTTCAGCTTGTCACTCTCGAAGAATGGCGAGGCCACCGTCACAACCGTGGCAAAAACCGCCAGTGCAATGAGGACCGTAAAGATGGTTTCGACCCGGAGGAGCGTTGCGAAGAGGTCTGACATGCTGGCTTTCTGCCGATTCTAGATTTCGAAGTTGATCATTTTGCGCATGATAAGGACGCCGATGGTCATCCACGTTCCGCTGCCAACCAACAGGATATTGCCAAGTGTGGTGTCGAACATCGGCGTCAAATAGGTGGGATTCAAAACGGCGAGTGCGCCCATCACGCAGAAAGGAAGTGCGCCGATGATGGCGGCCGATGATTTGGCTTCCTGGCTGATGGCACGGATTTTCTGTTTCATCTTCTTGCGGTCACGCAACACGCGCGACAGGTTGCCCAAGGCTTCGGACAAATTTCCGCCCGTCTTGGACTGGATGGTCATGACGATGGCGAGAAAGTTGACTTCCGACAAGGGCATGCGTTCCACCATGCGCTCAATACCCTGGTCTATAGTGATGCCTACGCGCTGACCTTCCACCACCTCCAGAAATTCCGGACCGACTGGAGGGCCTGATTCCGAGGCGATAATTTTCATGGATTCTGAAACCGGAAGACCGGCCTTGAGGGCGCGCACCATCACGTCAATGGCATCGGCAAAGTCATTCAGGAAGGTGTTTTGGCGGCGGGTGCGGAGGAATCCCAGAAACCAGCGCGGCAAACCAAACAGGCCGACAAATGCCAGCCCCGCAGCCACAAACCACGGCAAACCAAAAATGAATGGTACGATGAAAAAGGCGACGCCCGCACAAGCGGACATGATCCAGAACAGTTTGGGCGAAATGTCGAGACCAGCCTGCTGGATCAACATGCGCAGGGTCATCTTCTTCTTGCGCCTTTTTTCGTCTTCCTCAACTTGTTTGAGGGAATCCTGGATTTGCCTGCGACGATTGTCTTTCTGGTCTTCGGCAAAGCGCGCGCGAAGGGTGTCCTTCTTTGTGTCCCTCTTGCCTTCGGCAATCTGCTCGAAGCGCTTGCCGGACTTGTTACCGCCAAGCATGGGATAAAGAATGGCAATGGCAAGGCCACCCACGGCGATGACCACCATGAAGATAAAGGCTAGATTTGTAATATCGCCGCCGAAATCCATTCCGGACACTCCCGACTTCCGTCTTTATGGTTTACCGTCGTTCCGCGCTTCGGCCTTTTCGAGGGCATCAGCGAGGCGGCGTTCTTCGTTGTAATATCTGGCGCGATCCCAGAAGTGTGGACGCGCAATACCTGTTGAGCGGTGACGACCGATGATCTTGCCGTTCGCATCTTCACCCACGATTTCGTAGATGAAGAGGTCCTGTGTGATGATGACGTCACCTTCCATGCCCACCACTTCGGTGACATGGGTGATTTTACGAGACCCGTCACGCAGACGCGATGCCTGCACGATGACGTCGATTGATCCCGTGATCATTTCCTTGATAGTTTTGGAGGGCAGCGCAAAACCGCCCATGGTGATCATGGATTCGAGACGTGAGATGGCTTCGCGTGGCGAGTTGGCGTGGAGCGTTCCCATGGAACCGTCGTGGCCGGTGTTCATGGCCTGCAACAAGTCGAAGGCTTCAGGTCCGCGGACTTCGCCGACGATGATGCGTTCCGGGCGCATACGCAGACAGTTCTTTACAAGGTCGCGCATGGTGATGGCGCCTTCGCCTTCCAGGTTTGGCGGGCGGGTTTCGAGGCGTACCGTGTGGGGCTGCTGCAACTGGAGTTCAGCGGCGTCTTCGCAGGTGATGATGCGCTCGTCATGATCGATGTAACCGGTGAGCGAGTTCAGCAAAGTGGTTTTGCCAGAGCCTGTACCGCCGGAGATCAACACGTTGCAACGCACGCGGCCCACGATTTCGAGAATCGTGGCGCCTTCTGGCGTGATCGAATTGAACTTGACGAGGTCTGTCAGTTTCAAACGGTCTTTTTTGAACTTACGAATGGTGAGGCAAGGACCGTCGATGGCGAGCGGTGGCACAATGACGTTGACACGTGAGCCATCGGCAAGACGGGCGTCGCATATGGGTGAGGCTTCGTCGACGCGACGTCCAACCTGGCTCACAATGCGCTGACAGATATTCAGAAGTTGCGAGTTGTCGCGGAAGCGCACACCCGTCTTTTGCATCTTGCCGTTGACTTCGATGAATACTGTCGTCGAACCGTTGACCATGATATCGGCAATGTCATCACGAGCCAGCAGCGGTTCGAGCGGGCCATAGCCAAGCACGTCGTTACAAATGTCTTCGAGCAGTTCTTCCTGCTCGGCAATCGACATCACAACATCTTTGAGGGCAATGATTTCATTGACAATGTCGCGGATTTCGTCGCGCGCGGCCTCACGGTCCAGCTGGGCCAGCTGGGTGAGATCGATCGCATCGATCAAGGCATTGAAAATGGTGCTTTTGATATCATAATACGTATCGGAGCGACGTGCATTGTCCTCGACTGTCGGGGCTTTGGGCGGAGGCGGTGCCGCACGGCTTTGCTGCACACCAATGTCCGGTATGTTCGTGGCCTTGGCTGCCGCGGGTACGGGAGCCTGGCCGCTGGCGGGAACGGGCGCGCCCGACGGTGTTGCGTTTTCTGATCTCTTGCCGAACATGCGACAGTCCTTCCGGTCTTATGACTTCTTGCCGAGGCGTGGCAGTTTCGAGAGGAACCCGCCGGATTTTTTGGCTTCCGGCGCAGCTACCTTTTGGCCTGAAAACATGGGAGCGACGCCCATGAGAATTTCTGCAGCCTTGGATTTTGGTGCAACTTCAAACAGCATCTGGCCATTGCCTTGGGCAAGACCGAAAGCTGCGGGGTCATGGGGAATAACGGCAAGTGGCGTTACCCCCAATGCCTTGGCAAAATCAGCAGGAGCAATTTCGGGGCGCTTGGGAACGCCAACCTGGTTGATGATCAACTGTGGCGGGCGGTCGTTGGCGCGCGAGGTGCGCAACAGGTCAATCAGGTTCTTGGCATTGCGCAGGCTTGGCAGTTCCGGCGTTGCGGTGATGATGATGTCGTCGGCATTCATCAGGGTATTCTTGATCCAGGGCGCCCACATATTGGGAACATCGACCATGACAAGAGGCGATGACGCGCGCACCACGTTGAGAATGGCTTCGACGGCGTGGCCTTCGATATTCAATTCACGGTCCACTGAACCAGGCCCATTGAGCAGGCTCAGCTTGTTGCCAAGCTTGGTCATCATGCGTTCAACGAGAGTTGAGTCGAGCCGGTCAGGCGCATTCAATGCTTCAAGAATGCCGCCAGAGCCATCCTGATTGAAGTTGAGGGAGGCGGTGCCGAAAGCGAGATCGAGATCGGTGATGATGGTATCGATGTTGTGTTTCTGCGAGGTGATCCAGGCGAGATTGTGGGCAATTGTGGAACTGCCGACGCCGCCCTTCGAACCCAGAAAGGCCACAATACGGCCGAGCGGAGCTGATTTTGGGTCGGCATAGAGGCTGGACACAAGATCGATAAAGCCGACAGCCGAGACAGGAGCCACGACATATTCGGCGATGCCATTCTTGATGAGTTCGCGATACAGCAACACATCATTGACGTGGCCAATCACAACAACCTTGGTGTTGGCCTGGCAGACTTCGGCAAGTTGCCCGAGTTCCGCCATCAACTGGTCGCGACCGGAATGGGTTTCCACCACGAGAACATTTGGCGTGGGCTGGGTCTGATACACCTGGCAGGCGGCGGCGATGCCACCCAGCTGCAAGGTGACGTGGGCGCGGGACATGCGACGGTCCTGGCTTGCGGCCTGCAGGATCTGGCCGGTTTGCTGATTGTCGCAATAGGCATGCAATTCGATGCGGGGCACGAGAACAACGGGGAAGTGCTCGTTGCTGGCTGGTGAAGATTCAATATTGGCATTCTGCATGGGTCGGTGTCCTGGCTTGCGCTTTTCAGACTAAAGATCGTTTAAGGTGTTGGGGTGGAACTGGGCGTCGAAGAACTGCCGTCAAATGATCCGGTAATTTTTTTTACAGCGTCGTGATTGATATCACCCAGTGGTTTTGGCAGTTTACGCCTTTTACCGGTCAAGTCGCTCGGATAGGCTGCCATCGCCGCAATATTTGATTGAACGGCGCAGCCATGGTTGGCGTGCTGCTGATTGGACTCGGTATCAGCAAGGTTGCTTGGCCATTCGCCACAATTCTCAACTGATGCTCGGCCATTTTCAACTTTGATAGGGTGCATTTTGGAACCGCCGTAAGGTGCGGGTGCATCGTCCGCGAACATCGTGTCGGTCACGCAGCCAGCCAAGGGCAGCGCCAAGCATACAAACGAAATGGCAAGGGTATTCTTTACCAGATTAAACATGTTACTCACTTTCCTGCCTACTCAACGATGAAGCCGACATTGCCCTGATAGGTGCCGTCCGGACCATCGCCATTGCTGCCGTAAATCTTGTTCAGGCGACCCATGAAAATTGACTGCTTGTCAGATGGTGGCATGAAGCCTTTGTCCGGGGACGTCATTTTGGATTGAGATGTAGGGCG
>JANPCL010000188.1:0-19438 GCA_031430915.1 Hyphomicrobiales bacterium
CTTGGTCATGATGAGGCCGGTAACACCCGCTACCTTGGTAAAGGCCTCGGCCTGGGCCAGAGCATTCTGTCCCGTCGTTGCATCGAGTACCAGCAACACTGCATGGGGAGCCGCTGCATCATATTTCCTGATGACCCGCACCACCTTGTCAAGTTCATCCATAAGGTAAGTCTTGTTCTGCAAGCGGCCGGCCGTGTCGATGAACAGAATATCGGTGCCATCTTCCTGCGACGCTTTCATGGCATCAAAGGCAAGCCCCGCCGCATCGGCCCCTTGTGGACGCGAGATTGTTTCTGCCCCAATGCGCTGGCCCCACACCGTGAGCTGTTCAATGGCGGCGGCCCGGAATGTATCACAGGCCGCAAATTTCACCTTGAAACCTTCACCAGAGGCAATGGAACCAAGCTTGCCGATCGTGGTGGTCTTGCCCGAGCCATTCACGCCGACGACCAAAATCACATAGGGCTTTTCACTGCCAAAGTTGAACGGCACCTCTACTGGCTTCAACACCTTGGCGACTTCAGAAGCGAGAATCTGCTTCACCTCCTCAGGGTCAATCTCCTTGTCAAAGCGCCCACGTGATACCTCAGCAATAATGCGCTCTGAAACCGCAAGCCCAAGGTCCGCCTGAATGAGCGTATCCTCAAGTTCCTGCAGCGTCTCCTTATCAAGCTTGCGCTTGGTAAAGATCGCTGTGATCGAACCGGTGATGGTTTTGGAAGACTTCGAAAGCCCCTCAGTCAGCCGCGAAAACCAACCCTTGCGCTGTGCAACGTCAGCAATATCTTCCCCCCCCCCCCGGAGAGGCGTCAGGGGCGGGGGAGGCGGCAAGGACGGAGCTTCAACCTTCACAGGCTCAGGTTCTGGAGGTGGTGGTGGTGGTGGCGCGACCCTGATCTTCTCTGCAACCACTTTCTTCGCAACAACAGGTGTCTTCTCAACAATCTTCTTCGCCGCAACCTTCTTGACAGGCTCGACCTTCGCAGGTGGTGCCTTCACAACCTTGGCTTTGACTTTCGGCGCTTCAACCTTCTTCGCAACAACCTTTGCCTTGGGCGCAGGCTTCACAGGCTCCGGTTTCTTCGCAGCAACTTTCTTGGGCGCAGGCGCTTTCGCTTTGACCTTGGCCGCAGGCTTCACCGGCTCAGCAACAACAACCTCTTCAACAACAGGCTCCGGTGCAGGCAGGGCTGCCTGCTCCACAACACCCTCGGGCGCAGCCTCGTCCTTCTTCCCCGTAATCCGGTTGAAGAGCTTCTTGAAAAACCCACTCATGCCGCAAGCCTCACATCAAGATGCGCCGCCTGTGCTGCCACAACATTCACATTCACCAAAGCCCCGGGAGTCATGCGCTGTTCAAAACGCGATAACGCAAACTGCGCCGTGCGCCCCGTATTGGGCGTCTCAACCAAAACCGGCTGCACCGATCCCACCTGAGCGGCGAGAAACTGTTGCAAGCGCAGCTCCCCCTTCGCCCGCAACAAGGCCGCCCGACGTTTCACCACATCCTGCCCCAGCATGGGCATGCGCGCAGCAGGGGTTCCCGGGCGCGACGAATAAGGAAACACATGCAGATAGGTGAGGTGACACTCATCCACCAGCCTCAGCGAGTTCTCGAACATCTCGTCTGTCTCAGTCGGAAAGCCCGCAATCAGGTCCGCCCCGAACACCATGTCCTTGCGGCGGGATTTCAGGTCGGCACAAAAGGCAATCGAATCCTCCCGCGCATGCCGCCGTTTCATCCGCTTCAAGATCATGTTGTCGCCAGACTGCAACGACAGATGCAGATGAGGCATCACCCGTAACTCGCCCGCCAGAATATCCACAAGCGCTTCATCCGCTTCGATGGAATCGATGGACGACAAACGCAGCCGCTTCAGATCCGGAACGTCCTTCAAAATCCGCGCAAGCAAAACCGACAGTTTCGGTGCACCCTCAAGATCACCACCCCAGGACGTGAGATCAACGCCCGAAAGCACAACTTCATTGTGACCGCCATTTACCAGCCGCTTGACCTGCTCCACTGCATCCACAATCGGTACCGAGCGTGAGTTGCCGCGACCAAATGGAATGATGCAAAATGTACAGCGATGATCACAGCCGGTTTGCACCTGCAGGAACGCCCGCGTCCGCGCCGAAAGCTGGTCAATCATCGGCGGCCGCGTTTCTTTCACCTGCATGATATCGGAGACATCCACACGCGGGCGATTGCTGCCCTTGTGCCATGACGAAGCAACCAGCTTCTCTTCATTGCCCAGAACCCGCGTCACCTCCGGCATCGCCGCAAACACCTCGGCCTCCGTCTGCGCGGCACAACCAGTGACAATAATATCAGCGTCAGGATTTTCCTTGCGCACCTTGCGGATGGCCTGCCGCGCCTGCCGTGTCGCCTCAGCTGTGACAGCACAGGTGTTGAAAATAATGGCCCCGTCAAGCCCGGCCTTCGTTGCATGGCCCCGCATGATTTCCGACTCGAATGTATTGAGCCGGCAGCCAAAGGTCTCAAGCCGGGGACCCGTCATGCCAGCAGTCCTTCAGGCAACACGCCCTCATACTCATATTCGAGTGGTCCCGTCATGATGATGTGGCCGGTGTCAGGATCAACCGACATCATCAGATCGCCACCGGGCAAAGTGATACGGCATTGAGCATCAATGATTTTTATCCGGTACC
Source organism: Hyphomicrobiales bacterium (assembly GCA_031430915.1). GTDB lineage: Bacteria > Pseudomonadota > Alphaproteobacteria > Rhizobiales > Aestuariivirgaceae > Aestuariivirga. The sequence continues at coordinate 2,674 of JANPCL010000188.1, forward strand.
CCGCCGCCATGACTGCACAAGCCGCCGTACCACAGGCTTGCGTCAGCCCTGCACCACGTTCCCACACATTGACGATGACATGATTGCGCGACACAACCTTTGCCATTTCAATATTGGCGCGTTCTGGAAACAGCGGATGATTTTCCAGCATCGGACCAACGCGGCCCAGGTTGATCACGTCCAGATCATTGACCCAGAAAATGCAATGCGGATTACCGACATTGACCACTGAGGGCGAATGCATCAGCGGCTCATCAATCGGCCCCACCTGCAATTCAATATGGCGCGTATCCGCAAATTTCTCCGACAGTGGAATCTCGTCCCAGTCAAATCTGGGCTTGCCCTGGTCGATGGTCACCATCAATTTGCCGGCCCGCTTGCCAACCAGAAAGCCACCCTTGGTGTCAATGGTAACCGAGGTCGACTTATTCTCTTCCATCACAATGTCTGCAATGCAGCGCGAAGCATTGCCGCAGGATTCAACTTCGCCACCCTCGGCATTCCAAATCCGCATGCGCACATCGGCAAGCGAAGATTTTTCCATGACAATAATCTGGTCACAGCCAATGCCGGATGTCCGGTCAGCAATAGCCCGCGCCTGTGTTTCGGAAATGTCGACAGGGCGTTCACGCGCGTCAATAACAACGAAATCGTTTCCGAGTCCGTTCATCTTGCGAAAGGCAATGGCAGGGGTTGCGGTCATGTGCGGGCTTATATGGGATAAGCTGCCACAAAAGCTAGGGCGAGATCAAAGCCTTCTTGGCCTTGTAGGGGCGCATGGAAAACACCAGCCACTGGGCCACGGCAGCCAGCATCAACAGCAAAATGGCCAGAAGCTCTCCGCCGTCTTCAAGCAGGGCCATGATACCATCCAGAAACTTGGCGTCGCGCGAGACCAGCGCATGCAGAAAATCCATCCCGACCGAGCAGAAGGCCAGCAGGCACAGCGGCGCAAACAAAAACATACTCAGCGACCGAAGATATGGCGTGCTGGCTTTGGTGGCCACAACAAATACACCCACCATGATGAAACAGAACATTCCGCCAAAGCAAAGTTCACCAAGGGCTTCGGCGGGAAGCTGGCTTTGCTTTGAAAAGAATATGCGCGCCAGCGAGCTGCCAGCCGCTTCATGCAGCATGAACATGTCATCCAGCATCAGATATTCAAGCAGTACCGCGATCATCATATGCAGCGAGGATTGCAGCTGGATCGACAGCATGAGGGTGAACAGCACCGCCATCTGCATGGTAATATAGCCAGTGAATTCGCCAAGCGACCCCTGTTCCGAAAGACGGTAGAAGCGGGCAACCTCTGGCGACAGATGACCCATGTATTTCAAAAGTCCGGCTACCACGTCAATGCCAATAGCGAGCAGGAATGCGGACACAGCCAAAGTCGCAAGCCCCTGGAATTCAGACTGCGACAAGGCTGGCCGCAAGTCGGGCCAAGCCTGTGTGAGGCTGCGCCACCAGCTGTGCCATTTTGGTTCAGAACGAGGTATCAAACGCATTGTCTCCCTGCAACCTGACATGCTGTGCAAATTGCGCTCCGGATTTCATCAAATTGTTGCCAAGCTGTCATGATCAGTCCAGGATTTGGTGGAAAGGGACGATCCGCCCATGAATGACCACCCCATGAACAGGAACCTCGAAAACCCGTTCGCGGATCTGCAGGATGAAGATGCCATTTGGCAGTGTTTGCAGCAGCATGTGCAGCTGCACTTTGGCATCACATCCGTGCTCTATGCCTTCACTCATTCACGCTACACCGCCTCGCGCACCGGCTTCACCTCCAGCCTGTTCCTGCGCCACAATCTGCCGGACGACTATATCGCGTCCTTCCCCGCTGGCCTGACCCTGGATGACGACATTGCCTCTGAACAGGTTGTGTCCGGCGTTGCGGAAATTCTCTGGTCGGACTTTGACGCGCTCAACCTGAGGCCCGTGCAGCGCAACCGCCGTACCATCGACAAGGCATTGGGCATGGATGTGGGCGTAACCTTCGGCCTGCGATTTGGCGGCACGTCGGGCTTTGGCGGCATGTGTTGGGCAAGCCGTTACACACCAGCTGCGGACTTTGCATCGGTCTGGCAAGCCCGGCGCGCCGAAATGGCGCAATTGGCCCGGCAATTCGATCTGGCCATGCGCCCCGTCATGGTGAGACAGAAATTCAATCCCACTCCGCGCGAGCTCGAAGTCATGTCCTATTCCGCCGGCGGCATGACCGCCAAGCAGATTGCCGATCATCTCCAGCTCAGTCCCAAGACCATCGCCAATACCCTGGAGCGCGCCCGCAAATCCATGCAGGCCGTCTCCACCATGGAAGCCGTGGCCAAGGCCCTGATCTATGAACTGATAGGGTAATATTACCCCATTGTGAAAGCTACGAAGCGTGAGCCAAAATCACAGATGCAAACAGTGATCGGGGGATTTCTATTTTGCATCGTCCTCAGACGGGCCGGACGGCAAGCCATGCCGCTCCGGCCTTCGTGGTCAGATGACCGGAATATGGATTTCGATTGGTGTCGTTGCACCCTCAGCGCCAAGATCAGCCGGGTAGACCTCAAACTGCGGGCCCGGAGCCACCGTCAGTTTGGCCTCTGGCAAACCATCTGAAAAAATCCAGCCCCAGGTTTCGGAAATCTTGTCCAGCGGCCCCACGTGCTGGAATACCGCCACCTTGCGGGCGGGAACCGCGAGCGTGAAAAGATAGCCAGGCACCTCGCCCTCGTCTTTCACTTGAACCGCCGCCAGATAATCCATCTGCCCCTTGCCATCAAAATCATGGCAAACTCCATAGGCCTTGAGCCCGACCTGCCCTTCAATGCGGCCAAAATCCGTCATGAAATTTTCCCACAAGGTTTTGATGCCGGGGGATGGGCCAATGGCAAAGCTGCCATTTCGGCCTGCGAAGGTGATGGCGGGAGACATTTGGACTTTCGGTTTTTGCATTCGGACGTCTTAACCGCAATCCGTGGTTCGGCCAATCTGCAAAATCCAGTTTGAGCTCTACCCCGGGATTTCCGCCTGACTTGAATCCTGAACAATTCAGTTCGGACGCTTGATCCGTTCGATTTCAGGTCGAAGCTTTCCTGTGACGTCGAGGATCATCATGCGAAAAAAACTCATGATGTTGAAGATGGCCTTGGTGATGTAAGGATTTTTCTTCGCACCCCAGATGGTTTCACGACTGATCTGCGCAACGCCATAGGCCAGCGGGCATATCAACAAATAGCCCCACGACTGAAACCACATGGCAAGTGCCACACCCAACACTTGACCAAAGACCAGCCCGAAATAATGCAAAAGTCGCGTCGTCAGTTTTGACCGACGCGACAGATAATTCAGCCAATGGGCATCAAAGGACGTCATGCAAGTCTCCGGCAGGTGTGAAACAACTGCACTGAATGCGTTCGCCACCGCGAATTGGTTGATTGGCAAAGTGACGCAGGACCACAGCTGAACAGACAAATGGCCACGGGCGTCCCCGCACCATCTGACTTTGCGGGCGATCAACTCTCTTCACTGTCATTGCCGGATTTATTCCGGCAATCCATGGTGCAGCGGGAGTCGAGACACTCCTGATAAATTCCGCCCGCACCACGATGGATTGCCGCAACAAGTGCGGCAATGACGATTCCGGGAGTGGTTTGCGGGCATGAAGTGTGGTAAAATACACCCATGAACCTGACCTTCGAAACCGAACAGGAAGACGACGGACGCTGGATCGTCGAAGTACCGGAACTTCCGGGCGTGCTGGCCTATGGTGCTACACGGCAGCAGGCGATCATAAAAGCGGAGGTTTTGGCGGAACGATTGGAGAGCTTGCAATAGATGCTAATATTTTGGACCTATCAGGAATGATGACGAACGCATTATTTAACAGATATTCCATTTCATCATTTGATTTCAAGAAAGCGATCGAGTTTGCAAATGAAATGTCGAAGTATTCGGGGTCATCGCTGGCATATGAGTCTCTTCTTACGGCTGCTATAATATGCTATAGTCGTCCTTTTTCACAAAACGAGAAGGGGACAAACAGTTTGGCGTCTGCAAAATTGTGTGAACTTGATTTTCAGCCATTGACCGAACTCCAGTCAAGAATTCACTTCAGATGCATTGAACTTAGGAATAAGGCCATTGCGCATTCTGAATATTTGTTCAATCCAACCAAACACAACATTAAAACAGCCACTGTTTCGAGTGCACCATTTGCCCTGTTGAACGAACCCTTTGAACTTAGTGAGTTCTTGTCGTTAGCAGACCACCATTTGGCAATATGTCATGAGATGAGAGCAAATTACCTTCGGCGTTTTGCGGTCAATCCTCAAGTTGATTGAAAAGCTTTCTCAATTCCAAACTTAGTTTGGGATTATCCGAAAATTTCTTTCCTGCATTATAGTAGTACCTTTCTTCAAATACCACGTCCTCCGCCATGAACCCTTGCGAGCGAAATACTAACATCCAGAAAATAAAATCTTGTATCGATACTCCCGAACGGGCTGCAATTTCGTGAGCAGTTGATCTGGGCGGATAAGAATTTTGCCAGACCTTTCGCGCAACCATCGATATGTCACCTCCGCAAAGTTGCTGCCAAGCTTCTATTGCTTTTTCTTTTGGGACTCGAATTGATGAAATCTCATCAGACTTGGCTTTCTTTCCAGCTATTTTAAGATTTGTAAGTTCTTTGTGAAGCTCAAAAAACTCTTTCCAGCGTGCAGGTAGCAACTCCAAAGGCATCGTATGTTGACCTTTGATATTCTTTTGCAAAGGAACACACGACGCTGAATAGTATAGCGCGTAAGCAAGGTCAGGCCAAACAGACGCCATTTCTTTCTTTTGGCACAGTTCAAGATAAAGAATGTCGGATATGTCAAGAAACGCTTCAAATACTGCCCGTTCAGGTGTCAACCTCTCGAGTTTGCCGTGCACTTGCCAGTATGACTTCTTTTCCTCAATTCGTTTGATCCATTTCCATTCGATATCGCCTGTTTTTAAAAATATGGAATTATGCTTCCAAATGCGATTGAACTCTTCTCCCCAGAAAAAAGTATTATTTAGCCGGCCAAGCATCTAACCCTCCCCTTTTCTGTACAGTGGCGTAAACTTAACATGCGATTAAAACATCCACAATTTGACTTCCTCCCGTCTTTCCCCTATGTCAACGCCATCTCAATAACGTCTTGAACGTTACGAGGTCTCTGCACACATGGGGTTCTCTATTCCCGGGAGGTGTGGCGACCAGCATCCGGCAGCGAGTTTTCGCCCCCGGGTGTCGTTTTCGTTTGGGCATTCGATTTGCCCTCTCCCGCCTCTTTCGGCGGGAGAGGGTGCCCGACAGGGCGGGTGAGGGAACGCAGGCTCAGTGCCAAACTCCCTCATCCGGCCTTCGGCCACCTTCTCCCGTTGGAAGAAACGGGAGAATGCAGATCACAAAGGAAAGTAAATGTTTGAAACCTTAAGCGATCGCCTGACGGGCATTTTCGACAAGCTGACGGGCCGTGGGGCCCTGTCGGAGGCTGATGTCGATGCCGCCATGCGTGAGGTGCGTCGCGCCTTGCTTGAGGCTGATGTGGCACTTGAGGTGGTCAAGGCCTTCACCGAGAAAGTCCGCGCCAAGGCCGTGGGTGCCGACGTTGTAAAGTCGATCAAGCCCGGCCAGATGGTGGTCAAGATTGTCCACGACGAACTGGTGGAAACACTGGGCTCCGACCAATCCACCCTGAATCTCCGCGCCTCGCCCCCCGTTGCGATTTTGATGGTGGGCCTGCAAGGCTCCGGCAAAACCACGACAACAGCGAAACTTGCAAAACGCCTGACCGAGCGTGAAAAGCGCAAGGTGTTGATGGCGTCGCTCGATACCAGACGACCTGCTGCGCAAGAGCAGCTCGAAATTCTGGGCAAACAGGTGAAGGTCGCAACGCTGCCCATCATCAAGGGCCAGACGCCGATTGAAATTGCCAAGCGTGCCATGTCCGAGGCCCGCAAGGGTGCCTACGACATTGTGATGCTCGACACGGCGGGCCGCCTGCACATTGACGCTGAATTACTGGCCGAAGCCGCCTCCATTCGTGACTTTGCAAAGCCCAAGGAAATCCTGCTGGTCGCCGATGCGCTGACGGGTCAAGACGCTGTCAATTTGGCGCGTTCGTTCGATGAAAAAATCGGCATCACCGGCATTGTGCTGACCCGCATTGACGGCGATGGCCGTGGCGGTGCGGCCTTGTCCATGCGGGCTGTGACGGGGAAACCCATCAAGCTCATGGGCACGGGCGAAAAACTCGACGGCCTTGAAGATTTCCACCCCGCACGTATCGCTGGCCGCATTTTGGGCATGGGCGACGTGGTGTCCTTGGTCGAACGCGCCTCCCTCGACATTGACCACGAGAAGGCCAAGAAAATCGCCGACCGGATGCGCAAAGGCGCATTCGACATGAATGACCTCGCCGATCAGCTCCGCCAGCTTGAAAAAATGGGCGGCATGGGCGGTGTCATGAAAATGCTGCCGGGCATGGGCAAAATGTCAAAGCAGCTTGAAGGTGCGAACCTCGACGAAAAGGTGTTCAAGCGCCAGATCGCGGCCATCGGTTCGATGAACAAGAAAGAACGCGCCAACCCTAAGATCATCGACGGCAAGCGCAAGAAGCGTATTGCAGCAGGTGCGGGGGTCAAGGTTGAGGAAATCAACAAGCTGCTCAAAATGCACCTGCAAATGGCCGACATGATGAAGCAGATGGGCACAGGCAAAGGCATGTTCGGCAAAATGTTCGGCGGCAAGGGCATACCTTCCGAGGCCGAAATGGAATCAATGCGAGGCGAATTGGCTGGGCTTGATCCCTCGGCACTTCCGGCTGACCTGAAAGATTTAATGGCGGGCCAGGGGAGCGGTTCAGCTGCGCCCAAAATGCCTGACCTCTCGAAATTGATGGGTGGCCAAATGCCACGACTTCCAGGCCTCGGCGGTTTGCCGGGCTTGGGTGGCAACTCATTCAAAAAGAAATAATGCAATCACACGACTTTAAAGGAGATACCAAATGTCAGTGAAAATCCGCCTTGCCCGTGCAGGCTCCAAGAAGCGTCCTTACTACCACATCGTGGTGGCCGCAGCGACCAGCCCACGCGATGGCAAGTTCATCGATATCATTGGGGCTTTCAATCCCATGTTGCCGAAGGATGCGCCTGAGCGCGTGAAGCTTGATGGCGAAAAGGCTGCGGCCTGGTTGAAGAAGGGCGCACAGCCAACAGACCGCGTGCTGCGCTTCCTCGACAAGATTGGCGTTGCCAAGCGCGAAGCCCGCAACAACCCGAACAAGGCTCTGCCCGGAAAGAAGCGCACCGAGCGCGAAAAGGCCGTTGCTGATGCAGCTGCCAAAGTTGCCGCTGCTGCCGCAAAAGCCGAAGCTGATGCAGCCGCCGCTGTTGCCAAGGCGGCTGAAGATGCAGCAGCTGCCGCCGCAGCGCCTGCTGAAGCGTAAGACTCGTTGATACACCCCCTCCCGGCTTCGCCGGGGGAGTACCCCGGAGGGGGGAGGGGGTGGCTGACACATGACAAATCCCCTCATCCTCCTCGGTCGCATTACCGATGCCCATGGCATTCGGGGTGCTGTGAAACTTCGCAGTTTCACCACCGACCCCAAAGCCATTTCCACCTACGGCACATTGCTAACCGCCGATGGCCGCGAAATCGAAATCGCCCGCCTGAAAGCTGTTCCCGATGGCTTCATTGCGGACCTGAAAAGCATCAAGGACCGCAATCAGGCTGAAACCTTCAAAGGTCAGGACTTGCTGGTGCCGCGTGAGCGTTTGCCTGCAACTGACGCCTCGGAAGTTTACCTCGTCGACCTTATCGGCCAGGACGCCATGCACAACGGCGCAAAGATCGGTACGATTGTCGGCATCGAGAATTTTGGCGCCGGTGATTTGCTCGATATTGATACGGGTGCCAAAGAATCCCTGCTGGTGCCATCGCTGTTCATGAAAATGCTCGATGGCATGGTGACGCTCGAATTGCCCGAAAGCTTTCTCGATCTGTCGAACAAGCAGGAATGAGCTTCGCCGCGACCATTCTGACACTGTTTCCGGACATGTTTCCGGGATCACTTGGCCATTCCCTCGCGGGGCGGGCTTTGGGTGAGGGCAAGTGGTCGCTGAAAGCGCAAGACATCCGAAGCTTCACCACAGACAAACACCGCACCGTCGATGACCATCCGGCGGGCGGCGGTGTCGGCATGGTGTTGAAGCCGGATATTCTGGCACGCGCCATTGACGAAACCCCGCATACAAACCCCCGTTTTTTGATGAGCCCGCGCGGTGAACCGCTGTCGCAAGCGCTGGTGCAGGAGATCGCGACAGGTCCTGGTTGCCTCATCGTCTGTGGGCGTTTTGAGGGGGTGGATGAGCGCGTCATCGAAAAACGCCAGCTGCGCGAAGTTTCGGTTGGCGACTATATTCTCTCGGGCGGCGAACCTGCCGCAATCGTTTTACTCGACGCCGTGGTGCGCCTCCTCCCCGGTGTTATGGGAAAACTCGAAAGTGCAGCCGAGGAAAGCTTTTCCGACGGGCTTTTGGAACACCCGCATTATACCAAGCCAAATATCTGGGAAGATGCTGAAATTCCAGCGATTTTGATGGGTGGAGACCATAAGGCCATCGCCAAATGGAAGCGCCAGCAACGAGAGATTCTGACAAAAACCCGCAGACCTGATCTTTGGAGCAAGATTCAAGGCCCCAAAGGTTGACTTTTCAACAGCCTTGCGTCTAGAAGCCGCCAACTCCCCACCCGGGCTCTACTTAAGGATACTTGAATTATGAACATTATTGCGCAGCTCAATGCCGAGCAGGTGGCCGTTGTTGTTGCCCAGCGGGCCGTTCCGGATTTTGATGCCGGTGATACGGTGATCGTCAACATGAAGGTCAAGGAAGGCGAACGCACCCGCGTTCAGGCCTATGAAGGCGTGTGCATCGCTCGTTCCGGTGGCGGCATCAACGAGAACTTCACGGTTCGCAAGCTGTCCTACGGCGAAGGTGTGGAACGTGTGTTCCCGGTGTACTCACCCATGATCGACTCGATCAAGGTTGTGCGTTTCGGCAAGGTGCGTCGCGCCAAGCTTTATTATCTCAAGGGCCGCACCGGCAAGGCCGCCCGCATTGTCGAAGATCAACGCTGGGACGACAAGCGCACAGTTGTTGCCGCTGTTGCAGCCAAGGTTGAAGTGGCAGCCGATGACGTGTCTTTGATCGCAGGCGTTGGCCCCAAGATCAAGGATGCACTTCACAAGGAAGGCATCACCTCCCTGAACCAGATCGCCGAGATGAACGACGAAGCCATTTTCGCCCTCGACGAAAAGCTGGGCCTCAAGGGCAAGACCAAGCGCGAAGACTGGGTAACCCAGGCGAAGGAAATCGTCTCGGGCATGGCACCACGCGCCAAGACGGATCAGGCCCGCGTCTGATTTTGACTGTATAACGGAATTCAAAGGGCTGGCCGAGAGGCTGGCCCTTTTTGTTTGCATTGAAAAGGGTTAGGGATTGTGCCATATTGTCGACATGGATGACAAGTTGGCAGAGGACGGATTGGTTGCATGGGTAGATGCCTGTGAGCACGCGGCTGCCATTGGCAATAGCACCGCGCTTACAGTTCAGGATTTCGAAGCGGCGTGGTCGCCACGATTTGCTGCAGAAGAAATCGATGCCCTAGTGATTTCCAAACGGACTCATTCACGTCGCAAGGCCAAAGCAGAAAATCTTTCACCTGAAGAGCTGGACCGTGCTTTCAGGCTCGCCCAAATCCAGATTTACGCGGATCGTGTATTCGCCAATCCGGAGAAGTCGTCCCGTTGGCTCAGAACGCCAAACCATAGACTTTCGCGGCAAACGCCTTTGGATGTGTTGAAAACTGCGGCGGGTGCGGCCCTCGTCACGGAAATGTTGGGACAGATTGATCACGGGATTTTTGTCTGACCCCGCATGATTCTCTGGCGCATTTCCAACTACGCCTCTTTGGACGGCATCGGCGCGAAGTTGAACCCGGGTCGATGGAATTCACTTGGAAATGCCGTCGTCTATTGTGCCGATCATCCTGCGGCGGCCCTTTTGGAAATGCTCGTGCATATTGATATCTCGCTGCTGCCCAACAGTTTTCAGCTGTTAAAAATCGCGGCCCCTGAAAACATCATGTCTGCACCAGATGGTCTCGCAAGCAGCTGGACCACGAACGAAACTGTCACAAAAACCATTGGTGATGAATGGTTGAACAGCGGGTCTTCGCTACTTCTGAAAGTACCCTCAGCAATTCTGCCGGACGTCTTCAATGTGTTGATCAATCCACTACATCAGGAAGTAGGCAGCTGCCGTATCGAAAGCATGCAGCATGTGCCTTTGGATGCACGCCTGAAATAGCTTCACCCCAGTGCAAACCTGTAGCGACCCGTATGCGGGTAAGTTGCAAGAATATCTTCTTCCCGAGTGCCTGCACCTATGTTGTGAATCAACAAAGGACGCCCGGAATCTTCGGCCTTTTTTCCCGACACAATGCCAATATGCGGCAGGTTTCCCGGCAGCATCATGGTCACAAGATCACCCGCTTCGCAACTTGAGTATTCATCAGACATCGCAAGCTCTGCATTCCGACGTTTAAAGTACCGCTGCAAATTCGGCACCCGCCGATGATCAATGTTAGGGTCCGGTTTTGAAAGTCCCCACGTCTTTGGATAGCTCGCAAAATTCTTGGCCATATCATCATGCACCAACTGCTGTAGATCGATACCCAATCCCTGCCGATAGGCACGGATCACCACATCGGTGCAGACACCACGATCCATCGGCACGTCGCCATTGGGATAGGCCAGCTTCTTATAGGCGGGGTCGTAAAGAGTCGTGACACCAATTTGGCGTATCGCAGCCTCAACCAGTTTGTGAGCCGGGGAAACTTTGTTGGCCCAAGCGTGGGGTGGAACACAAAGAGCAGCGAGCAAAACCTGACGACGCTTCATGCGGCGAGTTCAGCAGCCAATCTTGACGGCATTACGATAGAAGTGTGTTGCCGCTGAAAATGCGGTTCCACGGCAAAAGAATAATCGCCAGTCCCGCAAAGATCATCAGTGATCCGATCATACGCAGGGGTGTCAGGGTTTCACCTAAAATCAAATAAGCCGACAATCCGCCAAAAACCGGCACCAACAGCGCAAAAGGTGCCGCCACACTGGCGGTATAGGTCGAGAGCAATTTTCCCCACACTGCAAATCCCGCCCATGTTGACAGCACCACCGTAAAGGCCAGCGCAGCTATCGAAATCGGTCGCACAACATGCCAGCTGTGCAGCCATTGCTCCGGCCCTTCAAAAACAAATGACAGCGCGAGAGCGGGAAGAATCGGAACCAGACTGACCCAGGCGACACCTGACAACGTGCCAAAGCCAGCACCCGGTCCCGCCAGCTTGATGATGAAATTACCAGTGGCCCAAGTCGCTGCCGCCAGCATAATAAACAGCATGGCAATGGCAGGAATACTGGTGCCTTGGCCCACCGTCGAGGCAATGGTACCAAGCCCCAGCAACGCCACGACGCCGCCCAGAACCTGCTGCCGCTTTGGCCTCTCTCCCAGCAAAATGATCGAGAGCAAAATCGTGATGAACACCTGCAATTGCAGCGTCACCGACGACAGCCCCGCAGGCATGCCAAGCTTCATCGCCACGAACAGAAAAATATACTGACCCAGAAATGCGGTAAGGCCGACGGCAATCATGTGTTTGAATGTCAAACCCACAGGCTTGGCCAGAAACAACACAGGCAGGCAGGCGAATGAAAACCTGAGAGCCGTGAGCAGCAGTGGCGGAATATCCACCAGCGCCACTTTCAGGACAACGAAATTGAACCCCCAGATGGCGGCTGTCAAAATTCCCAGAAACACATGAAGGGGGCGCATGACATCGGGCTACAGTCTCCACTGTCCGCCGACAATGCAAAACTTGTCATGGATACAATCACCAGAGGTGATGCTGCCCATGCATTTTTGGTATTTTGACTTCAATCCCCAAACACCATAGATAGCGCCCAAAGTAGCGACCCTTTCAGGATGACGACCATGGCACACGCACGCACCCTCTACGACAAGATCTGGGATGACCACGTCGCCCACCAGGCCGAGGACGGCACCTGTCTGCTTTATATCGACCGCCACCTCATCCACGAGGTCACGTCGCCACAAGCCTTTGAAGGCCTGCGCATGACAGGGCGTACAGTACGCCACCCGGAAAAGACGCTTGCAGTGGTTGATCACAATGTGCCGACAACGGACCGTTCCAAGGGCATTGTCGAAGAGGAGTCACGCATCCAGGTTGAGGCGCTGGCCAACAATGCAAAAGAATTCGGCATTGAATATTTCAACGAGCTCGACAAGCGTCAGGGCATTGTCCACGTCGTTGGACCTGAGCAGGGTTTCACGCTTCCAGGCACCACGATCGTCTGCGGTGACAGCCACACTTCGACACATGGTGCTTTCGGTGCGTTGGCACACGGCATCGGCACCTCGGAAGTCGAGCATGTGTTGGCAACGCAAACCCTGATCCAGAAAAAAGCCAAGAACATGAAGGTGGAAGTGAATGGCAAATTGGCCAAGCACTCCACCGCCAAAGACATTATCCTCGCCATCATCGGTGAAATTGGCACGGCTGGCGGCACGGGGTCCGTGATCGAATTTGCAGGCGAAGCCATCCGTGATCTGTCGATGGAAGGCCGCATGACCGTTTGCAACATGACCATCGAAGGCGGTGCCCGGGCTGGCATGATAGCCCCTGACGAAAAGGCCTATGCCTTCCTGCACGGCAAACCCAAGGCCCCAAAGGGCGCGGAATGGGACAAGGCGAAGGCCTATTGGGAAACCTTGTTCAGCGACGAAGAAGCGCATTTCGACCGTATCGTAAAGCTTGACGCCGCCAACCTGCCACCCATCGTCAGCTGGGGCACCTCGCCCGAAGATGTCGTCTCGGTATCCGGCATGATCCCTGATCCAGCCATGATTGCCGATGAAGGCAAGCGCCAGTCCAAAATCCGCGCCCTTGAATACATGGGTTTGTCGGCTGGCCAGAAAATTACAGACATTCCACTGGATGTGATCTGGATCGGCTCCTGCACCAATGGCCGCATTGAAGACATGCGCGCCGTGGCCGATGTGGTCCGCGGCAAGAAAATCGCAGGCTCACTGGACTACGCCATGATTGTTCCGGGCTCCGGCCTTGTGAAGGAAATGGCGGAAGCCGAGGGCTTGCACAAGATTTTCATTGAAGCAGGCTTTGAATGGCGCGAGCCCGGCTGCTCCATGTGCTTGGCCATGAACCCGGACCAGCTGAAACCGGGACAACGCGCGGCCTCCACTTCGAATCGTAACTTCGAAGGTCGCCAAGGCTACAAGGGCCGGACGCACCTAGTGTCACCACAAATGGCGGCAGCGGCGGCTTTGGCGGGGCGGTTTGTGGATATCCGGAATAGTTGATCAATCAAATCCATATAGTTCACAAGCTGTTACATGACTTTGCGTAGCCGAACCTCTGCTATTGGATCGTTATCAGAACCCCGAATTTCAAGAACTCCAACTTGGGCGTTACTAATGATTCTAGAGTAAAGCAAATCCCAAGATGGGAGGGAATCTTGGTGTTTCTCATGCATAAGTACCGCTAAAATGATCTTGGATGTTTTCCCCCAACTGTATGAAACATAGGACAAAAGTTCTTTGTCGAAATGTGTTTCAGAAACAGATTTTGGCAGAAGTTCATGTGACGTGCGCAAGCTCGAATTTTCGACCTTTAGATTTTTCCAGTTTGAAATCAATGATCGCCATTCAGTGACATTATAATTTTGTCGTCGATCTTTCCCAGCGCTCAAAGCACCTAGACCGAGTTGGCCAATTGAAGAAATTTTGAGCGCTGGTTCCTCGAGTGCATTTGTAAAGTCAACAATTTCAAAGTTTCGGTTTTCCGGGACATGACACAAGAACTCGGAGAACCCACATAGTTCTGTAGTCGAATATCTCGATAGCCAAACTTGGATATCGCCTTTACCCGCGCGGATAAAATCATAGCAACGCAGATTTGAACTCCAAGACTTTTCAATTCCTCGAGCTGAGAATGCAAAACGCGCGCTCAAATGATGATTATGCCATCGCTTGCGTTCCGGGCCAAGAACATCAGCAATTGGGCCGAACGAAAGATCATCGCCAAAAGGCAAAATACTCTCAAGTTCAACTTTCACCTCGGGAACTTGGGCAATCAAACTAATAGCCGAAAGATTGAAGCAGACGATGTGCATAAATTACCTGCAATTGTTATCTCAACGACCATATCCGATAATCTCATACCAATGTCGCGCCAAGGCTACAAAGGCCGCACCCATCTGGTCTCACCACAAATGGCAGCTGCAGCGGCCATTGCCGGGCGGTTTGTGGATATCCGGTCACAGTAAACCACAGCCTGAAAATTAATTTTTTAACGGTTGATTAGGCTTTCCTTTACGTTAAAGGAACGCATCGAATGCTAAGCATGAATCAGGCAGCGGGGGCTGTCGGTGTTTTAGCGTTCAAGGGGTTTGTTAAGTGAATACAACAGTCAAGGCGGATGCCGCCTTTTTGCGCCGTGTGTTTCTCGCACTGGTTTTCGTAACCACTGTGACGGGTGCATTGGCCGCCTTTACCACGGTGCAAGCCATGAATGCCCAAGGCTCCAAAGCCTGTCTTTTCTTCTGCGAATAAGCAGACAGTTTTCAGAATAGAGAAACCGCCCGGGTGAAACACCGCGGGCGGTTTTGCTTTGCAATCAGGCGAGATCAATAGCTGTTGTAATAGACCTTTTCGCAAACCTTCTTCTTCTTCCACACGATGATCTTGTTGCCATAGTAGTCATAACGAACAACCTTGAACTTCACGAAGTGGCAATATGGCTTGTAATAGCCAATTGGCTGATAATGAGGGGTATAGAGCGGGGTGCCGAAATAAACATCGAAGTGCACCTTGGCCTGGGCAGCAGCGCTACCGGCGGTCACAGCAGCAACGGCAGCGAGAGCGAGAAGGGTCTTTTTCATGGAATTAGTCCTTTCAGTTGTCCGGCCTTGCATGATTGCTTGTTCCGGTCTTGATGGTACTAAACTAGACGCCGCCCCCTGAACGTGGTCTGAGCCTGCCATTTATTTTCGGTTCAGGAAAGGGGGCGAGTTTTGCAGGCTGACTCTGCACCTGGTTAACCATGTTTTTGCACAGCTGAGACCGTTGTACCGTGTACGGACGGCTTTCCCTTTAAATATCCTTAAAAATGTGATAGGGTGTTCCCATGTAAGCACAGACGGGACGTGTTCAGCGCATCCGGACTCTTAAGTCCGGTTTTTTTGCGCCCTGAGCATTGCGCCCTGGTGCCACACCGGAGTTTGACAGGACAACCCTGTCAAGCCATTGAAAACAGGGGTAAACCAGAAATGGTCACTGCAAAGACAAACAAGAACAAGCCAGCCGCAAAGGCAGCACCAGCCAAGAAAGCTGCGGCCAAACCAGCCGCCAAAGCCAAGGTTGCGGCCAAGCCCGCACCCAAGCCCGTGGCTGTCAAGGCTGCGGTGAAGAAACCAGTGGTTGCTGCAAAACCCGTGGCCGTCGCTGTAAAGCCAGTACCAGCCATAAAGCCTGCTCCTGTCGCCGCGAAGCCGCTGGCACCAGTTGCAGCCGTTGTGGCAAAACCCATTGTGGCGGCAAAGCCTGCAGCACCCGCTGCCAAGGCCGCCCCTGCTGTTGCCAAAAAGCCGTCCTTCAAAATCGGTGAACTGGTGGTTTATCCCGCCCACGGCGTTGGCAAGATTTCCAACATCGAAGAGCAGGAAATTGCCGGCATCAAGCTTGAACTCTACATTGTCGACTTTGAGAAAGAAAAGCTCCGTCTGAAGGTTCCGACCAACCGCGCCGAACAAAAGGGCATGCGTCACTTGGCTGATCGTACCATGATCGAGCAGGCAATGAAGGTCATCCGTGGCCGCGCCCGTATCAAGCGCACCATGTGGTCACGTCGCGCCCAGGAATATGACGCAAAGATCAATTCCGGCGACATGATTGCAGTGTCGGAAGTGATCCGCGATCTCTATAGGTCAGACCGCCAACCCGAGCAGAGCTATTCCGAACGCCAGCTGTTCGAACAGGCCCTCGCCCGTTTTGCCCGCGAACTCGCGGCCGTGCGCAAGGTCGACGAAGACCAGTGCATCAAGGAACTCGAAGACTACCTCGCCCGCAACGCCAAGCGCGGTGCAGCGGTCGGTGAAAAGACCGAGGATGATGCGGCTGAGGAAGCGGCATAGGAATTATTGGTTTTGATGCAAAAGGCCCGGACTGTGTCCGGGCCTTTTGCTTTTGGGAATCACCATCAGTTGCCGGAACAAAAACCGCCAGCTTCGCATTCAGTCTGTTCATAACACACTCTGAATGCGGAGAATTCCCCATGCCCCATATCACCACACGCGACGGCACCAACCTCTATGTCAAAGTCTGGGGCGAAGGCAGACCAGTTGTGTTGATGCATGGCTGGCCACTGTCGGCTGACAGTTGGGATGATCAAGCCTTGGCGCTTTCGGAAGCGGGCCACAAGGTGATCGCCTATGATCGTCGCGGCTTCGGCCGCTCTGACCAGCCCGGTAAGGGCTATGAGTATGACACGTTGTCAGATGATCTTGCAGATGTGATGAAAGAGTGCGGTGCTGACGATGCTGCTATTGTCGGCTTTTCCATGGGCGGCGGTGAAGTGGCG
>JANPCL010000189.1:0-6409 GCA_031430915.1 Hyphomicrobiales bacterium
GGGTAATAAACCTTCCGAGTACATATTCTGCACCTTATCTCTGTGTCATGGTGCTGTGAAATCACCGACAAACTGGAACAAATACTGTTTTTCCCCGGACACTCGTACACGGACGCGGGAATTACGGGACCTTTGGGTTCACGAGACCGTCCGATGCTCTAATTCGAACGATCAACCTGTTCCAGCCACTCCTGGATCGCCGCAATACTTTCCGGCTCATCCAGAAATGGCACATGGCCGCGATCAGCAATTGTGCTTGCAACCAGCCCCGGTGCTTCAAGCCGCATGCGGTTGACTGTTGCAACCGTCAACAAATCTGATCCTTCGCCACGCAGCAAAGCAAAGGGAACGTCATGCAGGGCGGGCAAGACTGACCAGAGTTCACCCACTTTGCCAGAACGGATGTCATCATCGCTTGGTATTGTGTCGGCAAGGTGCTGATCATGGCTGGGGCAAATACCGCCTGCAGTCTCGACATAAATACGTCTGACAACGGCTTCCCATTGAGAGGTTGTCACATTTGCAAAGCCCCGGGCACCCGCTGCAACAGACTTTGCTGTGGCTTGCCACGTTTCATGACATACGGGTTTTGCCACATAGTCCTTGATGCGCAGCAAACCGTCGGTTTGAAGTTCACAACCAATGTCATTCAGCATCAGCCCTGCAAGATGCGTTTTGGCGAAAGCCGCCATGAGCATACCGACAATACCGCCGCGCGATGTTCCCAGCAGGGCAACGCGGTCTATGCCAAGGGCTTTCAGAAATCCCAATGTATCCTGCAACTCGACGTCTGGCCGATAGGTCATGGGATCAGCAGCATATCCAGATTTTCCACGCCCGCGAAAGTCCATGGCAATGACGCGGCGCGAATTTCCGAACTGTTCGAATACAGGTGCAAAGTCCCGTGAGTTCCGCGTCAAACCCGGTAAGCAAAGCAGGGGCGTGTGGTCAGTCGCAAGCGGTCCCACCTCACGCGCAAACAGCTGCGTGCCATCTGCGGCAGTGTGCCAGTGTTCGCGCTCAGTCACAGCCAGTCAGGAAGGATGTCAGCGCGCTGCCGCACTCCTTTTCCTCTGGAGCGGAGATAGAGGCGACGTTCACGTCAGAAGGCGTGCCACGTTTCAAATCTGCCGTCATCGGGCGAACAGTTTTGGGCGCCAGCCGCGAACGATAGATATGCACATTCTGCAGAACCTTCTGCACATATTGGCGGGTTTCCTGGAACGGAATATTCTCAACCCAATCCACCGGGTCGACCTGGCCCGAGCGCAAATCGCCAAACTGCTCAACCCACTCTTTGGCGCGGCGAGGACCTGCATTGTAGGCTACCAAAGTGAGAACGTATGAACCGTTGTATTTTGACACCAGGTCAGCCAGATGCGCCGCTCCAAGTTTCACGTTGTAGGCCGGATCACCCTTCAACTTCGCTTGCGCATAGGGCACACGATATTGCCGTGCGACAAGCTTTGCTGTTCCCGGCATCAACTGCATCAATCCTTGCGCGCCCACGCGACTTCCCGCATCTGGGTTGAATTCGCTTTCCTGCCGCGACAGGCCGAAGACAAGTGCCTTTTCAACAGGCTTTCCAATCTGCGCCCAATTTGGCAGGCCGCGAACAGGATAGGCCCAGGAATCGATATCAACCTTGAACTGGCCTGCTGCCTTGGCAAGTTTCAGCGCCATGAACGTGCCGCCCATGCCATGCACAATGTTGGCGGCCGCATTCATTTCATCAACCGACTTGAACCGGCTGGCAATGGAATAAAGGAACATATGCAGGTTGGCCTTGCCCGAAGCCTGGTGCATCAAACGAAGCGCACGGATCACTTCATCATTGTCAACGCGCGACCGCGCTGCCGCAGATGAACCTTCGCCTGCAATTTCTTCCGGCACACCACCTAGCCCGACATATTCCCGCGCCAATTGGCCATAGTAAATCGTGGAATGTTGTGCCGCCGATTTGAAGTATTTTGTGGCCGTACCCTTGTCACCTGCAGCAACGTACGTGCGGCCCAGCCAATAGTTGGCACGGGCTTTGTCGGTGCGTGAAGTCGCGGCCTCACTCAATCGTGAAAAATGCTGCTGCGCCGCATCGGTATTGCCGCCATAGCGCAGCGCAATCCAGCCTGCGAGAAATTCTGCATCTGGCAAGTCCTCACCCGATGTGATTCCGTGCCGGCTGGCAATCTGATAGGCGGCCTTCCAAGTGTCCTTGTTATAGGGGCCAATGGAACGGCGCGCGATGATGCGGCGCTCATCATACCACGCCGACGGATCACCCAGTTCAGCCGCTGTTGATGGCGCTGCCAGTAAAATGCTCCGCGCCTTGCCGAATTTTTCCTGCTTGCGGTAAAGCCGCGCCAGAGCGTAGCGCAGTGGCAATTCGTTGCGCAGAGAACCGGGCAGGGCGCTATAGCTACCCTCGGCTCCACCTGCACCACGCAGCAACAATTGCGCCACCTGCGCCACCTTCTGCTGGTCGGCTCCCAGACGCTTGGCATGGCGCACAGCGGCGGCAGGTTGCTGACTATAGATCAAGCGGCCGAGTCGAGCCTTGTGATCGCCTGGCGTCAGCTGCGATCCAAATTCCGAAGCGATGCGCTTTTCCACATCGGCTTCCATGTCTGTTTTCATCCAGGCGCGCCGCAGCGCCGCCTTGGCCTTGTCATTCTGACCCAGCTGATAATAGGCTCGGGCCAAGGCCGCGTGCCCTTCCGCTGTCATGGCTTCATTGTCGTCAAAATAGCTGATGACTGATTGTGGTGCTTCCGGATTTTGCAGCAAAGCCTGTTCGGCGCGTTTTTTCAAAGTTTCTGATAATGGCCACTTTGGAGCCGCGGCCTGGAAATCCCGCACGCGCTGAAAGCCAACGTCTTTGCCGTGATCCTTGAGATACAGAAGTTCCACGAGTTTAATCGCAGCCTGGTCGCCGGAACGTTCGGCAAAAGCGCCAGCATCACTGAAATTGCCACGCAGGGCTTCCTTGACGGCGGCAATCGCCATCGGGTTCGCCGCCTCTGCCTCACGCGACACACTCACGAACGGCACCAAGGCAAGGGCCGATGCAGTGACCAAACCTTTCAGGACACCACGGCGATTCAACTCAAGCAACATGACAACTCCACCGTCAAACATACGCACATTCCACGCTGCAAGTGCCTTTTTGAGGCGGGATTGCGTCGGCTTTGGGAACTATACCCACCGCTTCCGCTCTTGCTTGCCGTTCAAGATTTGAACGACTATGGTGCCGCGACCCCGAAGGGCTACAGCGTGCAACAAGCAACGACCGTAGCCATTTTATGGTTTAGAACTTGTTACCTGTTTCAATGAATGTGAGGACGCCGTGAAATTCCAAGGATCTTTTCCTGCCCTGATTACCCCCATGAAAGATGGAGCTGTAGACGAAGCAGCCTACCGCAAATTCGTGGCCTGGCAGATAAAAGAGGGAAGCCATGGCCTGGTTCCCGTTGGCACCACAGGCGAAAGCCCGACTGTTACGCCTGCAGAACACAAGCGGCTGATCGAAATTTGCGTGGAAGAAGCCAAAGGCAAGGTTCCTGTCATTGCGGGGGCTGGCTCCAACAATACGGCTGAAGCGATTGAATATGCGGCCCATGCCAAAAAAGCCGGGGCTGATGCTGCGCTGATTGTGTGCCCCTATTACAACAAGCCGACCCAAGAAGGCCTCTACCAACACTATAAGGCCATATCGGAAGCTGTTGATATTCCAATCTTTGTTTACAACGTGCCGGGTCGCACGGTCGTTGCCATGAGTGTGGAAACGTTGGCCCGCCTCTCCAAGGACTGCCAGAATATCATCGGCACCAAGGATGCGACGGCTGACATGACGCGACCGTCCTTGCAGCGCCTTGCCTCCGGCGAAGGCTTTATCCAATTGTGTGGCGAAGATGGAGCCGCCTTGGGTTTCAATGCGCATGGTGGGGTCGGTTGCATTTCTGTGACGGCCAACGTGGCTCCGCGCCTTTGTGCAGAGTTCCAGGAAGCCACCTTGCGCGGCGACTATAAAGCTGCGCTGAAACTTCAGGACCGCTTGATGCCCTTGCACAATGCCCTGTTTGTGGAAACCAATCCCGGCCCGGTGAAATATGCCGTCAGCCTGCTCGGCCATTGCACACCCGATGCGCGCCTGCCCATGGTGCCGGTGATGGAGTCCACAAAGAAGGCCGTTCAAAGTGCCATGAAGCACGCGGGACTGATCAACTGACATGTCAGCAAAAAGTGGCGGCGCGAAAAAATCCGCTGCCGGGAGTGGCATTGTCGTCAAGGGCGACAATCGCCGCGCCCGCTTCGACTACGAGCTCATGGAAACCTTTGAGGCCGGAATTGAACTGAAAGGTTCCGAAGTCAAATCACTGCGCGTGGGCCACGTCAATCTGGGCGAAGCCTATGCGGCCATGAAGGGCAACGAGTTGCTGCTGTTCAACTCAAACATTCCTGAATACCGCGAAGCCAACCGCTTCAACCATGAACCAAAACGTCCGCGCAGATTGCTATTACACCGGAAGCAGATTGATCGTTTGTCCGTTGGCGTGTTGCGAGAAGGTTTGACGATTGTGCCGTTGAAAATTTTCTTCAACACCAAGGGCCGCGTCAAAGTTGATATCGCTTTGGCCAAAGGCCGCAAGCTGCACGACAAGCGCGAGAATACCAAAGAACGCGAATGGAACCGCGAAAAGGGCCGGTTGTTGAGGGACAAGGGCTAGTGGTCAAACGGGCCCTCATCCGTCTCGCAGGCTTCGCCTGCGATCCACCTTCTCCCGCGAGCGGGAGAAGTGAAGAAGTCTTCACCACTCCTGCATTCGGGTGAGGGCCTGTCTTGGCCATGCTTGTAGGCACCTCATTCCCTAATATCACATTGCCATCGACAACTTTTGCGCAAGACAGCATTCAGCGAAATCGCACTGTCATGTTCTTCTACCCGTACACGGGACGCCCGGGCCACCCGGACCCCGATGGCTGGGACAGTATCCCCGGTGCCCACGGCTCCACACCGCAAGCCCTCGCGTTCTCGGCCCTCCACCTGGAATTTGAAAAACGTGACGCACGGGTGTTCGGCGTCAGTTTTCAAACCACAGAGTGGCAGCAAGAGTTTGTGGACCGCCACAAACTCAATTTCGCGCTTCTGTCCGATGCTGCCCGCAAGCTTTCATCGGCACTTTCAATTCAAACTTTCAAGGCTGGCGGGAACGATTACCTCGTCCGCCGCACGATCGTGGTGCAAAACGGTCGCATCACTCACGACATTTTCCCCATTCTACATCCGGAACAAAATGCGGAAGATTGCTTGCAATTGTTGCAATCATGATCATCATCGCGCTCGGCAGCAATCTATCGGGGCCGTGGGGAACACCTACCGCGACGGTGACCCGCGCCATCGACGAGATGGCCTGTCATAACATCCGTGTACTGAAAATATCGCAGCTGCTGCTCACCGCACCCTATGGTGTGACCAACCAGCCGGATTTTGTGAATGCGGTAATTTCGATATCAACTGCCATGCCACCGCAAAGCCTGATGCGCGTCCTGCACGACATCGAACGCCGCGCCGGGCGAAAGCGCCTGAAACGCTGGGGTCCGCGCACTTTGGACCTTGATCTGCTGGACTATCACGGCTGCATTCTTGCTCCCCGGACGCGGTCCATAAAACCGCTGGTGTTGCCGCATCCTGGCATTGAACTTCGGGGCTTTGTTTTGTGCCCGCTCATGGAAATCGCACCGCACTGGAAACATCCGGTGTCACACCAGACTGCAGAGCAGTCGCTGCGACGCTTAAAGCCTGATTAAGGCTGGCGTGGCACACTCCTCACGACTGACAACGTAGACAGTCGGTAGGAACAAAACATTGATGAATAAATTGGTTTTTGCGATGCTGGCATTTACAGCTAGCACCGCTCCGGCATCTGCCAAATCTCCCCAGTTCGAAATTCTTGGTGCCATGGGCGGCAGCGAAGATTACGCAATGTCACAGCCAAGTTCAGAATCCATGGACTATGATATTCAGTCCACGGACAAACGCTTTGCCGTCGAGACTGTCCGCTTCACCCGCGATCTCACCCCCGGTTCCATTCTCGTCAAAACGTCTGAACGCAAGCTCTACTATGTCCTGCCCAACGGACAGGCTCTGCGCTATCCTGTGGGCGTTGGACGTGACGGCTTCACGTGGGTGGGTCGTAACCAGATTGCCCGCAAAGCTGAATGGCCCACCTGGCGACCACCGCAGGTGATGATTGACCGAGAGGCAAAGCGCGGACATTTTCTGCCAGAGCAAATGGAAGGTGGCCCGGAAAATCCACTCGGTGCCCGCGCACTTTATATTGGCTCCACTGAGTTTCGCATTCATGGCACCACGCAACCGTGGAGCATCGGCCGCGCTGTTTCATCTGGCTGC
>JANPCL010000190.1:0-19356 GCA_031430915.1 Hyphomicrobiales bacterium
GATCTTGTGCGGTTTTACAAAAAAGCTGAGGGCCATGCGAAGCTCGTTCCTTGCGGCACCAGCCTTGGCGACTATCTCCGGGATTATGGTTATGGCGAAAGCTTCATGCAGCGGCATATCCTGCCCATGGCGGGGGCCATATGGTCGGCCACACCTGAACAGATTGCGGCCTATCCCTTCCATGCCTTCATCCGCTTTTTCACCAATCACAAATTGTTTGAACTTGGCCAGCGGCCAGACTGGAATGCGGTTAAGGGTGGTTCTTCTGCATATGTCGCCAAGCTGGTGGAAGATGCACGGTTTGAAACGCGGCTCTCGGCCCCTGTGACCCGCGTAGTGCGCACGGCGCGTGGTGTTGCGGTTCACCATCGCTCCGGCATTGTGGAAGATTTTGACCAAGTGGTGCTTGCCACACATGCCGATGTGGCGTTGCGTTTGCTGGCACAGCCTTCCGATCTTGAACAGATTTTGCTCTCGCCGTTCAAGACTTCGGCCAACCGGGTTTATCTCCACCGGGACAAAAGCCTGATGCCGCGTACCCGTCGGTTCTGGTCGGGCTGGAACTATCGCATGCCCCAAGGCCATAATACCGCGGCACCTGAAGTGACCTACTGGATGAACTTGTTGCAGAAACTTGTTTCGCCCGATCAGCATTTTGTATCATTGAACCCGCAAGTGAAACCACGTGCGGACATGGTCGATGGCATTTTTGACTATCGCCACCCCATGTTCAATGATGTGACGATGGAAGCACAACAGCAACTCTGGCAATTGCAGGGCGCAGACCGCATTTGGTTCTGTGGCGCCTGGTTCGGGGCGGGCTTCCATGAGGATGGTTTGCAGGCGGGGCTTGCTGTGGCGGAACAGTTGGGTGGTGTGCGGCGCCCCTGGAATGTGGCCGAAGAATCGGGCCGCATCCATTTGGGTGCGATTCAGGAACCGCAGCCTCCCGTCGTTGCGGAGGCGGCGGAGTGACTGAGGTTCGCCCTGCGATTTATGTCGGCAAGGTGGTGCACCAGCGCTTGCGGCCGCTGTCGCACCGGCTGGAATACTCAGTTGCGAGCTTGTTGGTGGATGTGGATGAGTTGCCAAGTTTGCCGCGTTTGCTGCGCTATAATGGCTTCGGGTTGTTTGGGCTCTATGATGCAGATTATGGAGAGCATGGCCATGTCATACCCTTGCGGAACTTGGCTTGGAGTTTGATGGAACGTCATGGCGCGCCTTCTGCTGTCACCCGTGTTCTGATGCTGAGTTATCCGCGCATTCTGGGCTATGCCTTCAATCCCCTTACGGTATTCTTTGGTCTAGATGCAGCAAACAATATCCGCATGCTGATCTATGAAGTACACAATACATTTGGCGGACGTCATATCTATGCAGCCGGGCCTTTTGCACCCGGTGACAAGACGTTTGCCATAACCGACAAGGTGTTTCGTGTCTCGCCTTTCAACAAGGTGGAAGGGCACTATGGTTTGCGCGCATCGGTACCCGGTGGAGACGTTGCCGTGGGTGTTTCACTTACCACCGACGAAGGCCCGGTATTAAACGCCTATTTTTCCGGTAAGCGCCAGCCGCTGTCCAATGCCACTTTACTCAAGGTTTTTGCCACTCTTCCCTTGATGACAATCAAGGTCATGGCGGGAATTCACTGGGAGGCCTTGAAACTTTGGCTAAAGGGCCTCAAATTGCAATCTCCGTAACTGGCCGCGAGAGCTGGAGGGTGGGTAACATGCGTAATGGTCTACTAGGCAATTTGATTTTGGCGGTGGGACGCCGGGTTTTTCCCAAGGATGTGAGGGGGTCACTTGCCCTGACGCTGCCTTCTGGCGAAATGCTGACCATCGGCGAAAAGGGCACCGGCTTTGACGCTGATCTAAGCATGCGTAATTTCAGTGTCATCTGGGCCAGCGTGCGGCGGGGTCAACTTGGCTTCTTTGAACGCTATATGGCGGGCGACATCGAATGCAGTGATACAACAAGCCTGTTCCGGTTCTATCTGCAAAACCGCAATGCGCTGGACAAGGCATCCACCGGGTTTTTCTTTTCCAGTTTGTTTGACAAGATTTGGCATCGCCTGCGCGACAATACGAAAGACAAATCGAAAGAAAACATCTCTGCGCATTATGATCTCGGCAATGCCTTCTACGAGACGTGGCTGGATGATACGATGAGCTATTCCTCCGCTGTGTTTGAAGGCAAGGGCAACAGCCTTGAAGCCGCACAACGGCAGAAAATTCACAAGGTGATGGAAGCGGCTGAGGTGCAGCCCGGCAAGAGCTATCTTGAAATCGGCTGTGGCTGGGGCGGGGTGGCAGAGGAAACGGCAAAGGCGGGAGCTTCATTGCGCGGCATTACGCTGTCGCAAGAACAGCTTGATTATGCGCAGAAGCGCATGGAAGCCAAGGGCCTTTCCGACAAAACCGAACTGGTGTTCGAAGACTACCGCGACACCAAGGGCAGTTTTGATGGTATCATGTCGGTCGAAATGATCGAAGCTGTTGGGGAACCCCATTGGCCCGCCTATTTCCGCACCCTGTTTGATCGTTTAAAGCCCGGTGGTGTTGCCGCCATTCAAGGCATTACCATCCTCGAAGAAAATTATGCGGCTTATCGCAGCGGCGTAGATTTCATCCAGCGCTATGTTTTCCCCGGCGGCATGTTGCTGACCAAAGACATCATGCGCGAGCAGACGGCGAAAGCCGGATTGCTGTTTGAGAAAATGGATTGCTTCGGCCAGTCCTATGCCAAGACGCTGGCAATGTGGCGTGATCGCTTCGAAGCGGCTTGGCCGAAGATACAGCCCTTGGGGTTTGATGAGAAGTTCCGGCGGATGTGGAATTTGTATCTGAGTTACTGCGAGGCCGGGTTTGCTGAAGGCGTGATTGATGTTGGGATTTACAAGTTGCGGAAGCCGGTGGGGTAGGCGCCAGCCCTCATCCGTCTCGCAGGCTTCACATGCGATCCACCTTCTCCCGCAAGCGGAAGAAGTGAAGAATTCTTCACTTCGCCCGCTTGCGGGAGAGGTCGGCGCGGAACGCGCCGGGTGAGGGTCTTCCCCAAATAATAACCCCTGCCTTGCGCTGAGGGGGCGGGTTTGCGCAAGACAGGGGGCGTGGGCCGAATGTCGTCGATGCGGATTAGAGCATCGTGACTTCCGTGCCAACCTTCACAAGGGTGTAGAGTTCGGTCACGTCTGCGTTCAGCATGCGGATGCAGCCTGACGATGCGGACTTGCCGATGGACTTTGGTTCGTTGGTGCCGTGGATGCGGTAGATCGACGAGCCAAGATACATGGCGCGGGCACCAAGTGGGTTCTTGACGCCACCCTTCATGAAGGTTGGCAGTTCAGGATGACGGACGCGCATTTCTGTTGGGGGACGCCAATCTGGCCAGGTGGTCTTCGAGGACACCTTGTGGGTACCCTTCCACTCAAACCCCTTGCGGGCAGTGGCGACGCGGTATTTCACAGCTTTGCCGTAACCCAGCACATAATAAAGCTCGTTGGACTTGGAGTTGATGATGATCGATCCCTTGGCCTTCTTGGTCTGGAAGTCGACGATCTTGCCGCGCTTCACGTTGGGTATGCTGGCTGAGATATCAACGCTTGTATCAGCGGATACCGAGGCTGGGGTGATCACCACACCTTCGTCACCGTACAGGCTGTCGGCGCATGAGGCGGTGGAGATAAAGCCGATTGTCAGTGCGGCGGCGGCGGCGATTTTGAAGATCTTGTTCATTTGGCAGGCTCCCTCTGGATAATCATTTGATGTTGCGTTTCTAGGGGAACGGGCCTGAACCAAACCTGATTGTGGCATTTATCTGGCGTTCAGATTCGAAAGCTCTGTTGCGGGGGTGTGGTGATATCGGGCATAGTGGGGGTCGAAATTGCAGGAATCCCATGGAAATCAAGACCATCACTGCCTTCCCCCGCAAGGTGAAGGAGATCGAAAACCTCTTTATTACGCTGAAAGACGGCACCAAACTGGCGGCACGCATGTGGTTGCCGGTTGATGCGGCCAAGAAAAAAGTACCTGCTCTCCTCGAATATCTACCTTATCGCAAGCGCGACGGCACGACCACGCGGGATGCGCTGACTCATCCATACCTCGCTGGGCATGGCTATGCCTGCATCCGCGTCGATATGCGCGGCAACGGTGATTCTGAAGGTTTGATGCAGGATGAATATACCCAGCAGGAGCTGGATGACGGGGTTGAAGTGATTGACTGGCTGTCGCAGCAAAAGTGGTGCGACGGCAATGTGGGGATGTTCGGCATATCCTGGGGCGGATTTAACGCCTTGCAGATTGCGGCACTCAGGCCCCCTGCCCTCAAGGCCATTGTCACGATCTGCTCCACAGATGACCGCTATGAAGATGACATTCACTACAAGGGCGGCACATTGCTCAATGAGAATCTCGGTTGGGCCGCCACCATGCTGTCCTATTCCTCCCGTCCGCCGGACCCCAAGATTGTGGGCACGAAGTGGAAAAAGATGTGGCTCAACCGGTTGGAGAATGAGCCGTTTTTGCTGCTGGACTGGCTGAAGCACCCGCATCGCGATGGCTATTGGAAGCATGGGTCGGTGTGCGAGGATTATCTGAAGATCAACGTTCCGGTTCTGGCTGTGGGTGGCTGGAACGATGCCTATTCCAATGCCATTCCGCGCCTGATGAAAAACCTGCGGGTTCCCCGCAAAGCCATTATCGGGCCTTGGGCGCACAAATATCCACATTTTGCCGTGCCCAACCCCAATATCGGCTTCCTCCAGGAAATGCTGCGCTGGTGGGATTTTCACATCAAAGGCATCAACACTGGTGTGACGGATGATCCGGATTTCCGGGTCTATATCATGGAGGCCTACAAGCCCGGCTCCTTCCCCGGGGAGATCAAGGGGCGCTGGGTACCCGAGAGCTATTGGGGCTTTGGCAATATCGAGACCAAGACCTGGTCGTTGTCGAGCAAGGGTATTTCATCAGTTCCGGGAGAAGAAAAGGCGCTCAGTCTCACCTCGCCCCAGAACATCGGGTTTGATGGCGGGGAATATTGTATTATCTGGATGGGCGACGATTTCCCCGGCAACCAGTTCCGTGACGACGAGGGTTCGGTTGTGTTCGACAGTCCGCCGCTGATGGATGACATGGATGTGGTTGGCCAGCCGGTGCTGGAACTCTCTTTCACCGTGGACAAGCCCGTGGCACATATTGCTGTGCGGCTGAATGATGTGTGGCCGACGGGGGAAGTGTCTCGCATCTCTTATGCCTTGCAGAATCTCGCCATGCGCGAGTCACGCGAATATCCAACGCCGCTGGAACCTGGCAAGCGCTACAAAATGAAGATCAAGCTGGATGATATTGCCTGGACGGTGCCGAAGGGCCATCGCATCCGGGTTGCGATTTCCACCAGCTATTTCCCGATGATGTGGCCTGCACCGGAACCTGTAAAGTTGACGGTTTATGCCGGGGCTTCAACGATTGCCGTGCCGGTGCGAAAGAAAAACCTGGCTGACAAGCCTGTCGTGTTTGCCGATCCCGAAGCCGCAACACCAGTGGCGCAAAAGGTGATCAAGAAGCCGTCGAACAGGCGCGTCACATCAATGGACGCAAAAACCGGTCGCACAAAGTTGGAGATTGTCGACGATTTTGGTGTACAGGAGTTGAAGCCCCACGGCTTGATCGTTTCTGGCGTAGGGCGCGAAACCTACTCAATTGATGCCAATGATCCGTTGTCGGCGATTGCGAAAACCCATTGGACGGAAGCGCTGAAGCGCGGCAAATGGGAGGTCCGCACTGAAACCCGGGGGCGCTTGACTGCCACCAGAACCCATTGGGTTGTGTGGGGCAAAATTGAAGCCTTCGAAGGCAAGAAACGCGTGTTTGTGAAAGAGTTCAATGAGCAGATCGAACGCCGCCTCCAGTAATCCGACTTTGTCATATTTACGTAAAGGGCAGGATACGTCGGGAGAACGTCACTATGGTTGCGGCATCGGCTCTGGCAAGTTCTTACAAGAGGCCAAGCGGCATGTCGGCTGAAAGTGAATTGTTGACCCGAATTGCAGAGAGCCGGGACAGGGGCGCGTTTGCGCAGTTGTTTGACCAGTACGCGCCGCGCGTGAAAAGTTTCATGATGCGCAAAGGGGCAAACGCCGAACAAGCGGAAGACCTGGTGCAGGAAACCATGATCGCGGTCTGGTCCAAGGCGCATATGTATGTGTCGGACCGTGGCAGTGTGACGACGTGGATTTTTACCATAGCACGCAACCTGCGTATCGACCGACTGCGGCGGGAGAAGACCTCGCTCTACACGGATATTGACGATTACGATGCAGAATCAACCGAGGTTCAACAAGACGATGCGTTGTCTCGTTTGCAGGAAGATGGATACGTGGCCAAGGCCCTGGCGCAGATCCCTGAAGAGCAGCGTCAGTTACTGATCCTTAGTTATGTGGAAGATTTGCCACAAAGCGAGATTGCCACACGGCTCCAAATCCCGCTTGGTACCGTAAAGAGCCGTATGAGACTTGCGTATAGGCGCATGAAAAAGCTGTTGGAGACAGTGACGTGACGATTACCCACCACCTTGATGAAGCGACCATCATTGCATTGGCGGCAGGAACCTTGGGCGAAGCCCATGGTTTTGCTGCGGCCACCCATGTAGCCTATTGCAGCCAGTGCCGTGCAGCGCTCCGCGAAGCTGAACGCTTGGGCGGACAGATCATGCTGGTTGAGGAGCCGCGCGCCGTGACTGATACGTGTCGTGCCGCGACTTTGGCCAGCCTCGACGCAATTGTCGCCGCACCTGCAAAAGCCGAACCCGTGAGACATTCAGAAGTCCCGGCGGTGTTGTGCAATTTGTTGGACAACAAGGCGCTCGATGACTTGAAGTGGAAGACCATCGTTCCTGGAGTTTCGACTTATGAAATTCCATTGTCCACCAAGGGCAAGACTCACCTGCAACTGCTGCGCATCGGCAAGGGTCGGCAAATGCCGGAACATGGCCACGGCGGCGAAGAACTGACCGTAATTTTGCGCGGGTCCTATTTTGACCATACAGGTCGCTACATGGCCGGCGATGTGGCTGATCTGGACGAAGACATTGAACATCAGCCGAAGGTCGATTCTGACATGGACTGCATTTGCCTTGTGGCAACAGAAGCTCCGGCGCGGTTCAAATCCTTCTGGGCACGTCTGGCACAGCCGTTTGTCGGGATTTAGGTAATGGCGCTGCCCTGGCGTGTTGTGTGGGTTACGGGGGCATCCACGGGTATTGGGGCGGAGATTTGCAAACAGCTTGCGGCTGAAGGCGTGATGGTTGCTGCTTCGGCGCGCAACGCCGAAGCATTGGCAAAACTCGGCACAGGCATAACGGCCTTTCCGCTGGATGTGACAGACGAGAAAAAAGTTGCGGCTTGCTTCCTTGCCATTGAATCGTCGCTGGGACAGGTTGACCTCGTCATCGCTGGCGCTGGCACTTATACGCCCGCTTCGGCTGCAGACTTTCGCACTGACATGTTCAAACAGATGTATGAGGTCAACTATCTTGGCGTCATCAACATGCTGGCGGCAACACTTCCTGTATTTCGGGCGCGGAAAAGCGGCCATCTCTCGTGGATCGCCTCTGTCTCAGGTTATCGCGGGTTGCCAAAGGCGGCCGCCTATGGGCCCACAAAAGCGGCACTGATCAATCTGGCGGAGTCTTTGCAGCCGGAACTTGCGCTGCTGGGTGTGAAGGTTTCCGTCATCAATCCCGGCTTTGTGCGCACGCCGATGACCGCGGTGAATGATTTCGAAATGCCATTTTTGATGGAGCCCGCAGATGCAGCGCGGGCAACGATTGCCGGACTGGCCAAAGGGAAATTCGAGGTGGCGTATCCGGCACCGTTTGTTGCAATTTTGAAAATCGGACGGTTGTTGCCCTATTGGTTGTTCCTGTGGGTGAGCAGGCGGTATTTGGTGAAGTGAGCAAGGGACCTCACTCCACCCCAAAATACTTCTCGATGATCCGTCGGTAAATCCGGGTTGTTGCCTGTAGTTCAGCAACTGATATGCGCTCGTCGGTTTGATGTATCGTCGCATTGGTGGGGCCGAATTCAAGAACGGGACAGTAATCCTTGATGAAGCGCGCATCAGACGTGCCGCCGGATGTCGAGAGTTTTGGGGTAAGGCCGGTTTCGTCAGCAATCGCGTCTTGCACGAGGCCGACGAAAGAGCCGGGTTCGGTGATAAAGGCTTCAGCGCCTTCGGTGAAGCTCACACTCCAGGTGCCGCCCATTTCCGCATAGAGTTTTTCAATATGGCCATTCACCAACGCTTTGAGCGAGTCATAGTTGTGCTCGGTTGAGTAGCGGATGTTGAATTTCAGAACTGCCTTAGATGGAATGACATTGCCAGCCGGATTGCCAACGTCGAACGATGTAAAAGCCAATGACGAGGGATCAAAGTGGTCGTTGCCAATGTCCAGCGGCGTGGCTGACAGGCGTTCGATCAAGCGGGCGAGTTTGGGAATGGGGTTATCGGCCTTGTGCGGATAGGCGGCGTGGCCTTGCTTGCCTTCGCAGGTGACGATGAAAGACAGCGAACCGCGTCGACCTATCTTGATGGTATCGCCCAGTTGATCAACGCAGGAGGGTTCACCCACCAGGCAATGGTCCGGGATGTGGCCATGCTCTTTCATCCACTGCAGCACTTTCACCGTGCCGTTGATGGCCGGGCCTTCCTCGTCGCCGGTGATGAGGAAAGAAATGGAGCCTTTAAATTGTGGGGTCTCACGCACGAAATCGCATGCGGCTGCGGCAAAGGCGGTGACGGAGCCTTTCATGTCGGTTGTGCCGCGACCGATGATGTAGCCGTCTTTGATGTCGGCGGCGAAGGGGGCGCTCGTCCAGATCGATTCATCGCCCTGCGGAACGACATCGGTGTGGCCTGCGAAGCAGAGGTGCGGGGCGGAAGTGCCGATGCGGGAGAACAGGTTGTCAATGTCTGGCGTGTTCGGGGCAGAGTAGATCAGGAGGTTTGAGGTGAAGCCTGCTGCTTCGAGCCAGGATTGGACAGTCGTCAATGCGCCTGCTTCGTGCGGCGTGACGGAGGGGCAGCGCACAAGCTGCTGCAACAGGGTGACGGGGTCTTGGGGGATGTTTTTCATAAGGGTGTTCTACAGCCGGAGCGCGTGGAGAGAAAGGGACCTCATCCGCCCTTCGGGCACCTTCTCCAGCAAGAGGGCTGGAGAAGGGCACGCATTGGTACCGCCCTCCAAATGTTGGAGTTTAAGGGAGGTCTCTATGCCGTCCCTTCTCCGCGCCCACTTGCGTGGAGAAGGTGGCGCGACGCGCCGGATGAGGTCCCTTCGTGGCAGGCGACTAATTCTCAATCCGCAATCGGATCAGGTCCAAAACGGTTTGCGCCTTCTGTTCCCCGCAGAAAACCAAGCTCGACCAGCATCCAGATTCCGCCAATGATCGGCACGAACAGGATCAGTGACCACCAGCCGGATTTGTTACGATCGTGCCAACGCTTGGTATAGATCGCGATGGAGGGCCACAGTGTCAGCAACAGAACAATGCCCAGTGGCAGCATCATGCCGCTCATCTGCGCCATCGCCTCTTCTGGCGTTGCATTGGGGTTCCCCATCATGCTCACACCGAAAATCGAGAAGATGATGAATTGCAGAATCCAGCTGATGATCATCATGATGATCAAAGCCAGCCAGAATGTCTTTCGGGGTATTCGCCCGCTCAAGGATGTGAATGTCTCAAGGTTCATTTTGTCTCTCCGCTCCAAATCGCCCCCGGTGGCAATTTAGCGCAGTTGGCTAATCCCGCAACAATTCATTGATGCTCGTCTTGGACCGGGTTTTTTCATCCACGCGTTTGACGATGACGGCGCAGTAGAGGGATGGCGACGGGCTTCCGTCGGCGAAGGGTTTTTGCGGCAGGGAGCCGGAGACGACCACTGAATAGGGTGGCACTTTGCCCATGTGGACTTCGCCTGTGGTGCGGTCAACGATCTTGGTGGATTGGCCAATGAAAACGCCCATAGAGATGACCGAGCCTTCGCCGACGATCACACCTTCGACGACTTCCGAGCGGGCACCGATGAAGCAATTGTCTTCGATGATGGTGGGACCGGCCTGCATGGGTTCGAGCACGCCGCCAATACCTACACCTCCGGAGAGATGCACGTTCTTGCCGATCTGGGCGCAGGAACCAACAGTGACCCAGGTGTCCACCATGGTGCCGGTATCAACATAAGCGCCAAGGTTTACGAAGCTGGGCATGAGAATGGCGCCCGGTGCGATGTAAGCGGATTTTCTGACGATGCAATTGGGAACGGCGCGGAAGCCACCGGCGCGGAAGTCCTTGGCGGTCCAGCCTTCGAACTTGGAGGGAACCTTGTCCCACCACTTCGATGTGCCGGGACCACCTTTGATGAGTTCCATGTCGTTGAGGCGGAAAGAGAGCAGCACGGCTTTTTTCAGCCACTGGTTCACATGCCAATCAACACCCTGTTTTTCGGCCACACGCTGTTTGCCGGAATCGAGTTGTTCCAGTGCAAAGTCCACAGCCTTGCGGATATTGCCCTTGGTATTGAGGGAGACATTGGCGCGGTCCTCCCAGGCGGCTTCGATGATGGTTTGGGCGTTTTTCATGGTCGGTTTTCCGTGTCAGTGATTTTGGAATGCGTGTAAAAACTGTGGCAGATTATCTGTGGCGTGATCAATGAAATTATCTTCCGAAGCCACATTCAAATGTGCAGCATCCTGATTATCATCCGATGTCACAAGAACAGTGATCATGCCCATGGCATGGGGCACCATCAGATTTTGCGCGATGTCTTCAAAAAAAGCGGCCTTCAGGGCGTCCACCTTGTGGTGCTTCAGAAACACGTCATAAGGTGCGCGCGCAGGCTTTGGAATATAGTCTGCATGAATGATATCGAATATGCCGTCGAACAAATTCGTGATGCCGAGATTGTTCATGACATTGGTGGCGTGGGCAACAGTACCGTTGGTGTAAACCAGTTTGCGGCCCGGCAAGGCCTTGATGGCCTTTGCCAGATTGGCATCGGCTTTTACGGGCGAATAGTCGATGCCATGGACATAGTCGAGGAAACCCTCGGGCTGCATGTCGTGCTCTTGCATAAGCCCACGCAGCGTTGTGCCATGCTTGTAGTAGAGTTGTTTTTGTCTGAGCTTGGCTTCGGCATATGTCAGTCCCAGGGCGCGGGATACAAATTCGCCCATCTTCACATCGATCTGGTCGAACAATCGGCACGATGCTGGATAGAGCGTGTTGTCGAGATCGAAGACCCAGGTATCGACGTGATTGAAACTGCGAGTCATACGCCCGACCTTGAAACGCGGGTGCCGACGCCGTGAGGGGTGAGCAGCTCCAGCAGCACGGAATGGGGCACGCGGCCATCAAGGATAATCACGCCTTCAACGCCGGACCAGACCACGGCAGCGGCACTTTCAATTTTTGGAATCATGCCACCGGTTATGGTGCCTTCTTCAATGAGCTGGGGAATATCACCGAGCTTCAACTCGCTGATGAGCTGCTTGTTCTTGTCGAGCACGCCTGCAACGTCGGTCAACAGCAGCAAGCGTTTGGCACCTGTGGCGGACGCGATGGCACCTGCTGCCGTGTCGGCGTTGATGTTGTAGGTTTCACCATCGTAACCAATGCCAACGGGGGCGACCACGGGAATGGCGTCTGACTTCATGATGGTGTGCAGGATTTCTGTGTTGACGCGGGCCGGTTCTCCGACCTGGCCAAAGTCTATGGTGGTCTCTTCGCCTGTGACCGGATCTTTCTTTTTCTTGGTGTAGCGTTCGGCGATGAGCAGGTTGCCGTCTTTGCCTGAGATGCCGACGGCGCGGCCACCGGCTTGCTGGATCGATGCGACGATGGCTTTGTTGATCGAGCCTGCAAGTACCATTTCAACGACGGACATTGTCTCATGATCGGTGACGCGCAGGCCATCGCGGAATTCGGCCTTGACGTCGAGCTTGTCCAGCATCTTGTTGATCTGCGGGCCGCCGCCATGCACCACGATGGGATTGAGGCCGCAGACTTTCAGCATGACCATGTCGCGGGCAAACTGTGACGCCAGCTTCTGGTCCACCATGGCGTGGCCGCCGAATTTCACAACAATGATCTGGTCGTCATAGCGCTGCAGGAAGGGCAGCGCTTCCGACAGGATGCGGGCCGTTTCGTTGACGGGAATTTCGGTCATGGCGGCGTCGCTCCTTGGATTGAGGACTGGCCTTATAGGGGAATTTGCAGGGATGGAAAGTGGGTCTTCACACCACTTCGCCCCGCTCCGCCAGCCGCGCATTTTCCTTGATCTGCAGGCTGGCTGCTTCTTCGCGGCGTTTCATAAATTCATAGATAAGTGCACCCGTGAGGGAGAGGCCGATGATGATGACCGCGAGGGCTGATAACGCGGGCGTTGTACCCTGGCGGATTTCGCCTGCCAATACGGTGACCAGAGTCTTGTCAGCGAGAATGGCAAAGGTCGTGGTGTTGTAGTTTTCGAAAGACGACAGGAAGCCGATGACGCCAGCTGAAATCAGCGCGGGTTTCAGGAAGGGCAAGAGAATGTGCCAGAAGACTTGCGGATAGGTGGCACCGAGATCGAGGGCTGCTTCTTCCTGGGCGCGGTCGAAACGCGTCAGGCGGGCCATGATGATAAGCAGGCAATAGGCGGCAACAAATGAGGACTGCCCGAGGATGGAAAGAATGATGCCTTTATAGAATGTGGCCTTGGACCAGTCGGTAAGGCCGAAGGCGTCTTTCCAGAAGATCACTGTGGAGATGCCGATAATTACGCCGGGCGTGAGCAATGGTGAGACTGTGACGAGATAAAACAGACCTCTCGCGCGGTGGTAGATCTGGTTCATGATGATGGAGGCGGCAAGGCCCACGGGCACAGAAATGCAAACCACGCCGATACCGATGATGATGGAATTGACGAGGCCTTCCATCATCTGGCGGTGGGCAAAGAGTTTGCTGAACCAATCCAGCGTGAAGCCTTCAAAGGGCAGAACCGAAGGATAATTCGACGTGTTGAAAGCGGTGATGCTCATCACCAGCAGCGGGCCGAAGAGGTAGAGGAAGAAGAGGGCGATGTAGAAACCCAGCATGCCCTTCATGATGGTGTTGGAGGTCATCGTATCGCCTCGCCCAATTTCACTTTGAAGGCCTTCAACATCAGCATGACAAAGGTTATGCAAGCCGCCAGCAATATGAAGGCGTAAGCCGAGCCGCGCGGCCAGTTGAAGCTCTGAAAGAAGAAGTCATAGACGGTCATGGTGAACCAGCGTTGCGTGGTGCCGCCAAGGAACAAGGGTGCCGCCAGCGAACCTGCCACCAGCATGAAGACCATGGTGCAGCCTGAAGCGATGCCGGGCTTGGCATAGGGGATCACCACATCGCGGTGGATTTTCCACCAGGGTGCGCCAAGATCATGGGCGGCTTCGATCTGGTTTTTGTCGAGGCTTTCAATGGCGTTGTAGAGCGGGAATACCATGATGAGCAGGGTGGAATAGCTGAGGCCGATCCACATGCCGGTGTTGCTGCCCAGAAAATCAATCGGGGTGTCGGTTATTCCTATTCCCATGAGGCCCTGATTGATGAGGCCCTTTGACGCCAGCAACAGACGCACCGCAAAGGCGCGCAGGATTTCGTTGATCCAGTAGGGCACGATTAGGGCCAGCATGAGCAGGCGCACTTTTTGCGCGGTGCCGGCTTGCGCCATGTAGTAAGCCAGTGGATAGCAGATGCAAAGGTTGATCAGCGTCACCGCGACGGAGACAGCGATGGTGTAGACGAAGTTCGACATGTGCACGCGGTTCCACTCGCCATCGCTGGGGGAGACGAAGAAGG
This sequence comes from Hyphomicrobiales bacterium, assembly GCA_031430915.1. Taxonomy (GTDB): domain Bacteria; phylum Pseudomonadota; class Alphaproteobacteria; order Rhizobiales; family Aestuariivirgaceae; genus Aestuariivirga. The sequence continues at coordinate 13,880 of JANPCL010000190.1, forward strand.
ACTTGTATTGTGCAAGTGTCAGAATATCCGTGGGGCCACCGCGCTGGGCTGGAGGCAGTTTTGGATGGAAACTTTCCACGACCATGTAAAGATAGGGCATGGTGACGAGGAACAGGGTCCAGAAGGCGACAAGGCCAATGAAGGTTATGCCGAGAACCGTGCCGTTACGTTCCCAATAGCTTTTGTGCGTCGGGTCGTGGTGGGCGCGTGCTTCACGGCGCGCCATGAACCAGAAGACGGCGATGACGATAAAAGGCAGCAGCAGGGCAAGGGCGCGGCTACTCACGGGCCATCTTCCCTTCGGGCAGAATGAGGCCAAGATCCGGTTCATAACTGATGCTGGTTGTGGTGCCCTGTTCCGGCACCTTTGCTCCACCATGGCGACCAACGGTGACCATGATATCTTTCTTGAATGCACCCTTGAGGAAGACGTGGGTCATGTTGCCTTCGAAGGCAACGTTGGTGACTGTGGATTGAAGTGTTGAACCAGCGGCGCCCTTGCCGAGCTTGAATGATTCTGGCCGCACAAACAGAATGGCCTTGTCGTTGGTTTTCAGCCCGGTCGGGTTTTGACCCTGTAGCGGCCCGAAAGCTGTTTCGATGGTGGCACCGTCTTTGGTGGCTTTTGTGACGATGCCGACGAATGGATTATTCTCGCCAACAAAGGAGGCGACGAAGGGGGTTTGTGGCAGGTCATAAACCGTTTTGCCGTCGGCCACCTGTTCAATCACACCATCACTCATCACGGCGATGCGATCTGACATGGTGAGGGCTTCGCCCTGGTCGTGGGTAATATAGATGAAGGTGATGCCGACACGCTGTTGAATGGCGCGGAGTTCGTTGCGCATGTGCTGGCGCAGTTTGAGATCGAGGGCTGACAAGGGTTCGTCGAGCAGCAGAACTTTTGGTTCCACTGCCAATGCGCGGGCGATGGCGACGCGTTGTTTCTGGCCACCGGAAAGTTCACTGACAAGTTTGTCGCCTTGGCCATCAAGGGCGATGAGATCGAGAAGTTCATCGGCTTTCTTGCGGCGTGTTGCTTTGTCGATGCCCCGCACACGAAGACCATAGGCGATATTGTCGGCCACCGTCATCAGGGGGAAAAGGGCGAGGTTCTGGAAGATCAATGCCGTGGGCCGCTTGTTGGGGCCAATGCCCGTCATGTCCTGGCCGCCGATTTTCACTCGTCCGGCGGAGGGATCGAGAAAGCCGGAGACGGTGCGCAGAATGGTGGTCTTGCCGCAGCCCGAAGGGCCGAGGAATGAGAAGAACTCTCCCCCCTTGATGGCGAGGTTGGCGTTGTTCACAGCCGTGAAGTTTCCAAAGCGCACAGTTACGCCTTCAAGATCGACCCCAGCACTCATTCCGCCCTACCTTCTTTTTATCGTTGGGTGATTGTCACCTGAAAGAGATTGTGTTGCAAGGGTGAAGGTGTCGCTTGTGGAGGAAAGGGGGAAGGGACCCCACCAAAAAAAACAACCCCGCCGAAGCGGGGCTGCACTTTTCGTATCGCCACAATCTCAGGCGGCCTTGAACTTGTCCACGTACTGGCTGCGGATTTCGGCATACCATGTGGGTTCTGCTGGCCATGGCCAGAGGTTCTTCAGGGCGTCGCCAGGGTAGGCTTCCTGGAAGTTCTTCTTGAAGGTGTCCGAGGTGAAGGCGTCCGCACCGGTAATGATACCGTTGTAGCCTGAACCATCAGCCACTGCGCCTGAGACTTCCGGCGTCAACAAGTAGTCGATGAAAGCATAGGCCTGATCGGTGTTCTTGGCGGCCTTCAGCATGGAAATACCGTCCATCCAGACAATCGCACCTTCCTTGGGGGCGGTGTAGTTGACTGGCTTGCCATCCTTTTTCAGGGACAGTGGTGGACCATCCCAGGTCTGGCCGATCCAGACGTCATTTTCCATCAGGCCGGACTTGGTATTGTCAGCTGAATCCCAGAACTGCTTGACGAAACCCTTGTTCTCGATCGCGAACTTGAGGATCGGGTCCCACAGCTTCTTGAAGGACTCTTCGTCCTTATAGCCGTCGACCATGCGGTTTGACGCCATTTTGCCCGATGCATCCCACCACAGGCCAATGCCGAGAAGGAAGGAATGGCCACGGCCTTGGGTGTGGCCCTTGACGCCCTCATCCCAGAGTGAGCCATAGCTCAGGTTTGCGACATCGCCCTTGTAAAGATCGGTGCGGTAGGAAATGGCTTCCGAACCCCAGCAATGCGGCATGTGGTGAACGCCACCATCCCACTCCCACAGGTTCTTTGACGAGGCGAGCATGGCTGGCAGCACATTGCCCACATTCTTCAGCTTGCCCATATCCCAAGCCGCTGTAACCGCAAGGTCCTTGAACTGTGGGGCGCGGTTCACGGTGGGCTGGCAAAGGTCGAAGCCTTCGCCGCCAGTGGCTTGCAGCTTGTTTATCTGTTCTTCGTTCTGCGAAAATGGCGTCTGGTTGATCTTGATGCCAGAGGCTTTTTCGAAGTTCGGAATCACGTCCTTCGGGAATTCATCCGACCACATCAGCAGGTTCAGCTCACCTGATGATGACAGCGCACTGCGCGTCACAATCGGAGTAGCAAAGCCAACTGCACCCAATGCCACAGCCGACTTCATGACCGTACGGCGGGACAGGCTGGCCATGCGCAGCGTTTCCAGCGTTGACAGTTGAGATTTTGTTTTTGTCATCTAACGTCCTCCAAAGAGGCGGCACAATGCATCGCCCCGTAAACTCCCATAGCGTCCGGCGGGCCCGGCTTCTGGCTGAGTATGGCAACCAGAATGACATTGATATGACAATTGGGCAATGGGCTTTTGGTTGGACCAAGTCTCGGGTTAACACTGGTGCCACACTCCTGATTTTTGACCTGTTGCCAGCCACCGAAACGGGAACTTTCCCGCTCATTCAACGTTATTCACCACTCTCAACGCCTAACGGGCATTTCAAACAGCTTTCGCATGAACCCTTTGGATTTCCGCAGCCCATCGACCCTTCTCATGCGACAGGGGGTGAGTGAGGGCTTAGCCAATCAGGTGATAATTTTCGTTGGAATTTGCGTGGTCTTGTACTTCGGACAGGACATCCTGATCCCGGTTGTGCTCGCGATCGTGCTGTCAATCCTGCTCACACCTTTGGTGCGCGGCTTGCAAATGATTCATGTGCCAAAAGCAGTGGCGATTATCGGGGTGGTATGTTTCAGCCTTCTTCTGTTGGTGGGAACGACCTATCTGGTCGGGCGCACGCTTTCAAATCTCGCTGCTGATTTGCCAGTTTACCAGACGAACTTGAAAGAAAAGGCGCGCGGCCTCAAACTCGCAGTGGGCAGCAGCGAAGCCATGGACAAGGCAGCTGGTGTCTTGCAGGATTTGCAAAAAGAGATTGAGAGCCAACCTGGCTCGGCAACTGCGGCCATCGCGCCAAAGCCCATACTTGTAGAAGTGAAAGACAGTCGGCTTGGCGCGTTTGCTCCGGTTGTGAGTGTGATTTCAATGGTCGCCCATCCGCTCGTTCAGTTAGGCATCGTTATTCTGATGCTCACATTCATGCTTTTTAATCGTGAAGACTTGCGGAACAGAATTATCCGGCTTGCCGGAACCGGCGATATTCATCGAACCACTGTGGCTTTGGACGAAGCTGGAAAGCGGTTGAGCCGTTTGTTCATCGGACTGCTCGCCATCAATGCCTCGACGGGTGCTTTCGTGGGCTTGGCCTTGTTTCTGCTCGGAGTGCCCGCTGCATTTTTGTGGGGACTGCTCACTATAATTTTACGCTTCGTTCCATTCATCGGAACGTTCATGGCTTCAATATTTCCAATTATCATTGCACTGGCCGTTGGCGATGGCTGGATGCTCCCACTGGCCGTTGCTGCGGTAGTGATTGTGGCCGAGATCAGTGCCGGCAACATTCTGGAGCCGATATTTCTGGGCAAGATGACGGGCGTATCTTCAACAGCGATTGTTATTTCTGCGGCCTTCTGGGCCATGCTTTGGGGACCCGTGGGATTGATTTTGTCCACGCCCATAACCATCGGGTTGATGGTGATAGGGCGTCACATCGAATCAATGAAATTTCTCGAGGTTTTGTTTGGCAGTGAACCGGTCCTCAGTGCGGAAGACGCGTTTTACCAGCGCATGCTGGCAGGGGACTCTATGGAAGCAGCCGAGTCAGCCCAAGTCTATCTGGAAGAAAACCGCCTTGAAGAATATCTGGAAAAGGTAGCCGTTCCGGGCCTGCTTCTCGCCCGCGTGGATCACGACCGGGGTGTCTTGACGCGTGAACACACCAGTGAACTCAGCACTACATTTGCTGAGACTATCGAGGATGTCTGGTCAGACGTCGAAGACATCAGTGCAGATCAGGCGAAAATTTTGTTGATTTCAAACCTTGGAAGTCTGAACTATGCCGCCACCAAAGCGCTGTCCGCTTTGCTCGAATTGAAAGGCGTGGACCACAAGGTGTTGCCGGAAGATGCTGTGGCACCCGGCAAATTTCCGGTTCTTGACATGAGCGAAATTCAGTACATTTGCGTCTGCAGTCTGACGGCACAATCACAGGCAAAAATGAACTACGTCAATAAGCGTTTGGCACCCAGAATTGGCGAGGCGCGCGTTATCCATGTCGCCTGGGATGGCTTCGGGGAACGTTCAGATGTGGTTTCCCCGGTTTCAGCACTCACAGTTTTGACAGCACAATGATATCCTTGCGCCCTACCCTTTGTTCTTGAAGTAAACATCGAGGAACACGGCGAGCAACAGAACCGCACCCTTGATCACCTGCTGCCAGTCAATGCCCACACCCAGAATACCCATGCCGTTGTTCATCACCCCCATGATGAAGGCACCTATGACAACGCCTGTGATCTTGCCAACGCCCCCCGTGACAGCAGCACCGCCGATGAAGCAGGCGGCAATCACTTCAAGTTCAAAGCCAGCGCCAGCCTTTGGAGTGGCCACGTTCAAGCGGGCTGCGAAAATCAATCCGCCAAGGGCTGCTAGGGCACCCATGATGGTGAAGATCCAGAAGGTGAGGCGTTCAGTGTTCACGCCTGAAAGTTTGGCTGCTTTTTCATTGCCGCCCATTGCATAAATGCGGCGGCCAATTGTGGTGCGTTTGGTGATGATCACGAAGAGTGCAATCAACGCGAACATCACAATCAACCCATTGGGCAAGCCTTTATATTTACCCATGATGAAGCTGAAACCAATTAACGCCACGGCAATGAGAATGTTGCGGCCATAAAAAATGGCTTCAGGCTCTTCAGCCAAGCCGTGCTGCAATTGGCTGCGGCGCTCTTTGAAATTGAAATAGACTAGAAGTGCTGTGATCAAAGTGCCTATCAACAAAGCCAGCAAATTGAAGGGCGCACCAAATAATTGCAGGTTGAATAAATCTGCAAGAAAACCAGTGCTGAGAAGCTGAAATGTTTTTGGCAGTGGCCCAACAGAAGCCCCGCCCAAAACCGAAAGCGCCAAGCC
>JANPCL010000191.1:0-2727 GCA_031430915.1 Hyphomicrobiales bacterium
GACATGCCCTTGCCCCAGCGTGATACTGTAGCCTCGGATACATCGACAATATTGGCGATATCTACACTCTTCAAACCAGCAGTTTCCCGCAGGTCTTCCAAGTAGTTCCCAAATCCCAATTCTGCCTTCAGCATGACAATCCACATTTCTCTTGCACACATGTAGTACGATGAAAGACAAATGTAAAGATCGCCCTACCTCCGCGTCAGTCCACCCAAAATCCCCCGCACCAAAGCATTGCCAATAGACCGGGCAATTGTCGCTCCCAGCTGCCGCCCCACGGTTCCCGCCACACCCTTTACAAACTTGTCAGTCGCCGATTCTGGTGCGCGCCTTGCGGCTGCAGCTTGGGTTTTCGCTGTCTTCGCATCAGCCTTGGCCTGAACTTCTACCTGTTGTGCAGCAGAGCGCGCTTTGGCTTTCCCCGACAACTTCTCGTAAGCCGATTCGCGGTCAATCGTTAGTTCATAGGTCCCGTAAACCGGAGACCCCTTTACAAGCTTGGCCCGTTCCACTTCTGTAATCGGCCCCAGTCGCGAAGCGGGAGGACAAATGAAGGTATGCTCCACAACGGTAGGCACACCCTTGGGATCGAGTACCGAGACAAGCGCTTCACCCTTGCCCAATTCTGTGATGATTTTCTCGGTCTTGAATTTCGGATTGGGCCGGAATGTCGAAGCTGCTACCTGCACCGCCTTTTGTTCGCGCGGCGTATAGGCCCTCAGCGCATGCTGCACCCGGTTGCCCATTTGCGCCAGAACACCCTCCGGTACATCCAGGGGATTTTGCGTTACGAAATAAACCCCCACACCCTTGGAGCGGATCAGTTTCACCGTTTGCTCAATCTTCTGCAGCAATCCTGTGGGAGCATCTGAAAACAGCAAATGTGCTTCGTCAAAAAAGAAAACCATCTTCGGTTTCTCCGGGTCACCCACCTCCGGCAACTCCTCGAACAATTCAGACAGTAGCCACAACAGGAACGTCGCATAAAGCATCGGCGAGTTGATCAACTTGTCCGCCGCCAGAATATTCATATAGCCACGTCCATCCCGCGTTGTCCGCATCAGGTCTTTAATGTCGAGCGCAGGTTCACCAAAAAACTTGTCGCCGCCCTGCTCATCCAAAACGATGAGCCGCCGCTGGATCGCACCAATCGTGGTATCATTGATATTGCCATAGTCGGTGGTGATTTCCTTGCCGCGCGCGCCCAAGTCTTTCAAAAGTGCCCGCAAATCTTTCAGGTCAAGGATGAGCAGACCCTCTTCATCCGCAATCTTGAAAGCGATGTTGAGTGCCCCTTCCTGCGCATCTGTGAGGCCCATGAGCCGCGACAGCATCAGCGGCCCCATATCCGTCACGGTGGTGCGAATGGGGTGACCCTGTTCACCAAACAGGTCCCAGAAAATCGTCGGCGTTTCCTGAAAGCCATAGTCATCAAGACCAACTTTCTTGGCCCGCTCCAACAAAAAATCCTTGGGCTCGCCCTTCATTGCAATGCCGGAAAGATCACCCTTCACGTCAGCCGCAAACACCGGGACACCCGCAGCAGAAAATCCCTCCGCCATGATCTGCAACGTAACGGTTTTACCCGTACCCGTTGCACCCGTGACCAGACCATGCCGATTGGCCAGCGCGAGATAGAGCACTTCGCGCTTGTCGCTCTTGCCCAGAAAAATCGAGGTGTCGGCCATAAGTTTCATTCCCTGTTTTCGTGGTGGAGGCTTATAGCTGGAGCACCACCGATTCCAAATGGGCTTTTCATGCAAGATTTAATCACGAAGATTATGGCCACAACAAACATCAGTGCCGGAAAAGCCGAAGCAGCCGTGGGCATTTTGCTGAACCTTGTAGCGACGCAAGGCGACAAGTCAAAGGTCGAAGTCCTGTTTAAAAAAATGCCGGGTGCCGCAGACCTTGCTGCCAAGCACGGCGGAGATGGTGCTGGCGGCGGCGGCCTCATGGGCATCCTCGCAGGCGGCCTCATGGGTGGCCCCTTGGCGATGATCACCAAGCTGCAAGCCATCGGCCTCTCTGTAGACCAGATCAAGAAAGTCGGCACCCTCACCTTGGACCACGCCAAGAAACAGGCGGGCATCAAAGCGGTGCGCGAAGCGGCGGCGAATATTCCAGGGCTGAATACCTATATATAACTTTCTTCTCCTGCCCCTCTTGGCGGGAGAAGGTGCCCGGCAGGGCGGATGAGGGGCAGCCAACCACACTCTCAAATTTGCATCTCTCCCACCTCGCGGCTATCGTCTTGCACCCATGCCTGATTTCCCCAAACCAACAAGAGACGATTGGCTGAAGCGCGCGCCAAACGCTGGCCACGCCCTGCAAGGCCGCATAGAAGGTCCCCGCGCCTTCAGGCCCACCCAGTCTCCTTGGAAAATTCTGGTACGCGTAGACCATGCCGATTTGTCATCGGCATTAAAACAAGCCGAGGACGACTTGGCCCAGGGCGCTGATGGCTTGGTGCTTGCCTCGGCCCACCTCGTGCCTATCCTCAAAAACCTGCCTTTGCACAAAGTATCAGTCTTCAATGAAGCCGGAGAGGCCGGTGCCGAAGCCATCGCCACATTGATCGAAACTCTCCCGCTTGATCCCCAACGTTTGAACATCGACTTCGGCACCACAGATTCCATCTTGATCAAACGACTGATCACCCAGGGCTTCACCGGACCTTTCATGCGGGCAGATGGTCGCGTCGGCCATGCCCATGGTTTGACC
>JANPCL010000192.1:0-26016 GCA_031430915.1 Hyphomicrobiales bacterium
GTGCTTTTCTTGCTTTCTTTTTTTTTTGCTGTTGTGGGCGAACGGCGACCCCCCCCTCTGGGGGGGTCCTCGGACCGCCGTCCCCGCCCCCGCCACGGGTACAAACCGAAACATTCAGCCACGTGCAAAAATGTCCTGCAGCCGCAGAAGAGCTATGCGCTCCACTTGCCGGCAAGCTGTCATAAACTCGTTCTCTGCGTTGCCTTCGAGTCGTGTTTTGAATGCCTGCAGAATATCGGTCTTGGTTAACCCGCGCACTGCGATGATGAACGGAAATCCAAACTTGTCTGTGTAGGATTTGTTTAACGTCTGAAATGCGAGCCGCTCCTCATCGGTAAGAGCATCCAGTCCCGCTGATGCCTGCTCTTTGGTAGACTCTGCCGTCAGGCGCCGGGCCACTGCAAGTTTACCAGCAAGGTCCGGATGGGCCCTTAACACCTTCATCCGCTCGTCAGCACCTGCACTGCGAAACATGCGTGACAGGGCATTGTGAAGACCGATTGCACTGTCATGCGCAGGGCCGAGGTCGAGATCGAAGGCACGTTCGGCGATCCACGGTGAATGTTCAAAAATGCCGCCAAATCTCTGCACAAAGTCCTCCTTGCTCAACCGCGAAGGCTGATGCAGAGCCGGTTTGTAGGGGTGTGTTGACTTCCAATGCTCGGCAATATCAATGCGGCGCGCCAGCCATACATTTCGATGGGACTTCACATAATCGATGAAGCGCTGCAAGGATGCGGCCCGCCCGGGCCTTCCCACAAGGCGGCAATGTAAACCAATATTCAGAAGCTTCGGACTGCCCAACTCGCCTTCGGCATAAAGTACATCAAAGGCGTCTTTGAGATAGCTGAAAAACTGGTCCCCAGAGTTGAAGCCCTGGATGGCGGCAAAGCGCATGTCATTGGTGTCGAGGGTATAGGGAATGACCAATTGCGGCTTGCCCTGAACTTCGATCCAATAGGGCAAGTCATCGGCATAGCTGTCGGAAATATAATCAAAGCCCCCCTCCGTCGCTGCAAGTCTGACGGTGTTCATCGAAGCGCGGCCGAGATAGAAACCGCGCGGTCTTTCACCAGTAACTTCGGTATGCAGACGAATGGCCTCTTGCAAGTGCTGGCGCTCTTCCTCTTCGGTATAATCCTTGTACTCAATCCATTTCAAACCGTGGGACGCAATTTCCCAGTTCGCATCTTTCATTGCTTGCACCTGTTCGGGCGAGCGGGCGAGCGCTGTGGCCACGCCATAAACCGTCGCGGGAACTCCACTTTGCGTAAACATGCGGTGCAAGCGCCAGAAGCCAGCCCGCGCGCCGTATTCGTAGATGGATTCCATGTTCCAATGGCGCTTGCCCGGCCAATTCTGGGCCCCTACGATTTCCGACAGAAAAGCTTCGGATTGGGCATCGCCGTGCAGCAGGCAGTTCTCTCCACCTTCTTCGTAGTTGATGACAAATTGTACGGCAATCGCAGCGCCGTCTGGCCATTTGGCATTGGGCGGATTTGCACCGTAACCCCGCATATCCCGTTCATAACGTTCACTTGGTCGCATGATATTCCTCGCTGTTGCATGTAACATAGGTGAAGCGGCATATTTGCCAAGAGCAACCTGACGGGGGACAAACATGGCTGAATTCACGATACTGTGGGACTGGCTGTCTTTTGCCTTGCGCTGGTTGCACGTGATCACCGCCATCGCCTGGATTGGCTCGTCCTTCTATTTTGTGGCGCTGGACCTGGGGCTGCGCAAGGCGGCAGATTTACCGGTGGGAGCTCACGGAGAAGAATGGCAGGTTCATGGCGGCGGCTTTTATCATGTCCGCAAATATCTCGTAGCGCCCGCTGCGATGCCGGAACATCTCACGTGGTTCAAATGGGAATCCTACGCTACCTGGTTGTCGGGTTTCGCACTGCTGTGTGTGATGTATTATGGTGGCGCGCATCTCTATTTGATTGACACCCATGTGCTCGACATCTCAGCACCCGGTGCTATTTTGTTGTCGCTTGCATCCATCGCCGTGGGCTGGATCATTTATGACCTGCTGTGCAAGTCGCCCATTGGCCGAAGCCAGAACCTTCTCATGGTCGTGTTGTATGCTGTACTGGTGTTGATGGCCTGGGGTTATGTGCAAGTTTTCTCCGGCCGTGCCGCCTACATGCATCTGGGGGCGTTCACGGCCACAATCATGTCTGCGAATGTTTTCTTCATCATCATTCCCAACCAGAAGAAAGTTGTAGCTGCACTGGTGGCGGGACAGAAACCCGATCCGGCTTTGGGCGCGCAGGCCAAGCAGCGTTCATTGCACAACAACTATCTGACCTTGCCCGTCGTGTTTCTGATGTTGTCCAACCATGCACCGTTGGCTTTTGGCACACAGCACAGTTGGGCAATTGCAGCCTTGGTGTTTTTGATGGGAGTCAGCATCCGGCACTTCTTCAACTCACAGCATGCACGCAAAGGCGAGCCTTGGTGGACATGGGGTGTCACTGCGGCCATGTTCGCAATCATTATCTGGCTCTCCAATAATCCCAAGATTCTTGACACAACGCATGAACCGCCCTTCACGCCGCAGTCCACGCGCCACTTCATGAACACGGAAGGATTTGAGGATGTATCGCTGACGGTACAAGGACGCTGCGCCATGTGCCATGCGGCGGCCCCCAGTTACCCGGGGATTCATGCAGCGCCGAAGGGCGTCGTATTTGAAACAGATGAAGACATCGCGCGGCATGCACGGGATATCTATTTGCAGGCAGCGATCTCGCACGCCATGCCGCCGTCGAACCTGAGTGAAATCGAGCCTGGGGAGCGAAAACTCATTGCTGCATGGTATGAAAAGGCTGTCACTACCAATTAACGTAGGTGCAGTCTCTTGCCAGCGACATAGGTCGCTTTTATGGCGCGATCATCACCGAGCATCATGAGTGAAAAGAGCACATCTTCGATGGACTGCGAGAGGTCATGTCGGCTTTGCAGAACAGGTGTGGCACAGGGGTCGAGAATGGCGATGTCGGCGTATTTACCGAGGTCAAGGCTTCCTGTTTCTGAGTCAATTTTCAGGCGCTTGGCATTTCCCAGCGTCGCCAATCGAAACAGTTCGTGTACGGATGGTTTGTAACCTGAGAGCATTTGCAATTTATAGGTTTCCGCAAGTGTGGTCAGCATGGAATAGCTGGTACCACCGCCCACATCGGTTGCGACACCCAGATGCACGGGGCGCTTGCTGTCCCGCATGTAAGGCATATGCATGATGCCGGATCCCAAAAAAGCGTTCGAGGTTGGACAATGGACGACGGTGGACCCAGACTCGCTCAACCTTGCGCATTCCCGATCCGAGAGGTGGATGCCGTGGGCGAACAGGCTGCGTTCAGAGAGCAGCCCGTATTGTTCGTAAACGTCAGTATAGTCTTTGGCATTTGGAAAGAGCTGTTTGACGAGGGCGATTTCGCCCGCGCTCTCAGACAAATGGGTTTGCAACAATGTGCCCGGCATGGAATTCAAGAGCTCGCCGGAGACCGCCAATTGCGCTTCTGTTGAGGTAACTGCGAAGCGTGGTGACACTGCATAGCGCAGGCGGCCTTTGCCGTGCCATGTTTCATAAAGTGCCGAGCAGTCGCGGGCAGCCTGTTCCGGCGTATCCTGCACGGCGGGAATGGCATTGCGGTCCATCATGGTTTTGCCGGTAACCAGCGCCATGTTGAAGTTTTCAGCAGCCACAAACAGACTGTCAGCGCATTGTTTGTGAACGGAGCAAAATGCCAGCGCTGACGTGGTGCCATTGGCAAACAGCCGCGACAGGAAGGTTTGTGCTGCAGCATCGGCATGGGTCTTGTCGCTGTAGCGGGCTTCCTCCGGGAATGTGAAGCGGTTCAGCCATTCCAGCAGATCTTTGGCAGGAGCAGCAAGCATGCGGTACTGTGGAAAATGGATGTGGGCGTCAACGAATCCAGGCAGAATCAAGCATTCACCATAGTCGTCTACTGCAAGACCAAGGAACTCATCCGGTCTCGAAGCAAACGAGCCCTTCCAGACAATGCGACCGTTAGATCCGATGACAAGGCAGCCGTCAATTTCATCGGTAATAGAGTTTTCGTCCAAGTTCACGAGTTGACCGCGAAGAATCCTTCCTTGCGCCTTCATCTCACAGCCTTCTGTTGGAGCGGCGTATTTTGCCCGGCTACAAGCAGAGCGGAGTCAATTTGCAGAACCTGCGCCGCCACAGCTGCAGCGATTGCAGCCGGATGCTTGGAGGCAATGCCGCCAACGCCGATCGGGCAGATCAACCCCGCAATACGCGCCTGTTCTACGCCTGCTTCATGCAGACGCTTCTCAAAGCGTGCACGCTTCGTCGCACTGCCGATCAGGCCGACATGGGAAATAGTATGAATGCGCAAAGCGGCATCAACAATTGCAAGATCAAGTGAGTGGGAATGACTCATGACGAAGACGAGACTGCCGACCGGACCATTGCGTAAAGCCAACACAGGATCTTCGGGTTGAAGGAGACTGACGTTTTGCGGAACAAGTGAAGGAAAAGCATTGGGCCTCGGATCGATCCACACTATCTCGAACGGCAGAGGTGCGAGAGCCAGAACAAGAGCCCGCCCGACGTGGCCCGCGCCAAAGAGATAAACGCGACGACAGGTTTCTGCCGGCACGGCTTTGATATGGCGGAGATTGTCCCGATCATATCTTCTGAACTCAATCTGCATTCGTCCACCACAACACTGGCCAAGATCGGGTCCCAACACGTAGTCAGCAGTGCGCCTTTCTACGCTCTGCGCCAACATGGCCTGGGCTTCCGCCATAGCCTTCCATTCCAGCGTGCCACCGCCAATTGACCCATGAAAACCGTGGGCCGTGACAATCATCCACGCATCCGTTCCACGCGGAGCCGAGCCTTTGGTTGCTGCAACCGTCAAAAGCACACAGTCGCCGTGCCGCGTGACGGCATCCTGCAATATGGTCCAACGATTCATGCCAGCATAGCTTTCACGGCCCGCATGATGTTTTCAGGCGTGGCGGGCGCATCCAGTGGCGGAGCCTTACCGGGCTTCAGGCCTGCCACCGCATCATAAATCGCCGCCCACACTGAAATACCTAACATCAAGGGTGGTTCACCTACGGCCTTCGAGCGATAGATCGTGTCTTCGCGATTGCCTCTTGACGCATAAAGGGCAACGCGGAAATCGGCGGGTACATTAGAGGCACAAGGAATTTTGTATGTCGATGGAGCATGGGTGCGCAGGTGACCTTTCTCGTCATAAACCAATTCTTCCGTGGTCAGCCACCCCATGCCCTGCACAAACGCCCCTTCAATTTGCCCAATGTCGATGGCGGGGTTCAGGGATTTTCCAACATCATGCAGAATGTCGACGCGGTCTACCTTCATTTCGCCAGTGAACGTGTCAATCGTTACTTCGGAACAGGCGGCACCATAGGCGAAATAGAGGAACGGACGGCCCTTGGCCTTCGCGCGATCCCAATGAATTTTGGGTGTGGCATAAAATCCTGTTGATGACAGTGAGATGCGTGCGAGGTGGCAGGCCTTGGCGAGTTCGCCGAATGTCATTCGCTTGTTGCCTGCCGCAGCGCTGCCATCAACAAATGTAATGCGGGATTTGGGCAGTTTCCAAAGTTTCGCCGCATGGGCGATCATACGGGACTTTATTGTGTCGGCAGCAGCCTTGGCAGCCATGCCATTCAAATCGGAGCCTGAGGATGCGGCGGTTGGTGATGTGTTAGGAACCTTGCCGGTTGTTGTGGCGGTAATGCGAACTGTCTCTACATCTATGCCAAAGATTTCAGCCACCACTTGCGCGACCTTTAGATAGAGTCCCTGCCCCATTTCGGTGCCGCCATGGTTCACATGCACCGAACCATCGGTGTATACATGGATTAAAGCACCGGCTTGATTGAGATGACTCAAAGTGAAGGATATACCGAACTTGACAGGTGTCAGTGCAATGCCTTTTTTCAGGATACGGTTTTTGGCGTTGAAAGCCGTGATCTGCTTGCGGCGTTTGCGATAGTCCGATGAGGCTTCCAGCTGGCCTACAAGATCATCGAGAATATTGTCGTCCAGCTTCTGTGTGAAAGGCGTTGTGTCGCGGCCTTTGCTGTAGAAATTTGCCTTTCTCACATCCAATGGATCTTGCTGCAGCTTGGCGGCAATCCCACTCATCATGCGTTCGGCAAACAGCATGCCTTGTGGCCCACCGAAACCGCGGAAGGCCGTATTTGAAACCGTATTGGTGCGCAGGCGCCGTGATTTGATGTGAAGGGCCGGATAGAAATAAGCGTTGTCGGCGTGGAACATGGTGCGATCGTTGACCCCCATGCTGAGGTCAGCAGAATAGCCGCAGCGGGACATGAATTCTACGTCAACAGCTTTCAGCAAACCCTTGGCATCATAGCCTGCTGCATAGTTCACGCGCATATCATGGCGTTTTCCCGTCATTATCATGTCGTCGTCGCGGTCGAGACGGCATTTTGCGGGACGGCCTGTGACATGGGCCGCAAGAGCTGCCAGAGCGGCCCACTGTGCGGCTTGGGATTCCTTGCCTCCGAAACCACCACCCATGCGGCGGCATTCGCATGTGATTTTTGCATTCATCACATCCAGCATTTTTGCGATGATGTGTTGCACTTCCGTCGGGTGCTGGGTGGAACAGTGAACCGTCATGCCGCCATGTTCTTCAGGAATGGCGAGGCTGACTTGGCCTTCAAGATAGAAATGCTCTTGTCCACCAACCAGAAACGAGTCTGTAATCTGGTGCGAGGCAGCGGCAAACACCTTAGCCGCATCTCCGCGCTTGAAGGCGTAGGGCGGCAGGATATCCGGTGTGGCCAAGCTCACTGCATCATCGGCTGAAACAGCTGGTGTCTCGGTTGCGACTTCTATTTTTGCCAACAATATTGCCCTGCGGGCAGCGTCACGCGTTTCGGCAATCACTGCGAATACCACTTGACCATGGAAAGCGATTTCGCCTTTTGCAAAAATGGGATCGTCCCCCAAGGCTGGGCTGCAATCGTTCACACCCGGAATATCCGTTGCGGTGAGAACTGCAACAACACCGGGTGCTCCGCACACGGCTTCAAGGTCGACCTTCAACAGTTTTCCTTTGGCGGCGTCACGCGCATAGCCTGGCACGACATGCAACACACCATCGGGTTCGCGGATGTCATCAATGTAGGTAGCGCTTCCCGCGACATGCAACACTGCCGAATCATGGGCCAATGGCTGACCAACTGTTCTGGTAGGCAGCTGCTTCATACTGCGTTTTCCCGTTGGCCAAATAGGCGCGTGCCAGTCTCGCCTGCCAATTCCAACAAGAACTTGTGAAGCAGGGCCTGTGCGGTTTCCGTGCGATAGGTTTCCGATGCGCGCATATCGGAAATAGGTTGATAATCGAGGGCCAGTGCCTTGATGGCAGTGGACCATGAAGTTTCATCTGCCAAATCAATATTCGTCAATGCAGTTTCAGTTTGCGGCGCACGTTTTGGTGTTGCTGCCATGCCACCCATGGCGAGGCGCGCAGCGAAAATGCGATTGTCATTCCGCTCAACCTTCAACGCAAACATCACAGCAGAGATATCCTGATCGAACCGCTTGGTGATTTTGCAGGCGCGGAAAGCTTCGTTTGGTTTCAACATCGGCACATCAATGCGCCAGACCAGTTCCCCGGGTTTGCGGTTCTGTTTGCCGTAGGCAATGAAGAATTCTTCCAGTGGCATCGCTCGTTCGTCAAAACCGTGTCGCAAGCGGAGGGTAGCACCAAGGGCAATCAAAAGTGGTGGCATGTCGCCTATGGGTGAACCATTTGCAATATTGCCGCCAATGGTTCCGGATGAACGCACTTGCATGGACCCAATGCGCCGCATGACTTCACCGACGTCTACATCACATGCAGAGAGGGCGTGCATGGCTTCGCCATAAGTGGCGGCGGCACCAATCTGCAGCATATCACTTTTGGTCTCGATGGCATGTAGTTCGCGCACATGGGAAATGTGTATGATTTTTGGCAGTAAGCGCATTTGCTTGGTAACCCAAAGACCAACATCGGTGGCACCGCTGACGATTGTTGCATCGGGGTTTTGTGCCGTGAGTTGTGCCAGGCTTTTTGCAGTAGAGGGAATGGACAGAAATCCGTCACCAATCTTGATGTGAACATCTTCGTCTTTATGCAAAGCTTGCAGCGCATCATACGTTTGCTGGTCAGCTTTCGCCCAAGCATCAAGTGGGTGACCTGTGCAGACCTCCAGGGCCGCATCGACAATCGGTCTGTATCCTGTACAGCGACACAGATTGCCTGCGATGTGATCCACGATCTCCTGGCGTGTGGGGGTTTTGTGTTCGTGGTAGAGTGTGAACAGGCTCATCACAAAGCCGGGAGTGCAAAAGCCACATTGCGAGGCGTGGTGACGCACCATGGCGTCCTGAACCGGGTGCAGGATATTGTCTTGCATAAGATCATCAACGGTGACCAGATCAGAGCCATGCAACTGACCGACCAACAATATGCATGCGTTCACTGGTTCATAAACCAGCTTGCGGTTTTTCAGGCGGCCAAGCGCCACGGTGCAAGCTCCGCAATCCCCTTCATTGCAACCTTCTTTGGTGCCCTTGGATTTTTCTTCGAGTCGCAAATAGTCAAGAACGGTTTGGGTTGGGTTCGCAGGGCAGAGATCAATGCGCTTGCCGCGGCGCAAGAAAGAGATGGCGTCACGCATCTGTCAGCTCCCGCGATAGGTTGAATAGCTGAAGGGCGAAAGCAGCAAAGGCACGTGGTAGTGTTGGGTAGAATCTGAAATGCCGAAACGGATGGGAATGACGTCGAGAAACAGCGGCTCCCTTAAACCGGGTGATGTTCGCCGCAAGTAATCTCCGGCATGAAACCGCAGTTCATAGGTCCCGACGGTGAAACGGTTGTCTTCGAGGATAGCGCCGTCGACGCGGCCATCGTCGTTGGTAACAACAGTTGCGAGAGACTCTTCGCCCATGAACAGTTCGATCTTCAGACCATGGGCTGGCTTGCCTTTTGCTGTGTCGAGTACGTGCGTGGTCAGTTTGCCCATTGTGTCGAAGTCCTGCCGTCAAATCAGCAGTCAGTGTCTCTCAAATTGAAGGGCAAGGCAACGGTCTGGCGCATGCTTCTGTGCCGCAGCAACCTTAACGCGGCAGCACCAGAATGGCGCGGAAGTCATTGACATTCGTCAGCGTCGGACCCGTGATCAGCAGATCATCAAGTGCTTTGAACAACGTGTAGCTGTCATGTCGCACCAATACGTCTCTTGCATCCAGACTGCCGTGCAGGCGCGACAAGGTGGTGGGAGAGATGATTGCGCCAGCGGCGTCCTCGGTCCCGTCAATGCCGTCGGTATCTCCAGCCAAGGCCCAAATTCCTGCTCGGGCCTGTAATGCTATGGCAAGCGACAACAGAAATTCTGTGTTGCGTCCTCCGCGCCCGGCCTGAGCTTTTTCAATCGTCACCGTAGCTTCGCCACCTGAAAGCAGAAGGCAAGGTGCCGACGTTGGCAGCCCATGGACTTGGATGGACATTGCAATTCCGGCCATGACTTTCCCTAGTTCGCGGGCCTCCCCTTCCAAAGCATCGCCCAAAATGACCTGCGTTATGCCACCGGCGTGAGCGACATCTGCTGCTGCCTTCAGCGCCATCAGGGGCGAGGCAATCATGCGGATGTCATGTTCGCCCTGCTGAGGCGACACAAAGGGCTGTTGCAATATCGCAACCACAGCCTCGGGAATGTCTGCCTTGTAGCGGTTCAGAATTGCTAGTGCGTCCTGCGGCGTTGTTCCGTCATGCACAGTTGGGCCAGAGGCGATGATGGCGGGATCATCACCGGGAACATCGGAAATGACCAGTGTCACGACGCGGGCCGGGCTCGCCGCTTTCGCAAGCTTGCCCCCCTTGATGCGAGAGAGATGTTTTCGCACGGTGTTCATCTCGGATATGCTGGCACCACTTTTCAAAAGCACGCGGTTGACGTTTTGCTTGTCGGCCAATGAAAGACCTTGCGCAGGTGCGACCAACAAAGCGGAACCACCGCCGGAGATCAGTGCAATGACCAGATCATCTTTTGACAGGCATGTCACGGCAGCCAAAATTTCTTCGGCCGCAAGCAAGCTGTTCTGATCCGGTACGGGATGTGCTGCTTCGATGATCCTGATTTTCGATGTCGGAACGGCGTGACCGTAACGCGTGACAACTACTCCAGTCATAGCGACATCAGGCCACGCCTGTTCGAGAGCCGCTGCCATAGCCGCCGAAGCCTTGCCTGCGCCAACTACGATGCAGCGGCCTTTGGGTTTCTCAGGCAAGTGTGACAGCAAGACCTTGAAGGGGCTGGCGCTTGCCACAGCTGCATCAAACACCTGCCGCAAAAACTGTCTCGCTGAATTGTCGTCCATCAGAAGCTGGGCACCCGTTTGTTGCGGAACGCATCAAGGCCTTCTGCGAGGTCCGCGCTGCCAGCCGCAATGTAACCGCCGAGAGCTTCAACACCAGCATGTGCTTCTTCACCCTCAGCAATGTTGACCATGAGCTTGGTGAGGCGAGTGGCGGAGGGACTGCGCTGAGCGATTTTGTTCGCCATCTCGGTTGCTGCTGCATAGGCCTCACCCTTGGTGACGACTTTGTCTACTATGCCGAAAGACAAGGCTTGCGATGCGTCGTACACCTCCCCTGCCAACGCCATGCGCCGCACCGATTGCGCTCCAAAACGTCTCACGGCCCGTTGTGTGCCGGACCAGCCGGGAATGATGCCGATGCCAGTTTCGGGAAAGCCGACTTTCACATGTTCTTCAGCGATGCGAACATCAGCCGTTACCGCCAATTCCAAACCACCTCCAAGGCAATGGCCATTGATGGCGGCGACCAAGGGGTGGCGCATGCGAGCCAGGGCATCAAAAGCCCGATGGCCCTGGCGCACCCACTTCATTGCGAAATCCTCAGCGTCCCAGCTTGACCAGGCCTCAATGTCCCCACCCGCACAGAAGGATTTCTCGCCGGTGCCCGTGAGAATGACGGCTCGCACGTCCTTCATGTTGTCCGCTAAAATCGCAGCACGCTCCAAGGCGAGGACCATCTCATAGTCCAGGGCATTCAGCTTCTCAGGTCGGTCTACGCGTATGGTTGCGGTGTAAGCTTCAACAGAAAGCAGAATGCGCTCGTCGCCAGTGTCAATCATGAAGTTGCAAACCCATTTTTTCAGGTAAGAACAAACTGTGGTCCATGGTTTTCAGGTTTGGTGCAATAATCAAAGGGAACTCTGACTGATCCAGAATATTTGATTGCAGCTCAACACCTGGTGCAATTTCGGTGACGACAATGCCCTGCGGTGTCAGCTTCATGACACATCGTTCAGTGACGTAAGTTATATCCTGACCTTGTGCCACTGCGCGTTTTCCCGAGAATGAAATCTGCTCCACTTCTCTCACCAGTTTTTTGATCTTGCCTTCTTTTTCTATGCGTAATTTTCCATTGACGATATCCATTTTTGCACCCGCATTGAAAAACCCCGAAAAGACAATGCGCTTGGCACGGGTGGTGATGTCAACAAAACCGCCTGCGCCCGCGGTGACATGGGGTCTGGCACCCAGCTTGGATACGTTGACAGAACCATGGCAATCGATTTGCAGAAATGACAGTAGTGAACAATCAAAACCTGCCGCCTGAAAATAGGTGAACTGATAGGCCGAAGGAACAAAGGCCTCAGCATTCGAGGAGCAGCCGAACTGGAATTCGAGCAAGGGGACGCCACCTACGGCGCCTTGTTCAATAACCCAAGTGGCCTGTCCGTGCAGACCTTCCTCGATAAATATTCTGGGCACATTGGCAGAGACACCAAAGCCCAAGTTTACAGCCCAACCATTTTTCAATTCCTGGGAGACACGGCGCGCAATGGCTTTGCCGGTGCCGAATTCCATCAAGGCAAAGCTGTCCAGCGGGCGGCGCATTTCACCCGAGATGGCGGGGTCATAGGGAGTTTGCGTGGTTTGCCACTGGTCTGGAGCTTCAACGATATAGTCGATCAGAATGCCGGGTACCCGGACGCTGTGCGGCTTGATTGTATCATTCTCGACGACCTCGCGAACCTGCGCCATGACCAAGCCGCCCGTGTTATGTGCGGCCAGCGCCAGTTCCATGGCACCCAAATACGCGCCTTCCTGTTCAAAGGTGATGTTGCCCCGCCTGTCGCAGGTGCTGCCGCGAATGATCGCGACGGTGGGGATAATGGCAGGGAAGTAAAGCCAGTCCTCACCATCGAATTCAATCTTGCGGACGATACTGCTTTCCGTAGCCTTGGCGTTCATGGCGCAGCCTTCGTTGGCGGGGTCCACAAATGTGTCGAGACCAACTTTGGTTATGACACCGGGGCGTTTGGCGGCGGCTTCACGCATCATGTCAAACAGAATGCCCGATGGCACGTTGTAGGCGGGGATGACATTGCCCGTGACCATTTGCCAGATCATGGGCGGCTCGGAGGAGGATGGTCCCGACGGATAGGACCCAGCGATAATGCGGGCAATAAGGCCGGGCTTGGATATGTGGCCAATGCCCTTGATACCGAACATGTCGCCCGCTGCAATGGGATGAATCATTGTGAGGTTTCTAGGGTGGTCCTCCGCGTCAAAACGTTCACCCATGGCCTGCAGAATTGCGTCCGGGCAGTTGAGCCCTGATGAGGAATTCACTGCGACGATGGACCAATCAGTAATATGGCGCACGGCGTCATGGGCGGTTAAAATTTTCGGCATTCTTCACCTGTTGCCGCGGATTATATCGGCGGCCTTTTCTGCGATGGCAATGGTGGGGGCATTGGTATTGGATGATACAACCTGCGGCATGATGGAACTGTCGCAGATACGCAGACCATCTATGCCGTGAACGCGCAAGTCGAGATCAACAACAGCCATATCATCGGTCCCCAGTTTGCAGGTACCGACGGGATGGTAAGATGAGCGGGCGTTGGCGCGTGCCACTTCGATATAGTCTTGTTTGGTTTTGCAAGCGGCACCAGGGAAGTGCTCACGATCCACGAATTTTGCAAACGACTTTGAGCGGCCAATTTCTTGAGTGATCCTGATGCCATCAATGTGGCGTTCAAGATCATAGGGTTCTGCGAATGAGTTGGGATCAATGATGGGCGAATCTTCCAACTTGTTGGAGCGCAACGTAACGCTGCCGCGGGAACGCGGACGTGTGTGATAGGAATTACAGGTGGCACCATTGCCACCCGGCACCGTGCCCACCCCCTCTTCCACGCCTGCCCCCGCGAGGAAATGAAACTGCAGGTCCGGTGTCAACTCAGTGCGATCTCCCCACCAGAAAGCACCGGCTTCAACAATGTTGGAAGCAACAGGGCCGGTGCGGAACAACAAATATTGCAAACCCGCCAAAGCAGCCCAATGGGGTTTCTTGTATTTGTCGTAGGAATGGGGACCGTTCAACTGCCAGACCACGTCGGTTGAAAAATGGTCGTGGAAATTCTGGCCTACACCCTTGAGATTGTGCACGACAGCAACGCCCACATCGCGCAGATGAGCAGCCGGACCTATGCCAGAAAGCATCAGCAGCTTTGGTGAACCGATAGCCCCCGAGGTGATGATCACCTCGCGGTCAGCATCGAGACGTTTGACTTCGCCATTTTCGATAATCTCGACACCTTTCGCACGGCTTTTTTCCACAACAATGCGCTTGACTGTTATGCCAGTACGCAGTTCGAGGTTGGGGCGCTTCAAGGCTGGCCTCAAATATCCAACGGCTGCGCTGCAACGGCGGCCATTTTTCGTGGTTGTTTGATAAAGGCCTGCGCCTTCCTGCTTTCCAGAATTGAAATCAGAATTGTGTGGCATGCCAATATCGACACATCCCTGCACGAATGCCTTGGACAGGGGTGATGGCGTCCTCAGGTCAGACACCGCCAAAGGACCATCAGTGCCGTGGTCTGGCCCCGTCAGGCGTGAGTTGCCTTCAGACTTTATGAAATAGGGTTTCAGGTTTTGCCAGGACCAGCCTTTGCACCCCATGGCAGTGGCCCAATGATCGTAGTCTTCCGGGCATCCACGGGTGAAAATTTCAGCATTGATGGAACTGCCGCCGCCAAGCACGCGGGCTTGCGGGTAGACTGCCTTGCGGTTGTTGGCATGCTTGAGGGGTGCAGTTTCATACCCCCAGATCAAGTTGCCAGACGTCATTTTGGCAAAGCCAACTGGCATGTGGATATAGGGATTTGTGTCCCTGGGGCCAGCCTCGAGCAAGAGCACGCGCGCGCCTGGCATTTCAGACAGGCGTGCCGCCATGACACAGCCGGCCGAACCTGCTCCTACGATGATATAGTCATATCCAGCCATTCTTCAGTCCAAGCATCTTGCAATCGCGTCACGGTATCGATATAAATAACCAAATAGTTATTTAATGGCAAGTGACTTTGGCAAAACAATCCAAACCGCAGGTACGCGATCCAGATGCCACAAAACTGCGCATTCTGGCAGCGGCAACGCAGGAATTTGCCAAATTCGGACTGGGTGGTGCCCGGGTGGACCGTATCGCAGCGCGAGCCAAAGCCAACAAGCGCATGCTTTATCACTACTTCGGCAACAAGGACGAGCTGTTCGCCATCACGGTGGAAAATGCCTATGCGCAGTTTCGCGACAGGGAAGCGGCCCTGCACCTTGACAGTCTCGATCCGGTTTCAGCCATGCAACGACTTGTAGGATTTGTCTGGGACTATTTCATTGCAAATCCTGAATTCATAACGTTGGTAAATAGTGAGAACCTGCACAAGGCCAAACATTTAAAGGCGTCAAAGCGCACGACGGATATGAGTCGGAAATTTGTGGCGCGCATGCAGGTGCTGTTGTCGCGCGGCGAAGCAAGCGGAGTGTTTCGGCACGGCCTTGACCCGGTGCAGGTCAATATCTCGATTGCAGCGATTGCCTATTATTATCTCACCAACCGGTTCACGGGCTCAATTGTGTTTGAACGTGACCTGATGACGAAAGAGGCACTTTCTGCGCGTTTGGCGTTCAATATCAATACGGTTCTGCGCATGGTTTGCACAGCTGAAGAAGTTGCGCGTTTGGAAAAAAATGGGAGTTTGCAGTGATGGGTCAAGTGCTGGTGACAGGGGCCAGGCGGGGCATTGGCAAGGCCATTGCCCTTGCGCTTGCAAAAGCAAATTATGATGTGGCCGTGGCCGACATTGAACAGTCAGCTGAGTTGCAGGCGGTGGCGGGTGAAATCGCTGCTCTTGGCATGAAGACAGTGGCGTTGCGGGCGGATATCTCTGACATCACAACCCATGCAAAACTGCTGGATGATGCTGAAGCAGTTTTGGGTCCGCTCACAACCCTCGTGAACAATGCAGGTGTGACTGTCATGTCCCGCGGCGATCTGCTGGATGTCACAGCCGAAAGCTATGACCGCTGCATGGACGTAAATGCGCGCGGCACATTCTTTCTGACGCAAAGCTTTGCGCGCCGCGTGCGTGAAAACATGACGGAATGCCATCGCAGCATCATCACGATCACCTCTGCAAATGCCACGGCCGTGTCTATTGCACGGGGTGAATATTGCATGTCGAAGTCAGCGGCGTCGATGATGTCGAAACTGTTTGCTGGCAGACTCAGCGATGAAGACATTGGGGTGTACGAAATCCAGCCGGGCTTCATCGAGACGGATATGACCGCGCCATCCAAGGCCAAGTATGATGCGATGATCGAAGCTGGGCTGACGGTGATCAAACGTTTCGGTACACCGGATGAAGTGGCGCGCATTGTACTCACACTGGCCTCTGGCCTTCTGCCTTACACCAGCGGGCAACCGATTTATGCCGACGGCGGCCTTTTGACAGTGAGGTACTAAGCATGCAGATCACTTTTCCGAATGGTGCCTACCATCTACTTGGAACGCCGCTGCCACGTCAGAAGCCGCAGTCTACTTTCAATCGCGTCGCTTTTGCAGCGGCCCATGTGGTGGCTGATCCATTTTCGAATGCCGATCCATCGGGACAACCCGCCATCGATTGGTCTGCAACACTGAACTATCGCAGTCATCTGCTTGACCTTGGCTTTGGTATTGCAGAAGCCATGGACACATCCCAGCGCGGCATGGGGCTTGACTGGCCAAATGCGCTGGAACTGATCCGGCTATCACTGGCCCACGCAGGACCGCGCGCCAACTTGATAGCGTCTGGTTGCGGCACGGACCATCTGAAGCCAGAAGACGCGCGCAGCCTTGATGATGTTGTCGCAGCCTATCTGGAACAATTGCATGCTATCCAGAAACTGGGTGGTCGCATTATTCTGATGGCCAGCCGCGCCCTGGTTCGCGTCGCCAAGTCGCCTGACGACTATGTGCTGGTTTATTCGCGTGTATTGCGTGAAGCTGATCACCCCGTTGTGTTGCATTGGCTGGGCGAAATGTTTGATCTTGCCTTGAAAGGTTACTGGGGGCAGGAGCGCTTTGAAGATACAATGGAGACAGCATTGCGCGTGATTGATGCCAATGTGTCGAAGGTGGATGGTATCAAGATTTCATTGCTCGATGCCTCCAAGGAAGTGACCATGCGAAGCCGTTTGCCGTCTTCCGTGAAAATGTACACGGGCGACGATTTCAATTATCCCGATCTTATCGAAGGCGATGCACAGGGCTATTCACATGCCCTTCTCGGCATATTTGATGCCATAGCACCAGCGGCTTCTCAGGCGCTGTCTGCCCTGGCTACGGGAGACAGTGCGACTTATAACAGCTTGATGGAACCAACAGTGCCTCTGTCCCGGTTGATTTTCCGCTCGCCCACGCAGTTCTACAAGACAGGCATTGTGTTTCTGGCCTGGCTCAACGGCCATCAGGACCACTTCATCATGATCAACGGCGCTCAAGCCTTGCGGCCCCTGCCCTATTTTGTTGAGTGCTTCAAACTCGCGGATGCGGCCCGGCTGTTGGATGATCCTGATCTTGCCGTATCGCGCATGCAGAAGCTGCTTGCTGTTTATGGTGCGTGAACTTTCCCATCATTTGAACAGCTGTTCCATCAATACGGCTACGCTTGGATTTCAAGCTCCGATTGGAACAGTCGTCGAGGCTGTGGCCACGGCTGGCTTTGGCATGATTGCCCCTTGGCGACGTGAGATTGAAGGCCATGATGTCAAAGCTATTGCGCGCCATATACGTGATGCTGGACTTGCTCTCAGTGGCTATTGCCGCAGCACCTATATACCAGCGGCAACACAGCAGGAGTTTCGGACCAGTATCGACGCGAACAAACGCGCACTCGACGATGCAGCGGTTTTGGGCGCACCCGCATTGGTGATGGTTGTGGGCAGCCTGCCCGTTGGATCGAAAAGCCTGAATGCGGCACGACAGCAGGTCAAAGAGGCTTGTTCGGAACTCGCAGAATATGGTCGCGGTTTGGGCGTCAAGCTGGCACTTGAACCTTTGCACCCTGTCTATGCCGCTGATCGCAGTTGCCTCACGCTGTTGTCGGAGGCACTGGACTGGTGCGATGAGATTGCCAGTCCCTGGGTTGGTGTTGCCATTGATTGTTATCACGTCTGGTGGGACCCGAACCTCGAGCGCGACATTGCCCGCGCCGGACGTGACAAGCGCATACTTGCCTTTCATGTTTGCGACTGGCTGGTGCCCACAATCGATATCCTGAATGACCGTGGCATGATGGGCGATGGAGTGATTGACATCACCGCCATCCGTGCAGCTGTTGAAGCTTCAGGTTATGATGGTGCCGTCGAAGTTGAAATTTTCTCCAGTGTCAATTGGTGGAAGCGGGAGATGCAGGACACACTCGCGGTGTGCCGTGAACGCCTGCTTTCAGCGACGTGAGGCTTATTCCCCGTAGGGAATCCAGATGTTTTTCACCTGTGTGGCCCGGCGCAAATAGTCTTGTCCTTCAGCTTGATCAGCGTCAAGCCAGTTGATGGCTTTGCCGTTGTTGACCCAGGTGGATTTGACATTGCCGGCTGAGGCTTTTTCCACAAGTGCACAGCCTTGTTTGCCGCCATGATACCACATGGCTGCAACCTCATCGTGATCAGCCAAGGTCTTCGCCAATTCATCACGGTCTCCTGTGACGATATTGATGGCACCCGGAGGCACATCTGAGGTTTCGAAGACCTGATAGAGGTCAGTTGCGATCAGTGGCATGATGGGTGACGGCACAATGACGGCGCGGTTTCCCATGGCCAGGACTGGCATGAGCAGTGACACAAATGCGAGGAGCGGTGCTTCATCAGGGCAAACCAGCGCCATGGTGCCAAAGGCTTCGTTGAAGGCGAGTGTGGTTTGGCGTTTGGCGTTGGTTGAATGTATGCGACCATCGTACTTGTCAGCCCAAGCGGCATAGGTGAAAATGCGGGAAATACTTGCGGCGAGTTCACGCTGCGCAGCTTTGCGGGTCGCACCGAATTGTTGCAAGCGCTCGACAAATCCACCGGCTCTCGCCTGCAGATTTTCCGCGATGTAGTACAACACCTGAGCACGGTTGTGGGCTGAGGCGGATGTCCAAGCAGAAGCTTTCATTGCGGCTTCTACGGCGTTGCGAATGTCCTTGCGGTTGCCCAGGCCCGCCTGTCCAAGGGATTGCCCTTTGGAGTTGAGAACGGAATAGCTGTAGCCGGAGTCGGGGCGCACTTGCTTGCCGCCAATAAAGAGTTTTGCTGTGCGATCGAGGCCCGATAGATTTTCCGCAGCAACCGTAGACCCTGACAGTTTTGAGTTGCTCACCTCACTGGCGACCAAACGGTCAGACCATTCCGGCACCAGATATTCATAGAGCCCTTCGCGGCCGCCCTCGCGGCCAAAGCCTGACTCCTTGTAGCCGCCAAAGCCCGCAGCGGCGTCAAACATGTTGGTGCAGTTGATCCAGACCACGCCCGCCCTCACGCGCGCTGCTGTATCAAGTGCGAGGTTGATGTTCTCCGACCAGATTGATGCGGCTAAACCATAGCGCGTGTGGTTGGCAATGGTCACTGCTTCGTCCGGCGTGCGGAAGGTCATCGCAGAGACGACAGGCCCAAAAATTTCATCCTGCATGACGGTTGATGAGGGTCCAACATCCACGAACAGGGATGGCAGAAAGTAAGTGCCCTTGGCCGGCAAGGGACAAGAGGACTGAATGAGAGTTCCGCCCTCCGCTCTGCCTTTGTTGACGATGGAAGTCACACGATCCAACTGCACCTGATCTACCAGCGGGCCCATGTCAGTTGATTTGTCGAGGGGATCACCAATGCGCAACGTGTTCATGCGACGCTTCAGTTTGGCGATAAAGCGATCTGAAATCGATTCCTGCAGCAACAAGCGAGTGCCTGCACAGCAGACCTGGCCCTGGTTGAACCACACCGCGTCAACTACACCTTCAACGGCCGCGTCCAAATCAGCATCCTCGTGTACAATAAAGGGTGACTTTCCACCCAGTTCCAGCGACAGCTTTTTGCCACTACCTGCTGTCTCACGGCGGATGATGCGGCCAACGTCAGTCGAGCCTGTAAAGGCTATCTTGTCCACGTCAGTGTGGGCGACCAAGGCTGCACCGGTTTCACCGTCGCCCGTCACGATGTTGATCACGCCCTTCGGCAGACCTGCTTCAACACATGCTTCTGCAAAGGCCAGCGCGGTCAAGGGTGTGAATTCGGCGGGCTTCAACACCACTGTGTTTCCTGCAGCAAGTGCGGGTGCAATTTTCCACGCCATCATCAGAAGCGGAAAGTTCCAGGGAATAATTTGCCCGCACACGCCCACAGGTCGAAAGTCTTTGAACTCAGTTGCAAGCAACTGCGCCCATCCCGCGTGGTGATAGAAATGCCGGGCCACCAAGGGAATATCAATATCGCGAGACTCGCGAATGGTTTTGCCGTTGTCCATAGTCTCGAGCACAGCAAAGAAGCGTTCACGTTTCTGAATGTGCCGGGCCAATGCATAGAGATGTTTTGCGCGTTCATGGCCGCTCAAACTACTCCATGATGAAAAGGCAGCGCGGGCGGCTTTCACTGCGGCATCAACATCGCTGGCAGAACCTTGTGCCACGCGGCCCAGTAACTCCCCATTCGCCGGATTGCGCACATCAATCCACGCGTCACTTGCTGAGGCTGTGAACGCGCCATTGATGTAATGACCAAAGCCAGACGCATGACGCGTCAGCCAATCTCTCACATGGTTGGTTTGTTCCGGCGAAGGGCCATAGTCCATGCTATCGAGAATGTCTGAAACGGTGGGCATGGCGTGGTCCTCAGGCAAGGGCGTGGTGAGACAAGGCAGCGTAGCGGCCAGTCACGAAATGTTCGAGTTGGCGTTCGATGTCAGCCAACATGGCGCTTGCCCCGATACGGAACAAGTCAGGTTCCAGCCAGCGGCGGCCCAATTCTTCTTTCATCAGGATCTGCCAGGCCATGGCATCTTTCGCCGTACGCAAGCCGCCCGCAGGCTTGAAGCCGATCTGATATCCAGTGTGCTCGTGGTAATCGCGAAGAGCGCGCACCATGGTCAGGCTCACGGGCAAGGTTGCGTTGACATCTTCCTTGCCCGTTGAGGTCTTGATGAAATCAGCCCCTGCCTGCATGGCGACCATTGAGGCCTTGTAGACATTGCGCAGGGTTTTAAGATCACCTGTTGCGAGAATGGCTTTCATGTGGGCGGGCCCGCAGGCTTCGCGCATGGCCGCCACCTCATCGTAGAGCGATTGCCAGTCCTGCTTCAGTACCTGTTCACGGTACAACACAATGTCTATTTCCTCGGCCCCATGCTCCACCGCATATCTGATTTCGGCAAGTCGCAAAGGCAAAGGCGTGAGGCCTGCTGGAAAGCCAGTGGCCACCGAGGCGACAGGTATGCCAGAGCCGCGCAAGGCCTTCACGGCATGGGGCACCATGGCGGGATATACACAAATCGCGCCAACTTTTGGCGGATTGGCAGCAAGACCCAAGGCTTTGACAATATCATCACGCAGCGGGTGTCTGGCCTTGGCGCAGAGCCGTTCGACCCGCGCTTGCGTGTCGTCTCCCGCCAATGTTGTGAGGTCAATGCATTGCAGTGCCTTCACCAACCAAGCCGCCTGATATTCTTTTTTAACGTTGCGGCGCGTGGTCAAGGTTGCGGCACGACGTTCGGAAGCGCTGGTGTTGACTTGCACGTTTTCGAACCAAGCCAGGGTCAAGGGGGAGCCAGGATTTCGCGCAACTGCGTTGCCTTGGGATATATTCATTTGCAGCACTTACTCACTTTGGATTTGAAGCTACCAACTGTGGAACTGTCGATCAATCCCTCAGCCAAAGGCTTTAAAAGATCACAAGGTTGGGAACTTTACACATTTGGGTATCGCTATTACTTCAAAAAAACACACGCCTTGGCCACGGCATTTGCAATAAAGCGGGTGCAGCGCTTTTGGCCCGCCTCGTCCGCCATGCGCGGAACTATCCAGCCGACGTAGCTAAGATGACGTAGCAGCAAGAATGTCTCAACGTCTACGATATTCAGATTGCGCAGCGAACAGTATCCTGCGAACAATGCTTGCTTCAAAGCAGCAAAATCCGGCTCGGACTCGTGCTTTACAAGGGCTGTTGCAATATCCTGCAACCGATAGCCCCAGCCACTGTCATCAAAATCTATAACGCGCAGATGGTCGCCATCCAGCAAGATGTTTTCACTGACGAGGTCGGCATGTATCAATCCCATGTCAAAGGGGCGTGAGGATAAATTGTTTTTCAGTTTTTCCCGGGCCAGGCTGAGCACTGTTTTCTCATCCGCTTTCAGGAAAGGGTTGTCCCAGAAGCGGCCCCACTGTGGTTGCTCTCCCAATAAACCGTCCAGCCCCCAGGCCTGACGGGTAAAGCCTTGGGGCTGCTGCCAGGCATCAGTTGCCATGTGCATGGTGGCAATGAGGTGGCCAAGTCTTTCAAATGTGCCCAACCGATCTTGCAAGTCCAGCGGTACGCCCGTGGTACCCAAGGGCCGTCCTGGCAGCCAGGTGAGCAAGCTTACTTGAGTTTGTTCTTGATGTTCGACACGTAAGCCCCTGCGGCTTGCGACGGGTGTTGGAACGCCAATATCCGCTTCAGCCAAAGCGGTCATGAAATGCAGTTCAGATTGCAATTCTACGTCAGTGCGATAACCCTGCCGGTGCAGGCGCAAGGCATAATTGCCTTCTTTGGCGGTAACGCGAAAAACAGCATTTTCACGATGGGCTGCAAGTGTGAGACCGGTCACCGTCAGAGGCCATTTCGCAATCGTCCTTTCAGCCAACGCAAGCATCAGGCTTCGAGGGGTGTGACGCGCAAAACCTCGTCCAGGGTTTCAAGCATCTGGTCAGCATTAGCGCGGCTGAAGGGCATGGGTGGCCGCATCTTCAAGGTGTTGTAGTGAATGCCGATAAAATTCAAGATGACACCACGTCGGCGCATTTCGTTTGCGATTTTTTTGACGAAGTTTGTGGCAGGAGATTTGGTTTTGCGATCAAGCACCATTTCCGCACCGAAAAACAATCCTCGCCCGCGCACATCACCAATGACCTCATGTTGGAGAGCGAGTTTCTGCAGACCCGCTTTTGCATAAGCACCAACATCCTGCGCGTTCTGCATCAAATCTTCGGATTGCAGGACGTCAAGTGTTGCGATGGCAGCGGCACACGACACGGGGTTACCACCAAAGGTGTTGAAATATTTCGAATGGGCACGAAAGGTTTGCATCAAATCTTGCGATGTCACCATGGCACCCACGGGGTGACCATTGGCCATGGGCTTTCCCAGCGTCACAATGTCAGGTGATACGCCTGCACGCTGGTGGCCCCACATGTGGCTGCCAAGGCGGCCAAAGCCCGGCTGAATTTCGTCAGCGATCAAAAGCCCGCCTGCCTTTTTCACAACGGCGCCCACGGGTTTCAACCAATCTTCTTCCTGATCGGGAAAGCCTTCATTGGCGAAATAGGGACAGACGAGCAGGGCGGAAAAACCGTGACCCGCCTTTTCAAGATCAGCAATTTTTTCGGCAACACAATCAGAAAAATACTCGGCAGGACTTTTGTTGTTGAGGGTCGGCGGTCTGTAACTGTCGGGTGCTGGCACGAAGCGCACGTTGTCAAAAGCGGGCCCCTGCGGCCTGCTGGTGGTAGAGAGTTGTGACACCGCCATGCTGTTGCCGTGGTATGTATGGTCGGTGGCGATGATGCCGGTTTTGCCCGTCACGGCGCGGGCCACGCGCAAGGCCAGATCATTGGCCTCGGTTCCCGTGCAGGTCATGGTGGCAGCAGCGAGAGGCGGTGCCATGGTGGCCGTCAGTTTCTCGATATAGTCGAGCACCAATGTGTGTAAATAGCGCGTGTGCGTATTGAGTGTAGAGGCTTGTTTGCAAATCGCTTCAACCACGCGCGGATGGCAGTGGCCAACGTGGGGAACGTTGTTATAGCAGTCGAGATATTTGCGGCCATCAACATCCCACAACCACACACCTTCGCCTTTCACGAGATGCAGGGGCTCATCATAAAAAGTAGCGACATTAGGCCCGAGTAATTTACGGCGTCGTTCGAGCAAGTTGGAAATTGACGAATTTGTCATCGAGATGTTTCCAAGGCCAGACACGCGGCCAAGGTTTGGCTGTGTGGTTTCAGTACAGGATTCACTTTGCCGCACTCAGCAAAAGCTATCGGGCAGCGTGGATGAAAGGTGCAACCCGAGGGGGGCGACAAGGGCGATGGCAATTCGCCTTTCAAAATGGTGCGCTTGTGCTTTCGCGTCGGATCAGGGGCTGGTGTGGCCGAGAGAAGGGCCTGCGTATAGGGATGCTGCGGATTGCCGAACACGTCGGCTCTGGCCCCCTGCTCCACAACGCGTCCCAGATACATGACCATCACATCATTGGCGATGTGTTTCACAACGGACAAATCATGACTGATGAAGAGATAGGCGAGGTTATGCTTCTCTTGCAGGTCAGCCAAGAGATTCAAGACTTGCGCCTGAATGGAAATGTCGAGAGCAGATACAGGTTCGTCGAGAACGAGGATTTCAGGCTCAAGCATCAAAGCCCGGGCGATGGCAATGCGCTGGCGCTGGCCGCCAGAGAACATGTGGGGGTAGCGGTCGTAATGCTCCGGCCGCAGCCCCACACTCACCATCATGGCGCGGGCTTTTTCGGTGCGTTGAGTTTGGGTGTCGCTGGTATTGACCAACAACGGCTCTTCGAGAATGGAGCCGATTTTTTGACGCGGATTTAAGGAGCCGTAGGGGTTCTGGAACACCATCTGCACCTTTGGGCGGAGGGTGCGCAAAGTTTGCGCGTTTGCACCGACTATATTTTGCCCCGTGATATTGAGCGCACCTGATGTCGACTGTTCAATCATTGCGACCAACCGCGCCAGGGTGGATTTGCCACAGCCGGATTCACCGACGACAGCAAGCGTTTTACCGCGCTGAAGTGTGAAGCTTGCGCCGTCAACAGCTTTGAGTGTTGCGGCGTCCGAGAACAAGCCGCGCGAAACTCTATAATAGCGGGTGAGGTTTTCTGCTTTCAGGATTTGGGTCATCAGAGCGGTAACTCCAATGTGTAATGGCAAAGCGCGCCCTTGTTCATGGGGGGTGGTGAGATCACACAAAGCTCAGTTGCAAAGCTGCAACGCGGCGAAAACAGGCAGCCTTTTGGCCTGTCGAACTGACCTGGCACAACGCCCGGAATCGATGGTAACCTGCGACCCGTGGCGCGTTCCGGCAGAGCCGCCAACAGTGCCGCCGTATAGGGATGGCGCGGCTGGCCGAACAGACCTGCAACGGGCTGTTCCTCAACCTTTTGCCCCGCATATTGCACGCTGACACGCTGCGCCGTTTCAGCGACAACGCCCATGGAATGGGTGATCAACACCAGTCCCATGCCCTTGTCTTTTTGCAGCCGCACCAGCAGGTCAAGAATTTGCGCCTGTATGGTCACGTCGAGTGCGGTTGTTGGCTCGTCAGCAATCAGCAGTTTGGGATTGCAGGCCAACGCCATGGCGATCATGACGCGCTGGCTCATGCCGCCAGAGAGTTGGTGCGGATAAGACGACAGACGGGTTTCAGGTGCGGGAATCCCCACTTCCTCCAACAACCCGATGGCACGGTTGCGCCGTTGCTTTTTGTCAAGGTCGAGATGGGTGGCCATAGCTTCCATCAACTGAAAGCCCACGGTGAAACAAGGGTTCAGGCTGCTCATGGGTTCTTGAAAAATCATCGCCATGTCTTTGCCAGTAATCTTGCGGCGCTCATCGGGTGATATGCGCAACAGGTCGCGTCCATCAAAGTTGATGCGGTCTGCAGTGATGGTGGCCGTCCATGGCAGCAGACCCATGACGGCCAGCATCGACACGGATTTGCCAGAGCCTGATTCACCAACGATCGCGAGTGTTTCGCCTGCGTTGATATGCAGCGACACATGGTCAACCGCGCGAAATGACCCGCTATGGGTTTTGAATTCAACGGTCAGGTTTTCGATATCGAGGAGGGGCACGTTTCAGCTTCTCCTCAACCGGGGATCAAGCGCATCACGCAAACCGTCGCCCATCAGGTTGATCGAAAGCACAGTGATGAGTATTGCAATGCCCGGCAAGGCCGTCACCCAAGGGTTTGATGTGATGAGGTCGCGCGCGTCGGCCAGCATGGAGCCCCATTCGGGTGTTGGTGGCTGAGCGCCCAAGCCGAGAAATCCAAGGGCTGCGGTTTCCAGAATGGCGTCAGAAATGCCAAGTGCCCCCTGAATGATAAGCGGAGCCATGCAGTTTGGTAAAACCGTTCCAAACATCAGCCGCCACGGACCTACACCTGCAACTTTCGCCGCTGTGACATAATCCTTGGTCAATTCATTGATAGCCGTCGCACGCACCAGCCGCACGAAGCGCGGCAGATAAACGATGGTAACGGCGACAATGGTATTGGTCAGATTTGGTCCGATGACAGCGATGATGAGGATGGCCAGCACCAGACCTGGAATGGCAAGAATCAAGTCCATAATTCGCACAATGATGACA